>LSNO01000086.1 GCA_002082305.1 SAR324 cluster bacterium SAR324-CTD7B
TAATCGCTATAACTCAATCTTCTCTTCTACTTTTATAATCAGAAATTGCGGCTTTAATGGCGTCTTCGGCTAAAACAGAGCAATGAATTTTTACCGGAGGCAACGAAAGTTCTTCAACAATTTGTGTATTCTGAATAGACATTGCCTGATCAATACTTTTGCCTTTTACCCATTCTGTTGCCAGACTGGAACTAGCAATGGCAGATCCACAGCCAAAAGTCTTGAATTTAGCATCTACAATTTCATTAGTTTCAGGATTCACTTGAATTTGCAGTTTCATTACATCACCGCATTCCGGAGCACCAACCAATCCCGTACCGACATTGGTATTATTTTTATCCAAACTCCCGACGTTCCTGGGCTCTTTGTAATGATCAATAACTTTTTCGCTATAAGCCATGTTCCTCCTTTTTTCAAATATGTATGTAGTTTAAGTTCAATGAGATGACCATTTAACAGTTGACAAATCAACACCCTCCTGCACCATTTCATAAAGCGGTGACATTTCACGGAGGCGTTTAACTGCAGATATCATTTGCTCCGCAGCATAATCAACCTCTTCAACAGTAGTAAAACGTCCCATGCCGAAACGAATGGACGAATGCGCCAGATCGTCTCCAACTCCCAATGCCCGTAAAACGTAAGACGGTTCCAAACTTGCTGAAGTGCAGGCTGATCCGGAAGAAACCGCAAGTTCACTCACGCCCATCATCAGGCTCTCACCTTCCACATAACCGAAACTCAAGTTGAGATTATTCGGCAGACGTTCAGTCGGATGACCATTGAGAAATATATAATCCAATTCAGAGGTTAAACGTTCGAAAAGCCTTTGGCGCAATCCTGTCAATCGTTCTGCTTCTGAAGCCATTTCATCCATTGATAGTTCAAGAGCTTTGGCGAATCCTACAATTCCTGTTACATTCAGAGTTCCGGAACGCATACCTCGTTCATGACCTCCACCAAACATGATTGGTGACAAACGGACACGTGGTTTTTTACGCCGGACATACAATGCGCCAATACCTTTTGGACCATACATCTTATGTGCAGTCATTGAAAGAAGGTCTATCTTCATCTCCTCTACATCAATCGGTATTTTACCCACACCCTGCGTTGCATCTGTATGAAAAAGCACTCCCTTTTCACGAGTGATTTCGCCAATTTCTTTGAGAGGATTCAATGTGCCGATTTCATTGTTGCCGGCCATTAGTGAAACCAAAATCGTATCGTCACGAATAGAATCTGCCAATTGATTTAGATCGATACAGCCATTTTTTTCCACATTGAGAAAGGTTATTTCGTAACCCTGTTGCTCCAATGCGTGGCAAGGATCAATAACAGCCTTATGTTCAATCGGACTTGTTATGATATGTTTGCCCTTTTTTTGATAAAAGTTTGCTACTCCTAAGATAGCGAGATTGTCTGATTCAGTGGCTCCGCTGGTAAAAACGATTTCCTTGCCGCCTGCACCAATGGCGTTGCCAATCGATTCTCGGGCATCCTCGACAACCTTCTCAACTTGCCAACCAAATGAATGATTACGACTGGCGGCATTCCCAAATGATTCCGTAAAAAACGGCATCATCGTCTCAACCACTTTTGGATCAACCGGAGTGGTGGCATTATAATCAAGATAAATGGGCAGTTTCATAATAAGATTCCTCTACAGTTAAGTTAATTGGTTTTGCGTCTCTGATTATCGCGGATAATGTTGTTTCCTCGACAAATTGTTGAATTTTATGATGTAAAGCAAGAAGGGGTCCTCGTGTAGGACAGAACTGATGTACTTTGCAATTATCTTCATCATGGACACATTCTACTAAATTGAAGGGACTATCAGTGACCATGATAATCTCTGCCAAGTTGATTTCATCTGCCGGCTTAGCCAGGACATATCCCCCGTGTTTTCCACGAATTGACTCAATCAATCCTGAAGACACTAGTTGTTTAAGTATATTGGCCACCATAGGATAGGGCAATTTGTAATGCGTCGCCACTTCCTGCGCACTAACAGGAACTTCTTCTTCACCCAAATGAGTCAGCAAAATAATTGCGTAATCAGTCTTTTTTGATAATTTCAGCATCGCCCTCCTTTTTATTAGTTTTCTTAAAATAGCACTAATTTAGTACTATATCAAGCAAATAATAAAAAAAATTGATTTTTTTTACTTATAAAAATTCAGCCAAGAAGAAATTATTATAATTGAATGGGTTAAAAACCTGTTGAAGGAATTGAAACTGTCCGATGAAACAACGGTTCTGAAACACCAACTTCCCAGATGCGGAAATCTAAACGAACACTTTTGGCGTGTGCAACCGGCAAAATACGAACCGGCATGGTTGTTTTGAGCAAGCCGCCGGCTGGAATCAAAAAATATTTGGCAGGAAGCTTTTCCTGAATTCGAGTTTGCCAAAATTGTAAGGTCACTCGAATGAGGCGGGACACTGGAGCAGGATTGACGATCTCATAAAGTAAGTCTGACTTATTGCTGTCTTTATCTCCTTCAGCTACATTTTTCGAATATTTTACTGAAAGACTTTTTAGTTTTGGAATAATCTTGCTAGGCACATAATTTTTCCAGTATAAACGCTGCATTGCTCCCAGCCAAACTTCTGAGCGTTCATGTTTATCCAGTTGACGCCAACTTGTTAACAAAAGCGGTATATCTGACGCGTCACCAAGCATACCGATCAACAT
>LSNO01000087.1 GCA_002082305.1 SAR324 cluster bacterium SAR324-CTD7B
TATCTTTATTGGATCTTTTGAATCGGCAACCGCTTGTGAGGAAACACCTCCTAACAACAAGGCCAATGATAAAGACATTGCCAGAGATACTCTTTTCATACTATTCTCCTTTTCAGATTAGTTAATTATAGTGTGTCTACACAGTGTAGACACTCCTTCCCTCTTATTTAGATAACAAGCAAAGTTTTTCTTTTGAACGCGGACAGAGACTGCCTTTTTTGAGATGGATGACCGCTAATCATCAGAATTTATTTTCTTTAAACTATCCCTTGTATTAATCTTTTTAGGTTAAGAGGAAAGCAATCGTACACAATTCCACAAAAATATGCAAAAATATTTTGAATTTTGTGGAATTATGTTGAATTTTGTGGAAAATGCTTGAGACTGTTAACTCCATATTTACTATTTCAAGGTTCAGTTATGTACCCCTCCTCAATTCGACAGTCGAAGATGCTGGAACGATTACGGCTTCAGCAGTTCTGTAACATTACTGAATTGGCTGAAGTTTTTTCGGTTTCCGATGAAACTGTTCGCAGAGATGTACGGCAACTTGCTGAAATGCACCTTGTCCGCAAAGTTCACGGTGGAGTTGCGACCCTGCATGAAACGATGGAGTCGCCTTTTCAAAAACGCATGGCTGAACAGCGTGAGGAAAAACAACAAATTGCCGAGATTTGTTCGGAATTGATTCCAGACGGAACCACACTGATGTTGGATTCCGGAACCACGACAAGCTATGTTGCCAGGTCTCTCGCCAAACACAAAGACCTGACAGTGATTACTAATTCAACAGATATTGCCGGAATTTTATTACCACCTTCCGGAAATCATGTTTACATGCCGGGTGGAGAAGTACGCCAGGACGATGGAGCGATTTTTGGTCAATCTGCTGTTGAGTACATCCGGCAATTCAACGTTGATTGGGCCATTATTTCTGTTGGAGGAATTGATAATCAACTGAATTTAACAGATTATTACCCTTTGGAATCAGAGTTATCTCGAGCAGTTATTGAGCAGGCGCAGGAAGTGATCGTAGTTGCGGACCGTTCCAAATTTGGGCGAGTGGGTCTTGCAAAGATTTGCAAAATGGAAGTAATTGATATTCTTATAACAAATCCTCCTATTCCGTCAGAAATTTCCCGAGAACTCCACTCAATGGACGTTCGGTTAATTACTCAATCTTCTCAAGTAGGCTAGTACTTTATGGGCGTGACATGAGAGGATTTGACTCACATTTGTGCAATTTAGAAACTTCGAAGGATCTAAATTAATATTTTACCGCTCCCCGATCTGGATGAGAATAAGCTTCGTGGGAATGTCAATCAAGTGTTTTGTTTTAATTTATTACTTGTTTAAAATGAATTATTTCAAATTTCCAAGCCTGTGCGGCGACCTTCGTAGATAACGAAAGGAGCCTGGCGAGGTCCTGCGCTGTCACCGATATTGAGAACATTTAGTCCGGAACCTTGAAGCTCCTGCATGAGGGAGTCTTCTGCAACGTTTGGAGTGGCAAAGACCAGGGTATCCGACTCAATGAACTGAGTGTTTCCGTCTAAAAAACAGAGGACTTCCGCGCCCTCCTTGTTCCAGCTTGTAATTGCCGATTCAAGAATGAAATTAACTCCAAGTTTCGCCAGCCGCTGTCGAAGAGGATAGTCTGCATTGGTGCGCTGAAGTTCCTTGCCTACAAGTGGGTCCGGTGTAACCAGAGTTACTTCGTGTCCGTCTTCAGCAAGTTTCCAGGCGGTTCCGCAACCTTTCCAGTTTCCACCCTCGTCGAGGACTAAGACACGCTTTCCAGGACGTGCCCGACGTGCCATCACATCTTCTGCTGAAAAAACGCCACCGAGTTCAATTCCCGGCAGTTTATCAACATGCGGTATTGCTTTCTGAAATCCGGTATCTGACGGGTATGAGCCTGTAGCTATTACAGTTTTCTCTGCGGCGAATTCCTTGATTTCATCCGCATCCAGAAAAGCATTGAGTCGTACCTCGACGCCAAGTTGTGACAACTGTCGGGCATACCAGTCCAGCAGATCAATAATTTGTCCACGCCGAGGCTGCATTCCCGCCAGTCGGAATTGGCCGCCGAGGCGGTCACCGGCCTCTGCGAGAGTGACATTATGACCGCGTTCCGCGGATACTCTTGCTGCTTCCAAGCCTGCAGGTCCTCCTCCAACTACAAGAACACGTTTAGGTGTTTTTGATTTTTGAAAGCGATCTCCACCCCATTCAAATTCACGGCCGGCAGACGGATTGACGAGACAGGAAATCCAGTAATCACGACTGCGTCTGCCCCAACACATTTGATTGCAGGAGAGGCAGGTACGAATGTCTTCGGCTCGTCCTTCCCGGGCTTTGTTGGCCAAATGCGGATCCGCGATTTGTCCGCGGACGATGGAAACCAGATCAGCCTGGTTGGCAGATAACACGGCCTCGGCATTCTCCGGTGTGCGGATATGGCTTTCCGCAATTACCAAGGCATGGGTTACAGCACCTTTGAGCACTTCCGCAAGTTCCGCTCCCAATCGTTCCGGATAGAGAAATGTAGGCATCAGCTTGTAGAAATCGAAGTAGCTTCCGGTACCGCAGGTGACGTAATCAAGCAGATGATCGCGATCGTGAAGGGCGATGATTTCCGCAATTGATTCACGCTGGAGGGCGACTTCGAAATCCGGTTCGTCGTTGACTGCAATGCCGACAATAAAATCATCACCGCATATTTTACGGATTCGTGTGATGATTTCCCGTGAAAAGCGTGTACGGTTTTCCAGCGATCCACCCCAACGGTCTGTGCGCTGATTTGACCATGGTGTCCAAAATTGATCAACCATGCCGTGATAAGCAGCCCAGACTTCTACACCGTCAAAACCGGCGTCACTGCATCTTCTGGCGGCCTGCACGAAGCCCTCAATAGTCTCCTCTATTTCTGTTTCATTCATAGTGTGACTTCCGTCGGAATCATGGTAACTCGGCATTCCGGAAGGAGACCAGTTGGCGTGATATGAATTGTCGGAATCCCCATGCTGGCCTACATGGTAAAGCTGCTGCAGAATCAAGGCTCCTTCTTCATGAACTGCATCCGTGATTTTTCTAAAGTGAGGAATGACTTCATCAGTGCTGTTCCGAAAATTACCCCGTGTCAAAACTGCTGCAGGATGCACCGGTATCGGTTCGATGACCAGCATCGCTGCACCTCCCAGCGCACGTTCACGGTAATAGGCAAGATGCCTTTCTCCCGGAAGGCCCTGTTCAGACATATTGGCGGTGTGCGCACCAAAAACTATGCGGTTACGCAGGGAATGTCCGCACAGATCAATTGGAGAAAAAAGACGTGGAAAGTTTTCGTTGTTCAACTCAGGTTGATCGTTATTTAACTGCATTTTGGAACTGTCCGGAACAAATGCGCTGAAAAAGGTCCTGAAGTAGAAGAGGTGCAAGTGTATTTTTGAACTTTACCCGCAAGTCCAGTTTAGAAAGTTCTGTGTAGATATTTTGTAATTCTTCACTGGTAAAATTTCGAGCTTGTGCCAAAACTTGTTTGCTGAGAAATGGTGGAAGAGATATTTTTCCAATAATTTCTGATTCCTTATAAAATTGTTCAAACATGCTGTGAATGATGAGAAGGCGGCGAAACTGCATAATGATGAGTGCGAAAAGGCGCACGTGTTCACGGGGAGCCGATTGTAGCTGATGATCAAGAATTTCCAGGGCAGGCAGTAATTCCTTCCGGGACAAAGCTTCAGTCATCCGGAAAACAGAAAAATGTTTGTGACCGCGAATGTGTTCTTTGATCATTTCTTCTGAGACGGTTTTACCTGATAAATAGAGGCTTAATTTTTCCAGTTCGTGGTCAAGATCAGTCAAATCGTTGCCCACAATGTTTATCAGTAAACGTGCAACATCCGCTGTAAGGGGCAATCCTTTTTGCTCTCCTCGCTGAATAACCCAGTTGTATGGAGTACTATTATCGTAGGCTACAAATTTTTGTATCCGACCACCGCCCTGTTTGATGCTGCGATAGAGTGGTTTACTGAAATCCTGTTCACGCATTGCCGGACTGGTAAAGACAAACCACAAGCTTTCCGGAGGATTTTTTATGATGTTTTCAAGTGCTTCAAAAAGCCTGACCGCTTGAGAATTGTCACTTTTATTTGCTGCTTTCTTGATCAGTTCAAAATTATCGATCCGGATTACTTTGCGGTCAGTTAGCATCGGTAATGTTTCACAACTGATCAAAAGGTCATCGATACTGTTTTTTCCAGATTCTCCAATCGTTTTCAACATTTCCTGCGCATTGAAGCGCTCCAAACTCCAATCCTGTTCCCGGCCCTCAAGTCTCTGATCTATTAAAGTATTCGCGGTTTCCTCTACCAATAACAGTTGGTTACCATGAATCAAACAGATTTTATGAGGATCGTTTTGAGTCATCATTGTTTATGTTTTTCTTTGGAATGAGTATCTGGAAAACATTCACGAATCAAGTTACGCACTTCCTCCGGAGAGGTTGCATTCAAGGCATTTTGAGCCAGAATTTTTGCATCAGGCAGTGATATTTCTGAGAGACGTTTTTTTACAACTGGAATTAAAGGCGCATTCATGCTGAGTGAATTGATTCCAAGACCGACTAGAATCACACATCCGTCAGGATCTGAAGCCATTTCACCACACAATTCAACAGATTTTTGATGTTCTTCTGCCGTTTGCACAAGTCGATGAATTAATTGCAGAACAGCAGGATGCAGAGGGTCGTAAAGGTCAGCAATTTGGGGATTATTACGATCAACAGCCAGTACGTATTGAGTGAGGTCGTTGCTGCCAATCGAACAAAAGTCAATTTCCGACATAAATTTATCACAAATCAAAAAGGCACTTGGAACCTCAAACATCATACCCACTTCTATTTTTGCTAAAGCTTCACCGGATGCTTCAACTTCAATACGGCACTCTTCGAATAATTCCTTTGCCTGCCTGATTTCTTTAACATTTGTAATCATTGGGAACAGTAAGCGAACGTTAGGACGAGTTCCTGTTGCCAAAAGTAAAGCCTTCAATTGATCCTTTAGTACAGTTTTTTGTTTCAACTGACGGCGTACTGCACGATAACCAAGAAAGGGATTATCCTCATCTTGAAAACCCATGTATGGTGCTGCTTTGTCTGCACCAACGTCCAAAGTCCGGAAAATCACGGGCTTATCTTCTGCAACATTATCAAGCAATTCACGATATACCTGCGTTTGCTCAGAAATGTCAGGGTAGCGATCAAGTGAAAGAAAATAAATTTCGGTTCTGAACAGCCCAACCCCTTCAGCACCATAGCGGGGTAATTGAATTTGATCACTTCCCAGGGCAATATTGGCCATTAAATTTATTCGTGTACCATCACTCGTTTTGCATAGGATATCCTTAAACTCTTCAAGGTGCTTAAAATAATGCTGTTGTTCAACCAGCAAATGTTTAAATTCAGCAAGTACTTCTTTTTCCGGATAAGCTACTGCTAACCCGGAATCTCCGTCAATAACCAGCGGGTCTCCATCTTTAATCAACTCCAATTCATGGTCTTCAAGACAAACTGCAGGAATCCCCAAAGAACGAGCCAGAATGGCTGCGTGTGAAACTATACCTCCAGTTGACAAAATAATTCCTTTAATCCGTGTTGTGTCCATCCTGGCGATATCTCCCGGAAGGAGTTGGCGCATAATAAGAATCCCTGTCTTTTTGGTAACAGAAAGGACCTCATGCCCTAGATAGTGTAAGAGACGGTAGCCAACATCTTTTAAATCCGAGCCTTTTTCACTGAGGTAAGGATCTTTAATTTCTTCAAATGCACCCAGATATTCGTGAACTGTCTGGTAAATTGACCATGATGCAGTATTTCCAGATTCTATTTTTGTCTTAATTTTGCTCTGAAAATGATGATCCTCCAAAAACATCAGATGTGCGTGAAAAATAGAAGCTTCTTCAGTACCAACACGATCCGAGACTTTTTCAATCAAGTCCATAGTATCAGAAATTGTGTGATCCATTGCAGATTGAAAGTCAGACATTTCATTTTCTGCAGATCTGGTACTGCTCTGCTGTGGTTCTTCAAGTTCAGATTGCTGCAGGCGTATTGCTTTTCCAACTGCAACACCATAAGCAACCGCTTGTCCGGACAGGCGAAGAGTAGTTCCTTTTCTTTTCTCAGCAACAGTTGGTTCCTGTGTTGCTGTATCAAGTTGCTTTAGAAGGAGGGCTTTAGAAACAAGGCTGGAGATTTGAGTTGCGATTGAACTCAGTATTAGCACTTCCTCGGGAGAAAATATGCGTGGTTCTGTAGTGTGAACTACAAGTACTCCAAAAGATTTTCGATGTTCTATCAGAGGAACTCCCAGAAAAGAAGAAAATGAATCTTCTTTTGTTTGAGGAAATGCTTTAAATCTTGGATGTTCCTGCATTTGAGATTCCTGCACTGGAGCAGAGCGCTCCAGTACCAATCCAACCAGTCCCTCAGAAGGAGGCATGTGAACAGACTCAATGGTGGAAGGATCAAGACCGTGAGTTGCTTTCAGGATCAGTACTCCACGGTCTGCATCAAAAATATAAATTGAACATGCATCGACTTGTATTCGCTTTGCTATCATGCTGACAGTCCTGGCCAGAGTCTCTTCAGAATTGTGTGAAGAGGCAATGATGTTGTTGACTTCAGTAAAAGTTTGAAGAGCAAAATACAGCTGTTCTTGTGTTTCAGATGCAGCCATTTACACCTTTCGGATCAAGCGAACTTTTGCTCGTCAGTTTTATCAAGCAGTTAATAAATGTGCTTCCCATTATCATTATTTGGAATGAATAGATGATTTTAGATTTTTAACTTTGAAGGATTATTTTAGATAATTAGGCAGTAACTTTAAGCAGTTTGCCACTAAAAGATGTTTCACAGTTTCCAAGTTTTTAGTCTTAAACTCAAGATGTAATTTATGTTCTTTACATTGTGAGTTCAATTGTCCGGTTAAATTGATTCCGGAAAATTGGAAACTTGACAGGAGAGGAATTTATTGTAGAGAGAAAAGAAAAATCAAGCTGTCAGATTTTAGAAATGCTTTACCCAAGCTATATTGAAGCCTTTTTTAACAGGAGTCCAATGCCAACCCGGTAATTCATTGGTTAGCGAACTGGTAAGAAAACCACGGGAACGTCCTTCTGTAGAAAGCTCATTAAGCATTTCACGATAATGGAAATATTTAATACCGCTATAAACACTTCCGGCACCGGCAACCCAAGGTAAGATGTTAAGAAAACCGCTGATATTGAAGGTGCCGCTGAGAAATAGTATTGTCGCAGCTCCAGCTCCTGCAGTGGTGTAGAGCCAGCGGTCGTGCTCCGATTTTGTCAGATTAAAGCGCTTAGACCAGTTTGAAAAATCAGTACTTCCCTTTGTAACAGTTGGCCCTAAGCGGATAACTCGGTTTTTTGGTTTAAGTTTTTTTTGAATATCTAGTTCTTTACGTGTTTGCGTGATCAAGTGAATTAGTTTCTCATTATTGACATAAGTCTGAATTTGGTCTCCCTTAGCAACAGATGAAATTTTTTGAACAATAACTGCTTCAGAAGACAAATCGCTAACTTGAACTATTTCAGCTAATGCGATTTTTTGAAAAGTTTTTCCGGCTGTTTTTTCTACTGAATCTGACTTAAATGATTTTCGCCGGGATATGACTAACCGGTGTCCGATTTTGATACCTTGTGCACGTCCAAAATTTATGGAAATCCCAGAATGTTTTACAGCCAGCACATTTCCAAGTAAC
The DNA here is from genome assembly GCA_002082305.1 of SAR324 cluster bacterium SAR324-CTD7B. Classification (GTDB taxonomy): domain Bacteria; phylum SAR324; class SAR324; order SAR324; family NAC60-12; genus Arctic96AD-7. The sequence continues at coordinate 7,785 of LSNO01000087.1, forward strand.
AACGAATTTTCTGAAATCCTTTCAGCCATTCGAAACAATTCATCGTGCATTTTCAAGTCGTTGAATTGTACTTCATCAGTAAAATCTGTGATGTTTGTTCGTGTATCTACCAGTCTAATTGACAGGATAATACTCGGCTCTTCTTTGCCATTATCATTCAGCATTATTTCTGAATGAATTGTACCAACCAGTACTTTGTCTGCATGAAACATTTTACCAATCATAACTCCGCAAGCAATGTCATGACAGTCAGCCAGTGTAGGGTCCCGGTCTTTGATCTGTGCATTCCACTCTGAAGGTCCTACAACTGTAAAATGATTAGTGTTGTAAACATTCAACTGAAGAGCCTTTGCAATTTCTTCTGCTGCAGTCTCAGTCATACCTGATGGTAGGAGGTTTAGTAATAATACTTTTACACGCTCATCATCACTAAAACCGCTTAGTTGAGTCTGTTGTATACCAAAGATGTTTCCACTTGAATTGTTAGACTGCCCCCAACCCGGAGTAGTAAAGAAAAGAAAAGTGAGATATATCAAAAGGGATTTTACCAAATAAGTGGGGGAATTCATGTTATGTAGGATTTTTAATTGTCTGATATAAAAAGACACTGCCGAAAACTCCTGATTCAACTTTAAATGAAGATTATGCTGCTCCGATTAACAAGCAAGAAAAAGACCTTTTAGATAATTGGGTAAAAGGAGAATGGATAGACCTGAATTTGGCAGCAGAGATTTAGGTTATGCTTCTGATAAACCAGTTATGTCAGGTTTAAATAAGTCGAGTGATTACCGACATTAGCTCATCAGAGTCATGTGGAAGAATTGTTCGGAAATCCAGCCAAATTTGCTCTTCATGAACACGGACAATGATTGGTACAGGTTGTGATCGAAACCATTCCTGTAAATCATTTGCTGACCATTCCGGATGTGACAATACAAGTGCAGCTGATTCTATAGGAAGTTCCGGTAAAGCACCACCTCCAGTCCGAGATTCTGTCTTGCGGAGCTCACATTTCAACGCAGATTTGTTTGGAAGTTTGAGTCTCTCCAAAAATAAATTTACTTGTTTTTGAATTTCTTCAACAGTTAATTCTAGCATACCAACTGTTGGAACCAGTTCCGGAAGTCTTTTTAAATCCAGGTATACTTCAAGTGTTTCTTCCAACAAAGCAAGTGTTACCTTGTCTAAACGTAATGCCCGGTAAAGAGCATGTTTTCTCAGTTTCTGGATGTTTTCAGCTTTACCTAGCAGCACTCCAGCCTGGATTCCACCAAGAAGTTTGTCACCACTAAAAGCCAGCAAATCCGGGCCTGCTGCAAGCTCCTGCTCTGCAGTTGCATATTCACTTAACCCACGTTGCTTGAACCGATAAAAGCTTCCGCTACCCCAATCATGAAAACAGAAAAGGCCCTTGGAGTGGGCAAGTCCTGCCATTTTTCCAACTGAAACGGACTCTGTAAATCCTTTAATTTCGTAATTGGATGGATGTACTTTTAACAGAGCTGCTGTGTTTTCGGTCAGAGCTTCCTCATAATCTGAAAGGCGGCAGCGATTAGTGGTACCAACTTCGACCAGTTTCACGCCTGCTTCCCGCATGATGTCAGGAATTCGGAAAGAACCTCCGATCTCCACCAACTCGCCTCGTGAGACAATCACCTCTGGTATTTTGTCTTCCTGTAGACTTGTCGTCAAGGCCTTGAGCATTAAAAAAACGGCAGCAGCATTGTTATTGACCACCATTGCATCTTCAGCACCGGAAAGTGAACGTAACAGCTTGCGGACTTTTGAGTCGCGTGAACCACGTTTCCCGGTGCTAAGATCAAATTCCAAGGTGGAATAAGAACTCATTCGAGGTAAGGCATTCGCTAACAATTCTGCTGACAAAGGAGCTCGTCCCAAATTAGTATGAACAACAACTCCGGTTGCATTGATAACCCGTTGCGCCCCGGTAGACTGTATTCGGACTTTTGCTGCAACACGTTCTAAAATTTGGGTGTTATTGTATGAAACAGATCCGGTCTTTTTTTGGTAAATTTCCTGTCGTACTTGATTCAGGACACTATTTACGATTTCTCTGACTGATTTCCCATAAGCGAGATTTTGTCTCCTGAGGAAGGAATCACACTCTGTGATAGAAGGAAGGTTTTTATAAGCCATTGCTTTAACCATGACTCACATTTATCAACAGTTTTATGAAGTTGAAATTTTTGATTAGAGGCTTTCTTCAGAAGTTTATTCTGTCTTATGTTTTTTTGGAAGAGTTTCAGTGTTTTTCTTTGGTTTTGTGTCTTGTTTTGATTTAGACGTAGACCTGTTTTTACTGTTAAAGGATCTGGATGCTGTTGAATTATCAGTCTCTTTTTTTGTAACTGAAACTTTTTTTCGTGATGATTTTGACTTAGTTACGGACACTGCATTAGATTCCACCTTAGTTTTTTTAATTTTAGCTCTAGTGCTCACTTTTGTGGAATCCTGTTTCTTTTTAGCAGTTTTAATTGCCGTTGGTTTGCCTTGAGCAGTTTTTCCAGACTTTTTTGTCGAATCGGATTTAGTTTTTCCAGATGTCCACCTGGATTTCGCGTCTTGCTTTGAAAAAACAACCTTCGGTACCGATTTTATAGTATCAGTTATATGAACGCTGCTGAACATTGGATTTTCAATAATATTTTTTGTTGGGTTTTCATGAGATATTCTTTTAGTTTTTTTAGCAGAGTCCAAATTTTCGTCCAGATGTACACTTCTAAATGTTGATACTTCCGGATCATTATTTTCCTCAACAATCCGCTTCTGACTGGATTTTTTGCCATTAGGAGTATCTTTAACTTCCAAAGATTCATGTACACTCTTAAAAAGACCAACATCTGTTTTTTCTTTTGTCTCTTGTTTTTTGACAACTGCCTTTTGTTTTTTCTCAACTTCAGGAGTCCTCTGTTTCTCAGTTGCAGTTAACTTATCATTATCCTTTTCAACTACAGATCCGGAATCCGGATGTTCCTGCGTTAAACTGGTATCTGTTCCGGGCCTTTTGCCTTTAGATTTGGATGATGGTTTTGAAGTGTCGTTGCTAATTTGCTTACTTTGTTTTTCTTTATTTTTCATTTCCAGACTACCCGGCGCTTCAGTCGCACTGTCTTTTTTAGCTACTTCCTTTTTTTGCCTTCCTTTTTTTCCACCAGGTTTCTCGTCACGCATATCTGAAGCAGAAATTGGTACTGAGGTTCGAGTTTCTTCGCCGTCTTGTTCTCTCAAAGTAACTTCCATTTCTGGAATTTCTTCAGAACCAAGTGACGTGTCCGGTGTTATGGAAATCCGTATTCCATAATCCATTTCCATTTGTGTTAAACGCTGACGCTTCACGTTGAGCAAATGTGAAGCTATTTCCAAAGGTAGACGTATATGAACCTGCAGGACCTTCTGCTCAACTGCAGAGTCGTGAATTTTTCGCAATATTCTGTTTACCAAAGTTAGGACAACAGAGTTTCGCGCCAAACTTCCGGAAATGCGCTGTCGACTCAATTCCAGTAAGCCGAATTTTGAGATTTCTCCAAATGAAGTCTTTGCTTTATCAGCAGACATTGCTTCTTCAATCTTTTTTTCTACAGAGAGGCGGTTTTTTGAATTATCCATGTCAATAAAATCCACGACGATCAACCCACCTAAGTTTCTTAAACGCAACTGCTTGGCAACTTCTTCAGCAGCCTCTAAATTAGTTCTTAATGCGGTAGCCTCAATGTTTCTCTCTTGTGTCGATCTGCCTGAATTAACGTCAATCGCAACTAGAGCTTCTGTAGGCATTATGACCAGTGATCCTCCGGAAGGCAACGGAACTTGCTTATGGTGTAAAACCTCAATATGACCTTCAATATCATATGAAGAAAAAAGAGACTTTTCGCCCAGGTAAAGTTGAAGCTTCTTTTGATCTTTAGGCATATGTGCTTGAAAAAATTCTAAGGCACGCTGAAAAGCTACGGGTTCATCAATTACTACTTCTGAGATATTTTCATGGTAGTAATCTCTGATCATACGGACCATCGCAATTTCTTCCTGATAAAGGAGTCCGAGGGCAGACTGCTCTTCATACTCGTCTTTTATCTCATTCCAGGTCCGCCTCAAAATCATAAAGTCACGTTTTAATTCAGTAAGAGAACGGTCAACTCCTACCGTACGGATTATGGCTGATGAATCCTCTCCACCAAGTCCTTTCAGTAAATGTCGTAAGCGGGAACGTTGTTCCTCATCTTCAATTTTTCGGGAGACTCCGCCGCGCTCACTATCAGGCATAAAAACAAGGAAGCGTCCGGCTAAAGATATATTTGTAGTAAGAGATGCCCCTTTATGGGCTATTTCGTCTTTGACGACTTGGACAAGAACTTTTTGTCCCGGCTTCAGGATTTGAGTAATGGAAGGTCGTCCACGACCTTTCTGATTTGGCTTATAGACTTGGAAATTAATATCGGATAAAGAAAGGAACCCATGGCGCTCCTCTCCGTAATCAATGAAGGCTGCTTGAAATGAGGGCTGTACTTTTACAACTTTTCCACAATAGATATTTCCGACTTTTTGGGTGTGGTGGGTCTGTTCAATGTAGAGATTATTGAGTGTTGAACCATGCACCAGTGCAATTCGTGTTTCATCATCCTCTACATTTATAAGAATCTTTTGATCTACTTCTGTCATTATTTACCTGATTTTATTAAGTTTAAAATCAGGATGTTCTGCAATTATATTTGATTTTCAGATTAGAAATCGAATCTAGGAACTGCAGTGACGCAAACAAACTTTAAGATACAACTCAGCATTCGTTTTTACCGGCGTCGTTTTTCAGTTTTTCTAGAAATCAGCAATCAGCAATCAGAAATCAGCACCACCCATTCATTCTTTCAATCAAGTGGAACAGAACATCTCTGAAATATTAGTTTTGACTTTCAAGCATTTGTTGAAAGCCGTGTTCATTTATCGAGTACAAACTCCTTTTGTTCATACTCACCATTTTCATTCTTTAAAATTGTCTCAATTCGCTGCTCTGCGTTTTCGAGAAATTTTTTGCATTCTCGACTCCAGCGTACACCTGATTCAAAAGTAGTCAAAGCTTCATCTAGAGGAATAGAACCCTCTTCCAGCTTATCTACAGTCTCTTCAAGTTTTTTCAAAGCAGATTCAAAAGTTGCGGTCGTGGTCTGCATTACAAAGCTTTTTAGCTATTTCTGTAGCAATCTGGTGTGGAGATCGTTGAGTTGTATCAATTATACACTCTGCTTGTTCATAGAGCAAGCCACGTTCTTTTAACATTCCCTGAACTGCAATTTCAGGATTATTATTCATCAAAAGCGGACGGTTCCGGTCATTTTTTAAACGCCGCGCCAGTTCTTCTTCAGGCACCCTCAAATAAACACGTTTACCAATTCCCTTCAGCATCTTTCGATTTTCTTCACGCAGTACTATACCACCGCCAGTTGCTATTACGGAATTATCAATATTTTTCAACTTTTCCAAAAGTCGTGTTTCCATTTCACGAAAACACTCTTCACCTCCGTACTTAAAAATTTCACTAACACTGCAACCTTGATCATCTTCTATTTCAGAATCTGTATCTACAAATGAATATTCAATCAATTTGGCTAATTTTCGTCCAATTGTGGTTTTACCTGATCCCATAAAACCGGTTATAATTATATTCATAATCCAATGTTTAATCTACAACCCTCAAGGTAAATCGTTAATCCAACCACCACCTAAGAGTATTTCATCTTGATAAAAAACCGCAGCCTGTCCGGGAGTAACGGCACGTTCCGGAACATCAAGTTCCAACCTGACTTTGTTATCTGACTCTGGAAAAACAGAAGCGGCTACTCCCTGATGGGAGTAGCGCAACTTCGCAGTTACATGTAACTGCTCTTTTGGAGGTGATATAGACAACCAGTTCACTCCGGAAACAAATATAGTCTTAGAATATAAATCTTCTTCTTTTCCAAGAACTATCCTGTTTTTTCCTTTATCAATTTTAACAACATAATACGGCGTAGAATCACTTAGACCAAGTCCACGGCGCTGTCCAATTGTATAGAATGGCAAGCCGAGGTGTTCTCCCAGAACTTCCCCTGATACACTAATGAACTCTCCATGTTCAGGTACCTCATTCAGTTCCTGCTTTAGGAAATTTCGATAATCCTTTGGAACAAAACATATCTCCTGACTATCCGGCTTATTTGCTGCAGATAAATTCAGTTTTCCTGCAATTTTCCGTACTTCAGGTTTAATGATATCTGCCAGAGGGAACATCAGACGGTGAAGCTCATCTGCTGGAATGCTATGTAGAAAATATGTTTGATCTTTACGCAAATCCTGAGGACGTATTAATTGCTGGCGCCGAATGAGAGGATTGAAGCGAATTTTGGCATAATGGCCGGTGGCCAAATAGTCGCAATCAAGTTCATCTACTTTTTTTAGTAATAAATTACTTTTTATTTCTTTATTGCACATTACGCACGGATTTGGTGTGTTACCGCGAGAATATTCTTCAACAAAATAATCTATTACAGATTCTCGAAATTCCTTTTGACAATCAAGAACATAAAATGGGATATTCAGACGATGGCAGGCTGCACGTGCATCTATTGCTTCATCGAGCGAACAGCAACTTTTAGGACGAGTTTCATTCTCCGGTCCATGATATAGTTTCATGTGCAGGCCGATAACTTCATGTCCCTGCTCCTTCAGCAGAACTGCTGCAACAGACGAGTCAACGCCGCCACTCATTGCCATTGCTACACGTGCCATAATTATTGTATTGAATTTATTGATGATTTGGAAGAAAAAAAGATGGCTTTCTCAAATGAGATTAACGACTGGCGGCAACTTGAATATTTTGGTTGTAACTTGTGTAATCGAAATGCCTACCGCTGTAGTTTGCAGAGTGAGATCGTTTTTGTTGTAGGCGTTTAAAATATTCATTGAATTTCTTATTATTCCTTTCATTATAGACCTGCATCTCTCTTTTGTGCTTTTCCCGATCTTTCTGTTTTTGTTCCTTCAAATAAAATTTTGAAGTAGGCAAATTGTTAGTCAGCGGATTGCTGGATTTAGACTTTTCCAGCATCATTGTCATTGCTTTTCTTGTTTTATTCGAATCTTCCGGGCTTATTGTGCCAGTATAAACTGGTTTAAATCGGGGATTGTTAAAGGGCAATGGTACCAAGTTTTTTGTATGATATACTATATGATATTTGGCTTCTGGTTGAGGTTTTTGTACATTTATTTTACGGACATTATTATTTTTGCTATTTCCCTCAACAGTTGTGTTTTCAGTTTGAGCGAACCCAAAATTTATGTAATTTACGAAGACCCAGCCAAAAAAAACGACTGCAAAACTACGTCGGACTATACATCTTAGTCTAAGGTCGTTTTTAGCAGCAATGATTTTCTTTTGGTATTCTGTTTCAGTATACATTTCTGTCTCTGCTCAAAATTTAACTCCGGAAATATTAGCATGTTCCGAATCTGCACAAGCTCGTTACGCCTGTTTTAAAAAAGGGAGGAAAGGTGAATTCGAACGTGCTAAAGAAATGGAGTCTATTCGACGTTCTGCTCGTGATACAAAAGAAGAATTTCTTTTAGTATCAATCATGCACTCCAAAAGACAATGCGAAAAATTATCTTCTGGAAATAATGCAGCAAATAAAGTATTCACGTTCCCGAAATATTTCTCAAAAATGAGAAAAATACTCCCTTACTTACGGTTATATGGTTGAACTGAAACCCATAAGCATCTTAGATTATGAGCGGTTTAATAAAGAAGCTCTATTAATACTTCTTAAAAATTTGTGCCAATTATAACATGATAGTGAAATATTTTCAATGAATATTGCTGAATGGCAACAATATGAAGTAGATGTCTCAGGTAGGTAAGGAACTTAAATATGGAGGAAATGCCTATTATTATTTCAATTCATGATGAAATATTCAAAGGGAAAAGTTGCTTGTTCAGAACGAGTTGAGTACCTGTTTCATCCAATTGATTTAGCAACCAGAATCTGGGAGTGTCTCCAAGCTGTACTTCGCCATGGTTTAGTGAGAGGGCAAAACACCTTTCTTTTGTATCAATACGGAAACTATGGAGATCAATTAAATCTGTTTTATGATTATTGAGTTCCAACTTTAATCCATCTGGAATACTCTCTACTGATAATCCCAACATTGGAGTTATTGCACATTCAAGGTAGCATTTATCCCATCGACTATCACTCCAGTATTCAACGTAATAGCGGTTGGTTTCCTTTTCATAAAACAGGTTTGACTCAAAAAGCGATAAAACCTTTCCAGTGATATACTTATCTCTCAGACTCCATTTTTTATGGTCATCAACATGAATGTAATCATAAAAAAATTGCCCCGCAAGTTTAGTTGAAAAATCCTCTCCATCCGAAAGTGAACGTGAAATTGGAACTGGAAAATACATTCCTCTCGGCAACTCGGCATCATACTCAGGAAAATGTTCTTCCATTACTTTCAATAAATACTTGTTGTCAAGCAGTCCGGAAGATTTAAGTTTTTGTAATTGTACAGGAACAAGCGGGTTCAAAAAACGATCTTTCAATAGAAACAGCATGATTAGGTTTCGTGCAGAAAACCAGTCTATACGTTCCTCGAAAGTCATGAATATTTTGTTAATAATAATGTTATTGCTCCCCTGTTTCAGGAATCAATATGCTTTTGAGAAAATTTAGAGAGAGGCATGAAGAAGATGTGATGCAAGGGCAAGTTTGGCAAAACGATTTAATAATGAACGACCACATTTATTGTAGCTTTCATAACGGTTGGAAAAAAATGCATAAGTCATTTCAGAGATCCGACGCATATGCATGGCCATACGTTCTGACCACTTAGTAGCATCTCCTATGATAGTGTGATATTTGTCGCGCTCCATGAACATTACAATTGAATATGCTTTTCTGCCATGAGGCGTATCTATTTCAACAATTCCTCCATTTCCGTTTACACCCTTTACAAATCCGGTCTTGTCCCAAATTTTTACAGATTTATTTGACGAAAAACAGGTTCCAGCTTTAATTCTGTCTATCAACCATGAGTGTCCGGGCAATTTAAGTAAATGCAGCATTTTTTTTGATGCAGTCATGTTATTTTCCAGGTTGAATTCAGAACCAATTACACGATTGGACCAAATATTAACAAAAATTTGATTTAAATCTGCTGCAGATATTTTATTTTGATAGGTCCGTCCATCTTCAGGAATAGCTTCCGCCAACTTCAGTTCTTTGTATATTTTTGTTTCATTCAGTAAATCCTGGATTTTTTTGGGGCCGCCTAACAATTTGATAATGGTATTTGTACTTGGGTTGCTGCTGAATCGAATCATTTCCTCAATTTGCCGTTCATACTTCGAAGGTTCTTTTATGTTCCCGCGAAAGCGCTGAATCATAAAAGCATGAAGTATTGGGACCTTAATCGTACTTGCTGATTTTACACTTTGTCTTGGACGAATAGATACCACATAAGATTCGGTTGTCAGGTCTTCAACAACGATAAATAATTTGTCTACTGGTTTCAATCTTTTTTGTATATACATTTCTTCCATGTACCGGCTAATACTTGCTTCCAGCAGAGATGTGAAGGGCATAGAGGCTGGTTTTACTTTGAAAACAGACAAAGGTTTTGGCATATAAATCTTTACATGCTTTTTGGCTACCCATCCTTTTATGCCTTTTGGGATACGGATTTTGAGCCATTCATGTTTTGGTGAAGACAGGGGCAAAATATGTGTGTCCTTAAGGATCACCTTTAGCACAGGATTCTTAGTACTTGGACCGGAACGAACATTTAATGCTGTAGCAGAAACTACTGCAAAGCTGCCTTTAATGACAGAAAATGCCGGTTTATCTTTCGATTGTTTTGCTGAGTAAAAACCCTGCAATGAGTGAGGTGGAAATTGGTTGGAAAATGGAGAATTCCTTTTTGCGAAAAGCGGACTTAGAGAAAACAATAATAAAAAAAACGGGAGGCAGACTTCAGGCAGCAAACAAAACAACATAGTGCTGCCATTTGCTCTTATTAAACTGAGTCTATTTTTCAAAGTAAAACTCAAAGAAAATTAGCTGCTAGAAATGCGGCAGCTCCTGCAGTGTGATTTTCCGATGAGATTCGAAAGGGTGGGGTGCCTTCAAATCATTCAATGGGAAGGCTGAAAGAAAAGAGTTCCCGAGTCCTGGAAAAGGCGAATTAGGTATTTCCGATTTTATAATGACAGAAATTAACCGTACTTACTCTTTGCGAATTCGACTGATGTTAGTCAAAAAAACAATTCCTGGAATAATTATGAATCCAATTACCAAAACACTGAATACAATCGTCCAACTCAGTCCCATTTATGCTCCTTTAAATTAAAGTATTTGAAAAATCCTGATAATAAACTCTATTCTAATAAAATTAAAAAGCAAACTAAAATCAACAGTCCATTGAATAGACTTAGTGCCAAACTGTACCTAAATATCAGGAAAGTCTTACTTAGTCAAAATCTAAATATCAGTCATTATTATTTATTTTTTACTGAAAATACAAAAGCTCCTCTAAAATCAGGGTTGTTTTGTTTCAGTCTATTGCGCAACTTCTCAGCTTCTTTTTTTGATTTTAACCCGCCAATTTGAACTTTTTGAAAAAGTATTTTTTGTGTAGTACGTTGTATTTTAAAAAAAATCTGATTCTTAAAAGCTTGATTTAAGTATGTTCTTACTCTATTAGCCGTTTCCAGTTCTGGAAATAAACCTAGGGAAACCTGGAACCCTTTTTTTATCGATTTACGATAAGCGTATCCTGCCAGAGATTTGTCGGAGTTAATTTTCTTTACAATTTTTGCTGATTTTTCTTCTCCCAAAACATTTGTTGATATCACTTCGGCTATACCGGAACTTTCACTGGAAGTCCGGACACGTGTTTTATAGCCAAGGCTTTGTAATTGAAGGCTACTTTCATTTACACATTCATGGGAGATACAGGAAATAACCTGTATGTAATAACTGTATTTATTTGTTTTGGTCCTAAGTTTTGACTTTTTAGGTTTAGGTTTGCTGAGTTTTGCAACAGGAGGGGGTTTTGGAGGAGGTTCTAACACTGTTTCAGGCGATTGAGTTTCAGAAGGAGTGGCCAAGTAATATAGAACTGCAATCGTGATGGAGCCCAAAATCAAACCGGATACGCAGGATAGAATTACCGCTTTTAGCGGAAAACCTTTGGAGGCTGCTTTCCTTTTTGATTCTTGCTCCTGCTTTTCTTCGTCGTCATCTATTTCCTCATCTCCCAGACCATCGTCATCATCAACTTCGTCCAGATCATCATCACCAAGGTTATGATCTTCTTCCTGAACATCGTCATCATCATGGTTATGGTCATCTACCTGAACATCGTCTTCATCATTGTTTTGGTCATCTTCGTTGTCATCATTTTTGGTTTCTTCACTTTCACTATTATCATCACTTTCCAGGTCATCAATTGTAGAAAGATCTTCGAAAAATGAATCCAATTCACTATCACCCTCATCTTCTCCATCATTTTCCATGAAAGAGTCGAGTTGTTCACCAAAATCGTCACCAAAATCATCCAGTCCTTCAAGTCCGTCAATTTTTTCTTCAGACATATCTCATTTTCTGTTGGAATGTTGTTTGGTGAATTGATTAAGTTATGTAGTCGTAAAAATTAGATTTTGTCACATAATCATCACAGATCTACTAAAGATACAGAAAACTTTTCTATAAAACATTCCTCTGTGATCTCTTTATATCAGTGGTTGATCGTATATCTGGTTGGTTTGTTAGTTTCAGAGAAGCTATCAAAAATGGTTGTGCATTATTGCTCTTTTCCATTTTCAACGGGTTTGTTCATCAAATGAAAAAGGTATAAACCACGTAAAGTCAAATCATCATGAAAAATAACTTCAGGCAGAATCGGTAATAATTTATTCGCTAAACCACCTGTAATAACAACAGTAGGATAAGGCTGGTCCATTTGTACAATTTCTTTCGCTAATTTGTCAATCAACGAATCTATCATACCACCATAACCATAAATGAGGCCGGACTTAACGCTATCTGTCGTATTTTTACCTATTAAATTTTCTGGAATTTCAAGATTTACTTGAAAAAGTTGGGCTGCCCTGGAAAATAATACTTCGGCTGATATTAACAATCCTGGGCAAATCACTCCTCCTTCAAAGCTCCCTTCTGCAGTGACTACATCCAAAGTTGTGGCTGTTCCGCAATCAATAATTATCAGCGAAGTTTTATATTGCTGGTATGCAGCAAGGGCATTAATAAGTCTGTCTTGGCCAACTTTTGCAGGTATTTCAGTGTTGATTTCAATGCCAAAATTCAGATCGCTGTTTACTATTATAGGCGGTTGACCAACCAAATTTTCGATTAGATTAAGAAAAACATTTGTCAGTTCAGGAACAACAGAACTAAGAACTGCTCCATCTACGTCTTCCAAGCTGAAATCGCATGCGAAAAGCATACCCCGAACCAGCATTTCATATTCATCTACACTCTGATGATGAACAGTATGCAAGCGCCAATTCTGCAGTAATTCAGAATCTTTGAAAATACCAAGAACTATGTCACTGTTACCTATGTCAGCAGCTAGAATCATTAATTTACCTTTTCATATCAAAAATGTCTCCTGAAACATGTGTCAGTATTTGACCAGAATCTGTCCGTATTTGCAGATAACCTTCTCTTGTCAAACCCTCAATGATACCAACTGTTCCGGAGTCTTTTACTCGTTCTTCTACGTTATTCAAACTACAAACCTTCCTGCCTAATGCCTTAGCCCGCTGCAACCATTCCTGCAGCAATGAGGAACGACCTGAGGTTGTTTTATCAGAATTTTGTGTGTTAGCAGAGACTAGACTAAATTTTTCCAGACAGCTATCTAATTCTAGCAGAAGCTGCTGAAAAATTGATTCATTATTAAGAACTGGTGCTGATTCAGTTTTAGATGATATGTCTGAAATTGGTGACATTTCAGACTCTATTGTCGTCACAATATTCTGTAATTCTTCAGGATAATCATTAGGACAGCCTTTTGTGTTTAAACCGATTCCCATGATTAAGACAGGAAAACTATGATCGGGGATATTGATTGTTTCGAGCAATATTCCACAGATTTTCTTTTCGTTTACCAGTACATCATTGGGCCATTTAAGCCGGATATTTTTGACATAATTTTCAAGAACACGAGCTACAGCCACTCCTGCTAATAAAGCAAATATTTGAATCTCTTCAAGTGGCAAATTTGGGTGCAAAACTACGGAAAAAGTTACGTTATTTCCTATTACAGAAGTAAACTTTCTGCCGGCTCTTCCACGTCCCGAAACCTGCATTTCTGCAATCACCACCAAGCCGTTCCTTTGCAGCAGCTCACTTTTGTCTTTCAGGTATGAATTTGTTGAATCGATTTCCTTCAGACGTATAATGTGACAGCCAATATTTTCAGACATTGTTATTTAGCGCAACAAAAATTCGTGGATTATAAGCTTTTCAACAGAATGGTCAGGTTTTCTGTTCACCGACACAAACGCATTCACTTCTGCTTGTACATTTTCGATTTCGGTTTTCAGGTTGATTTCATACCAATTACTGTAAGGAATGAAGAATTGCTTGGCGACAACCGGCAAATCAGAAGTTGCAGGACTTGAATCTAAAGATTTTTGTATTTCAGAACTTGAATGGTATGTTTTACCTTTTTCTCCCCTAGTTATTAATTTTAGTGTAGATCCTATTTCTATAGCTTTTGCTATAAATGTTTGGGAGGTAATGCTATCAGCTTGATTTTCAAACTGCATCAAAAACTCAACAATCTCATTTTCTGTTGCAAGGTTGACATTTATACGTGGTTGTTCAAAACCTTCTGCCCTATTTTCGACTGGAAAAACCGTAAAATATTTTTTCCAGTTTCCTGGTCCTGATTGAGAATTATCTAAAGGAATTCCGCTTTCAGCAATACCGTCAATCAGTAGAATTTCGCTAAGTTTATCCAACTTTTGATTCTTGATTTCATATTCAGTTTGCAAATCCTGGTAGTGTTCTATTCCTATCATTTCATATGGTTCCTGGTCCCCATCAGTCCAATCGAACAAGGCAGCATAAATTCTGTCGATGGAAGAAATTCCCAAAGAGACTTGACCGGACACAGATTTCATATTTTTTAGTATATTCACAAACTGGTTATGCAAATCTAAATCTTCCGGTGTTCCAGGATTGTTCTTCCGGATTCGATTCAAATTGAACAAATGATCAATCGGACGAATATATGGTGTATAAAAAATTACATCAGGAAAATCAGCAATTACTCCTGCAATTAATTTTACAGGTTTGCAGGGATTTAAAAGAGTGCAGTCCTTTCCAGAAAATTCACTAAAATTATACTGTAATCCCTGTAAGTAGACTCGAAAAAATTTAACCTCGTTTTGACCTTTCAACCCTTCCAGTACAGCCTTAAACATAGATTTGACAGCATTCCTGGCTTTGAATGAAGCTTGGTAATTTTGGATACCCCTTGTCTCGAGTTTTGTTTCAAAAGAAAACTCTGTCATGAAAACGGCAAGCAGGGCTAAAATTACCAGCGTGATCAACAAAGCAATTCCACGTTGCGGACTTTTATATAAGTGTGAAGGTGGGGTCACTAAAAGGTGAGACATGAATTTTTAGATTTGCAGGCTGAGATTAACACCTCAACCCGCAGTCCAAAGTTTTCATTAGCGTAAAATTTTAAGGCCGTTGCTTGACAGGAAATAGAAGAGCTGTTTTTGCTCACGGCTACAATACTGCTAATATTTTATGAACAACCACTGGTTGCTCCACAGGAAGCACATTTGAGGCATGAACCGTTACGTACCATAGTGAACTGCTGACAGGTGTGACAGGCTTCACCCTCATAACCCTTCATTCGTGCTTCTTGAACAAGGGTTGTTGTGGAACGTTCCTGTGTCTCCCAACTTTCTGTCGATGTATCAGTACCAAAATCTGAATTGCCAGTAAATTCAGCATGTACCTGTTCCGGTTTTGGATCAGAATTTTTTAACAGAGCAAAATCTACTCCTTCAAAATCGCTTTCCTCCTGTTCCAGAAAGGCCAGACTTTCTTCAGTGCTGAGAGTCCTCTCCGAAACTACTTGTTCGTTGTCAAACTCGGGTTGATCCTCATTTTGTGTATGTACTGCACTGGCTTGTAACTCGTCAGAATTGACCTGAGCCAGATCGTTGCGACCAAGGTAAGAAATTGCAAGTTCACGGAAAATGTAATCAATGATGGATGTACTCATTTTGATTGAGTCATTTCCAGAAACCATACCGTTTGGTTCAAAACGTGTAAAAATAAAGGCTTCCACAAATTCTTCCAGTGGTACACCATGCTGCAAGCCCAGTGAAATTGCAATTGCAAAGCTGTTCATCAAGCTTCTGAAAGCGGCTCCCTCTTTGTGCATATCAAGAAAAATTTCGCCTATTGTACCATCTTCATATTCACCGGTACGCAGATAGAGTTTGTGCCCTCCGATGACCGCTTTTTGAGTGTAGCCACTGCGACGGTGTGGTAATTTTCTGCGTTTGGCTATGTAGCGGTGAATTATTTTTTCCGCAATCCGGACTTGTTCCGGTTTTTCAGCAGCAATATCCCCTTCAACCTCATCTTCGTCCCACAAGTACTCCTCCACATTCACATTAAGTGGCTGACTAAGTTTGGAACCGTCGCGATATAGCGCGTTGCACTTCAATCCGTAATGCCAGGAAGAGGATAAAGCCTCTTTAATATCAGTGATATTAACTTCATTTGGCATATTGATAGTTTTGGAGATGGATCCGGAAATAAAAGGCTGGGCCACTGCCATCATGCGGATGTGCGCTTCTGGAGCAATAAAACGTTTACCTTTTCGACCGCATTTGTTTGCGCAGTCAAAAACGCTGTAATGTTCCGGTTTGATGTGCGGAGCATCCTCAATTGTCATTGTTCCGCAAATATAATCGTTTGCAGCCTCAATTTCTTTACTGCTGAACCCGAGATGCTTGAGAATACTGAAGTCAAAATCTCCCAGTTGCTCGTCACTCAATCCCAGCGTTTCCTTACAAAATGACTCACCAAGAGTATACATGTTAAAAACAAAGCTGATATCAAATGCAGTAGGCAATTGTTCTTCAATGCGTTTTAGGACCTCGCTCGTAAATCCTTTGGTACGCAAAATGTTTGCATTGATGCAGGGGCTTCCGTCCAGTCGTGCGTGCCCTTTGATATAGTGTACAATGTCAGTAACTTCCGAGTCGTCATATCCAAGTTTATATAAAGCCGGTGGAATCGAATTGTTAATGATTTTGAAATAACCGCCGCCTGCAAGTTTCTTGAACTTAACCAAAGCAAAGTCCGGCTCGATTCCGGTAGTATCACAATCCATCAGTAAACCGATAGTTCCAGTTGGTGCAATCACAGTGACCTGTGCGTTACGGAAACCGTGTTTTTCTCCCAGTTTTAGGGCCGTATTGGCATCTTGTTGAGCTGCCTTCAGCAGTTCTGGAGGACAGTGCTGACTGTCTATTCCAACCGGTTTGATGGTCAATCCTTCATATTCACTATCCGGTGCACGAAATGCAGCCCGCCGATGATTCCTGATCACCCGCAGCATATTATCCTTGTTCTTTTCGTAGCCGGAAAATGTACCAAGCTCTTTCGCCATTTCAGCAGAAGTTGCGTAAGAAGTCATGTGCATAATGGAAGTCACGGCACCACAAATAGCAAGGGCTTTTGCAGAATCATAAGGAATACCGTTAACCATTAAATATGTCCCCATATTGGCGTAACCCAAGCCAAGAGTGCGGAACTCGTAAGAGAGATCTGCAATGTTTCTGCTTGGAAATTGTGCCATCAAAACACTAATTTCCAGAACTATTGTCCAAATTCTTGAACCATGACGCAATTTTACAATATCAAGTTCTCCCGTTTTAGGATCTCGAAACTGAAGCAAATTCAACGAAGCCAAATTGCAGGCTGTATCATCCAAAAACATGTACTCACTGCATGGGTTAGATGCCCGAATTGGACCATCAGCCGGACATGTGTGCCACTCGTTGATTGTTGAGTCAAACTGAATTCCAGGATCCGCAGAAGCCCAGGCTGCGTATGCAATTTCTTCCCAAAGTTCGGTAGCCTTTAGTTTTTTGCAAGGAACCGGCTCTCTGCCTTCTTTTTCTGCTTTGACCTTTTCAACTCGCCAGTAGAGATTCCAGTCTTTGCCCTGTTCAACTGCTTGCATGAAAGCATTATTCAAGCGAACAGAATTATTAGAGTTTTGCCCGCCAACTGTTTGGTATGCTTCAGAATTCCAATCAGTATCGAACTCATCAAACAATACTCCAGTATATCCCTGTTTGGATAAATGGATTATGCGGTACACGTAGCTGAAAGGCATAGATGCCAAACGGGAAGCTTTGACAACAGAGCGCAGATCTTTGTTAAGTTCAATATCAAACTTTTCAGACTCATTCTCCCAGCCGTGAATTGCTTCAAACAACTCTTTGATCAGCCTTTTCATCGTTTTGGAACCTGAAACCAGAGCGGCAACTTTTTGTTCCTCGTGAACTTTCCAGTTAATAAATTGTTCAATATCAGGATGATCTGCATCCAGACAGACCATTTTAGCTGCACGACGTGTTGTACCACCGGACTTGATGGCACCCGCAGCTGAATCTCCAATTTTAAGAAATGACATTAGTCCGGAAGAAACACCACCACCGGAAAGCGGCTCTGCATCACCGCGCAAATCAGAAAAATTAGAACCTGTTCCTGAACCATATTTAAATAGACGGGCTTCACGGGTCCACAAATCCATTATGCCGCCATCTCGTACCAAATCGTCCTTCACTGATTGGATGAAACATGCATGTGGTTGTGGTCGTGTGTATGCATCTTTAGAAGGCATTACTTCTTCTGTTTTTGGATCTACGAAAAAATGTCCTTGTGCTGGTCCGTTCAAACCATAGGCCCAGTTAAGTCCGGTATTGAACCATTGAGGAGAGTTTGGTGCAGCCATTTGATTGGCCAGCATATGACATAATTCGTCATAAAATGCCCTCGCATCTTCTTCTGTGTCGAAATAGTTGTGTTTGTAACCCCAATACGTCCAGCAACCGGCAAGCCGATGAAAAACTTCTCTCGCATCGGTTTCCGAAACGGTAGTATCAACTGCTGAAGAATCTGCCTCTGAAGCTTCCTGATCAGCCTTAGCCTGGTCATAAAGAGAGGGTTGCAGCCAGTCAGGAACTCCTTTTTCTTTTGCGGATTTCAAGTGCTTTGGTATGCCGGCTTTGCGAAAATATTTCTGTGCCAGGATGTCAGTGGCGACCTGTGACCAATGTTTTGGTACAGACACATTATCCCACTTGGAGACTATTGAACCGTCCGGGTTCCGGATAACGGAAGCACGGTTTTCAAATTCTATTGATCCGTACGGACTTTCACCTTCCATGGTGAACAGGCGCTTAATTTTCATAGATGCCTTTTCTTGATATGTATTCTAAAATAAGTTTTAAGTTTAACCAATCCATGGTGTATTTTAAAAATAGTATACTAAAACTGGTAAAAATTGCAGGTTGAATTTGTACTTTTTTTCTGCTTTGTTTATGCAAAAAACATGAAAATTCTATTGCCGTAGAGCCAAAGCAGAAAAATAAGCAATCAGTTACATCATAAAGTTCTTTATTTTGCTGGTTTAGTGTTTCTCAAGTTATAGATAAAATACAATTCCCGGTATTCTAAGTGATATATAATGATAATTATATCAACAATATAAACGGATAAAAGCTTGAATTTACTTGAGAACTGCAACCATATGTGAGTACATTTGAAACAAAGGCTGCATGACAAAAAATATAATAAATATGCAGGTATCATAATGTAATTTATCTGGTTCAGAAAATCAATAAAAAATATCTTCTGTTAAATCAAACATAAACAATTAGTTATCTGATATATAAAGTAAAATAAATTGGATTTATCCGAAACAATGCAAAAAAAACGTAGTCCGATTCCAGCGGTTTATCTTCATATCCCTTTTTGCCGCACGATTTGTCCGTTTTGCTCCTTTACGGTACGTCGTGATCGAGCAAAAATGCATGAAAAATATATTCGGGGTATGGTAGGCGAAATTGACCGACGTGCAGAAATGCTGAAAGACATGGAACGGAAAGAGAATGAAGAAAAACTTTCTGGGCAGATTTTGCTCAAATCAATTTATATCGGGGGAGGTACCCCTTCCTGTCTAACTATACCGGAAGTGTCAGTGTTACTTACAAAAGTCCGTGAAAATTTTCCCTGGTCTGATCAAATAGAGATTGCTTTTGAAATGAATCCGGATGATGTAAATCCGGAATATCTCAGTGGACTTGCAGATATTGGTGTCAATCGGCTCAGTTTGGGAGGACAGAGTTTCCAGACTTCAACTCTTCAGAAGTTGGGACGTTGTCATACTGTTGCAGATCTACGTAATGCAATTGCAGTCATAACAAACTCATCATTTGATAACTGGAACCTTGATCTGATGTTTGGTATTCCCGAACAGAGTATTGTTATGTTCAAAAATGATGTCGAGGAAGCACTGAGATACGAACCTTCCCATATTTCATTGTATGGCCTTGAAATTCATGAACGGACGCCTTTTGGTAATAATCCTCAAATCCGGAACTGGGAACATGAACATCTGGAACAATTTGAGGAAATGTATTTGTGGGCGACAGACAATCTGGAAAAGGCAGGACTGTTTCAGTATGAAATTTCTAACTTTTCAAAAAAAACTAACGAAGGCCGACAAAATTTGCTGGTCTGGTCTGGTCAAGAATATTTGGGATTTGGAGTTGGAGCACACTCATACCATAGGCAAACACGCTGGGGCAATGTTCGTTCTATCAGGACTTACCTTCAGCATCTTGGACAAAATACATGGCCAACTGAATTTATAGAACAACTTTCAGGAAAACAACTGGCAGTTGAATTTTTGATGCTCGGTTTACGTCAGTGTGAAGGAATTAATATTAAAGAATGGCAGACGCGCTATGGATTGCATTTGCAAAATCAACAGTTAAATTTTGTTCAAGAACTTTGCGATGATGGACGTGCATTTTGGGAAGGTCAGCACTTGTGTTTGACGCCCAAAGGAATGTTGCTGGCAGACAGAATCACAGTTCAGCTAATGCCATAAGCCGGTGAAAATTAACTGCACTAACAAAAATTTCATAATTACTTTAAAGTTTTTTTTAAGAATGCCGAAAAGCAAGACAAGGGTTTTATCTGCTAGCTGAAACATTGTGTTAGTTTCAACGCAGAAGCCTAACTTTATATGGGAGAACAAAATGAGAATTCGAAGTAATGCAACATCTTTGAATACATTACGGCACTCAGACAACAATTTAAGAAACGTTAGAAGCTCAATTGAAAAATTGAGTTCCGGGACAAAGATAAACAGTGCCGCTGATGGTCCGGCTTCGCTGATAGCTTCAGAAAGATTGAGAGGACAAATTGCGGGATTGAGGCAGGCTTACAGCAACAATGAAAATGCTATTGCCATGTTTCAAACTGCCGAGGGGGCCCTGAGTGAGGTCAGCAACATATTGATTCGTTTGAAGCAATTATCAGTTCACGCTGCAAACGAAGCAGTTAACGATGATTCAATGTTGGCTGCAGATCAGCATGAAGTGCAAAACTTGCTTAGCACTTTAGATCGAATTGTGAAAACAGCCGAGTTCAACGGTAGAATATTACTTGATGGTAGCATGGGTGCAAATGGTGCTTCTGTAGGCAATAACATACGTTTCGTTAATGCTGAAACTTGGACTGAAGCTTCCCCGATGGAGGGATATGAAGTTGATATTACACAGGTAGCAACGCAACCATATATAAGAGGCTCTGTACCGTTGACAGTACAAAATATAGGTGAAGGAGTTAAAATATTGCTCAGTGAAGGTGGCCGCAACGTTGAAGTCGACACAAGGTTTGGGAAAGTTAAAGAAAATATTGAAGAAGTTTTGTCAAACTATAAGCAAGATCCTTCACGCTTTCCCGCAGAGGAGGCTTCGAAAAATATTCGAGCGATTGTTATCAATTCCATTAACGAAGCAATTGAAGGAAGTGGTTTAGCTTTGGAGGCCTTTGAAACACCAGAAAACACATTTTATATCCGACACAAAGATTTTGGTGCTTCCCCTACTTTTTCGCTCACCACTAATATTTCAGGTTTGCTGACAAAAGAGTCCAATGTTGCTGAATCATCAATACCGGGCTTGGATGTAGCCGGAAAAATTGGTGACAGTTTTACGAATGGGAAAGGACAATTCCTGACTGCAATCAAACGTTCTTCTCCTGCACAGGGAATAGCCATACAATATGATCGTTCTATTGGACTCAAAGAAGTGCCTGTCAAAAATGAGCAAGGTGAAGTCGTAGGAACAGAATTTGTTGAAGAGACCCAGGAAGAAATCGTGGGTTCTCCAAGTAATCCAATAATAGAAGGCTATGTTCACATATCGCAACAGACCAAGAATGTTGGTCTCGGAACAAAACCTGGTACGGATAAAGGCTTTTCATTAAAAAACATTCGCACTAATAACTTGGCACTGGGTGTGGAAAATGAAAGCGGTTTTCGAAGTTTATTTGATATCGACTTGACCAGTAAACAAGGTGCTGATAACTCAGGCAGACTTATTGAGAAGGCAATTGACGAAATATCTGTTTTGCGAGGAGAAATTGGTTCTTTCCAGAAAAACACAGTTGAAAGCAATCTAAATTCGCTCAGAGTTGCAGAAGAAAACATTAGCCGTGGAGAGTCAATCATAAGAGACACAGATATGGCCGCAGAGATGTCAAAATTAACTGGTAACCAGATTCTTCTGTCGGCCAGTCAATCCATGCAGGCACAAGCAAATCAATTACCTCAAAACGTGCTGCAGCTCCTGCAACAGCAGTAATCCGTAGGCAATGGCGCATGGAGGCGTCAGCGAACGGGTTTGAAAAAAGCTGTTTTAAATCCCCAAATATCGATGCTGGATCTCCTTATCTGCAATTAGCGCCGGAGAATCACCAGACCAGACAATTTTCCCCTTTTCCATGATGTAATGTCGATTAGCTAGGTGAGTGAGAGCTTCTATGTTTTTATCCACGACAAGAATCGACTGACCTGAAGTTTTTAAGCCTTTCAGGCATTCCCAAATTTCCATTTTAACTAACGGAGCTAAACCTTCTGTGGCTTCATCCAAAATCAAGAGGCGGGGATTTGTCATTAAAGCTCTGCCGATGGCCAGCATTTGCTGTTCTCCACCTGAAAGCTGGTTGCCCATGTTTTTAGCACGTTCCAGCAGACGAGGAAACAGATTGAAGACACGATCCAGTGTCCATGGATTCTTATTCTTGAAACGATTTGCTGAAGTTGCGATTAAGTTTTCAATTACGTTCAAATTTGGAAAAATTTGACGCCCCTCCGGTACCAAACCCATTCCGGATTGAGCCACACGGTGTGCTGGCCATTCTCGTATTTGACTGCCTTCAAATTTGATTTCTCCGGAACGAGCTCTAACCAAACCCATAATTGAATTAATTGTAGTCGTTTTACCCATTCCATTACGTCCCAGTAAAGTTACTACTTCTCCCTCATTCACCTGTAGATCCACTCCAAACAGCACCTGGCTTTGTCCATAAGAGGTTTCCAGGTGTTTAAGTTCAAGCATGATAACTCTCCTCTCCAAGGTAAGCTGCTATGACTTCCGGATTTTTCCGGATTGCATCAGGAGTATCAGTCGCAATTCCTCTGCCATTGACCAGAACAGTGATTCTGTCTGCCAGTGTGAATACAACATCCATATCATGTTCAATCAACAGAATCGTAAGTTTATGTTTCAATTTAATAAGAATGTCAACCATTGCCAGAGATTCTTTGGGTCCCATTCCTGCCATTGGCTCATCTAACAGTAACATTTTGGGATTTGTTGCCAGAGCCATTGCAATTTCCAACTGACGGTGTTCCCCATGAGAAAGCAGTCCGGCTATAAATCCTGCCCGTTTTTCCAAACCGACAATACCTAAAAATTCTAGTGCTGGCTGTCGAAGCTCCCTTTCTTTACTGGCGTTTTTCCAAAAATGGAAAGAATGTCCGGCATGAGCCTGAACCGCAAGAGCAACATTATCCCAAGTTGTCAAGTCATGAAAAATATTGGTTATCTGAAAGGAGCGGGCCAGACCGTGTGCTGAACGAAGATGTACCGGGACTCCCGAAATATTGTTTCCATCAAACAAAATGCTTCCGGAATCAGATTCAATTTCTCCAGTCAATTGACCAATCAGAGTAGTTTTTCCCGCACCATTTGGACCTATAATAGCATGTATATCCCCCTTCTTTACTTGAAACGAGAGGTTGTCTGTAGCCAATAAAGCACCAAAGGATTTGAAAAGTGAGTCTACTTTTAACATTTTAATCAACCTCTTCATTCTTAACAGGAGAGTTTCTGCTCCACCATTGATCAAGTCCCACAAGCATTCCGTCTATTCCGCCACGTGCAAAAATGACAACCAGAACCAGCATGGGACCAAAAAATAATTGCCAATATTCTGTGATTCCAGAAAGAAATTCCTCCAAAAAAAGGAAAGCAACTGCACCAATTACAGGGCCAAAAAGAGTTCCCAATCCCCCCAAAACTGTCATGATGATCAATTCTCCGGAATGGGTCCAATGCATAACAGACGGATTAACAAATTCAGTCTGGTTTGCAGATAAAACACCTGCTATTCCACAAATTGTTCCGGCAATTACGAAAGCGACAAGCTGATATCGAAAAACCGGGAAGCCAATGGCGCGCATACGTTGTTCATTTGATTTTGCACCACGAATCAACATTCCAAAACGAGAGTTGATTAACCTGTGTGAAAGATACAAACTGAGCAGCAAACAGACAAAGTTCAGGTAATAGAGTGAATTATCATTTGAAATATCAATCAAACCATTAAAGTCACTGCGCATGTATAGACTTAAACCGTCATCCCCGCCGTATTTTTCGTTACCTACTGCCACGTAATACAACATCTGCGAAAAGGCCAGTGTAATCATAATGAAATATACTCCACGAGTCCGGAGTGAAATTGCTCCTATCACCAACCCTGCCAGGGCTGAAAACACAATTGCAAGTGCAATTTGAAGGAAACCATTAGCCATCCATTCAATTCCATCCTCAACGGCATGCATGGTTCCAATGCCAACCATATATGAACCTATTCCTAAATAAACTGCATGTCCAAAGCTGACCATTCCTCCGAAGCCCAAAATTAAATTCAGACTGACTGCACCAATCGAAAGAATAAGCATCCTGGAAAACATTACTGTGTAAAACGGCTCACCAAAATAGTCTGCAAGCAGTGGAACAACACCTAAACCAAGCATTAAAATAACTATAAAAATTATTCGTGGAGACCATTTCATCTAGGCACCTCTTGGTGGAAAAAGTCCCTGAGGTTTGAAGGCCAGAATTAGTGCCATCAAGAGGTAGATCAACATAGAGGAAATAGCGGGTGCTGCAGTATCGGCCACATCATTGGAAAAAAATATTCCTAAGATATCGGGAAGAAAGGAGCGGCCGACAGTATCAATCAAACCCACCAACAAAGCAGCAACAAAGGCACCCTTGATGGAACCGACTCCCCCAATTACAATCACAACTAAAGTAATGATTAAAATTCCTTCACCCATTCCAATTTCAACAGTCATGATTGGTCCTGCCATTAAACCTGCTAAACCAGCCAGCGCAGCTCCCAGACCAAAAACAAAAGTATATAGTAAATTGATGTTAACTCCCAGTGCACCTACCATCTTCCGATTACTTGCTCCAGCACGAATCAACATACCCAGTTTTGTACGTGATACAAGCAGGTAGAGTAAAAAAGCAACCAGGATTCCAACTGCAATGATAACCAGGCGGAAAGCAGGATAGCGAATTCCCAGGAAAAGCTCTACACTGCCGTTTAGTACCTCAGGAAGTGGAATGTCCAAACCGATTGGTCCCCAAATTAGTCTGACAAATTCATTAAAAAAAAGGATGAGTCCGAATGTGGCCAAGACTTGATCTAGATGATTACGGGTGTAAAGTGTACGCAGTGCAATCATTTCTACGATCATGCCAAATGCCATACAGGCAGGAATTGCCAAAATAGCGCCCAGGAGAAATGAACCTGTCCATTTTATGAAAGTTGCTGCGAAATAGGCCCCCATCATGTAGAGCGACCCGTGTGCGAGGTTGATCAGGTCCATGATGCCAAAGATCAGGGTCAGGCCTGCTGCCAGTAGAAATAGTAAAATTCCAAATTGAAACCCGTTCAGGGTTTGCTCCAAAAGCAGGGTCCAGTTCACCAGAACCTTTTACTAGTGTTGTGACAGTGTGGAAGGAAAGACGGAGAGGAGGAGGAACACAAGTACCTCCTCCAACTGGAAAGAAACAAACTACCAGGACATCTTACAATCTTTTGCGTAAGGATCCTGGTGGTCGGTGTAAACTGTTTTTATGATAGTTGTGGTGTAATTCCCTTCAGCATCCTTAATTACTTTTCGCAGGTAGAAATTCTGAATTGGGAAATGGTTATTTCCATATTTAAACGGACCGCGTACTGATGGAAAATTAGCTTTTCGCATGGCAGTCCGCATTCCATCTTTGTTTGACATATTACCACCAACTGCTGTTACAGCACTGTTAATCAGCATGATAGTGTCATAAGACTGTGCTGCATAGAAAGTCGGATAGCGTCCGGTCTTTTTTCGATAATCGGCAACAAAACGTTTGTTAACCGCATTATCCAAGTCTGGAGCCCAGAACTGTGTCATCAAACTTCCCTCAGCCAAATCCTTCAAACGAGGAAGGCTCAATGAGTCAACAGTAAAAGCTGAGTAGAGTGGGATTGTTCCTTTCAATCCCGCTTGAGAAAATTGTTTGAAAAACTGTATTCCATGCTTTCCTGGATAAAAAACGAACACTGCATCTGGTTTAGCTGCACGTATTTTTGCCAGTTCTGCAGAAAAATCAAGTTGTGCCGGAAACTTGGTCATGTCTTTCCCAACGATATTACCTTTAAAAGTTCGGCTTACACCAGCAACCATTCCTTTGCCTGCAGCATAATTTGGTGCCATGATGTAAAGGTTCTTGATACCAAGCTGGTTTAATACCTCCCCCATAGCCATTGTGGTTTGGTCATTCTGCCAGGACGTTGAGAAAAAATCTTCGTGGCAGAGTTTGCCTGCCACTGGACCCGGTCCTGCATTGGAGGTAATCATAAAAGGTCCTTTTCCTACTACCGAATTCCGGGAAGCCATTAATACGTGGCTCCAAATGTAACCTGTGACAAAATGAACTTTATCTTTTTTAACTAATTTTTCTGTTTTCTGTTTACCGACAGCCGGCTTGAAAGTGTCGTCTTCATAAAACATTTTAACATCTGAATTTCCCATTTTACGACCCAAATGGTCCAGTGCCAGTTCTACTGCGTCCCGCATATCATTCCCAATTGCACCTGCACCTCCTGTGAGTGTGGTCACAAATCCAATTTTAACTGTTTCAGCCAACGCAACCTGACCAACCAGCAGTACACCAATAGACAGTGTCCCCAAAATACCCAGCCTCATCTTACCTCCTAAATTTAGGTTAAAAAAATTTTGTTATTCAAGAAAGTCTTGAATTAACGAAAAGTAGAAGAAAAGATTCTAAAGAATAATGTATCAAGTGTCAACAAAAAACACAGGAATTCTCTGTTTCTGGATGATACAGAAATAACAGCTGTTTGTTTGTTAAGAGTAAATTTTCAGTAAAATCCAGCAAATTGGAAAAGAAAATTTGTTTTTCGACGTTAAATTTTGAACGGACTTGAGACACGGTTGACTACAAACAATGTATGACAGTGGCCATAATTATGATATAAGTCGAAAACTCGTTACTGCCAATTACAGCAAGAGATCTGCCCTTAATTTAAGCGGTTTATTCTGTAAGTCCTACCAGTATTCCAGGACGCAACTGGTGTCGCGTTCAACCAGGTTGAAAAATTTTAAGTTATGTCCCAGTCCAGGACTGCTCCGGTGTCGTAACTCATGGACCAAGGTGTTCAACAATTGTGTTTTTTTGGGCCAGCCAAAAAACCAGAAATTTGAACGGTGAATCTTGATTTGCTCTTCCCCCCAGTATATTCCTGCTTCTCCATACTGAATCCAATTTCTATGCACCGGTCGCTCCCTGGTGTAGCGAATCGGTACTGTCCTAATTTTGACTTTCATTATTGATGGAAAACATGGAACTTCCAGAAGGCGCTCTGCATATGCTGTAATCAGTTCCTGTCTTGCCGCGGGATTTTCGAGAAGAGGATCAAGCAGATGCCAGCGGTCCAGGACAAAAAATAAGGTACTACCACCAAGCAGAAGGGCTAAAAACCATTGTGCATATTTGGATAGTGGAGTTTTACTTGAGGAGCTTTTGTCAAGGTGTCTTTTTTTCCAGCGAAACCATTCCTCCCATTCAAGTTGCAAATTCTTAATTTGCTCAGTTTTCCATTTTTCGGAAATATCTTCAGGAGATTTTATATTATTGGGCAGTTCCGGATTCTGAAAAAATAAATGCTCCTGACATTTGTGACAGTGAATCCGGACAAAGCGCTCACCGTTTTTACCGGACATTGGTACAAATAAGAATTTTTCTTCACCACAAGAAGGACAATGGAGAGTAACATCTTCTTCAGGAGAAGTAACAGCAGATGGCATTGAAAAATCAGGTTATTTACAGTAAAACATGCATTAGTTATCCTTGAGTGTCTGCGAGGCAATAATTAGTTTTTGAACCTCAGAAGCACCTTCATAGATCCTGAGCGCACGGATTTCCCGATAGAGTTGCTCAACAGCGAATCCGGAAACCACACCGGATTCACCAAAAATTTTTACAGCTTCGTCTATAACACGTTGGTGCCGCTTCTGTTGCAAATAATTTAGCCATGGTAGCTTCACGTGTAATCCTGTCTGCACTATTGTCTTTGGTCCAGACAGCACGATAAATGAGAAGTGCACTTGCATCAATATCAAGTGACATGTCCCCAAGTTTGGCTTGGATGAGCTTTAAATTACTCATTGGAGAACCAAACATCTTCCGACTTTTGACACGTTCAAGGGCTTCATCAAGTGCATGACGGGCAAAAACAAGAGCAACCGCACCCACCGTAGAACGAAAAATATCCAGCGTTGCCATTGCCATTTTGAATCCTTCATCTCCCTTTCCAATTTGCTGAGCTGTGATTCTCCCCTGTATTAGGTTATTTTTTGGAAAATAATTAGCTGAATTAAAATTATTAGATATTATGAAAATTTATGAAACATATCGTATTATAATGATACACTTTTTAAATAACCATATTAATACACTTTGTAGTAATATAAAACATAATTGCTAAAATATGGTTATATTTGATGCGGTATAAAAAAAGACCTAAAACCGTTTCATTTCGAGCAATGTGATAAATATTGTATAGGCAATCTTTCTAATATCATTAGGAGTTATCCATACTGTCGAAATGACTGTGTGTGTATCAGACTTTTTATTAGACGGTTATTTAAAAATTGTAACAATAACCATTTTATTTACTGGTTGTTATAAGGAATTACTGCAGTAGCCTCGATTTCAACTTTAGCTCTGTCTTCTAATAAGGCGTTAACCACGACTCCTCCACCAATACATGCTATTTTCATAAAATAATTTTTCAGATATTCTTAACTTACAGGTACAGTTCAAAATGAATAAAGTGTAGCACACGTCTACGGTTATAGCTAAAAAAATTTAGTGAAGGCAAACATAGCAATGGAAGCTAAGCGCAACGAGTGCAATTACCGCTTAGTCTAAACAAATACAAACTGCGGAATACTTTACAGGTTAGTAAAATTTCATCAGTCTTTGATTGGATTTGAAAAAATCATTTGATTAACAACAAACTGTTCTGCCCGCTTTTTCTTAAAGAATTCGATAGTAGTAATCATTGATTTCTTTCAAGAAATGACACACCAGAGAGGATTATAATGTTAGATAAATTATTAATAGTAGATTGTGTAAACAGTACTACAGAAATTATTTGACTCAAAGCAAAATAATCTTGTGTATCACACAATTTATAAGGAGAATGTGTGTAATATTTTCAAAACTAAATAGAGATTCTACTGGTAGAATTTTATAATTTCATAGAGAAAAGGAGTTGCCTATGCCGGTTAGTACAGCAGAAACAGCAAAATCAATTGGAATGAAAGATGCCGCTTTGTTCCGTCAGCAGGTCTATATAGACGGAAAATGGTCGGATGCTGACAGCGGTGAAACTACCGCAATCACCAATCCTTCCACCGGTGAAGTTTTAGGTACTGTGCCTAACTGCGGAGCAGCGGAAGCAAAACGTGCGATTGAGGCGGCAAATGCGGCCTGGCCGAAATGGCGTTCCAAAACAGCAAAAGAGCGAGCTGTGATAATGCGCCGCTGGTATGAGCTGATGATGGAAAATCAGGAGGACCTCGCCCGTTTGATGACAGCTGAGCAGGGCAAGCCATTGTCTGAATCACGCGGAGAAATTGCATATGCTGCAGGTTTTATAGAATGGTTTGGCGAAGAAGGTAAGCGCTTATATGGTGACACCATTCCAGCACATGCTACAGATAAACGGATTGTCGTCATCAAGCAGCCGATTGGAGTTACAGTAGCCATTACTCCCTGGAATTTTCCGGCAGCCATGATTACACGGAAGGCAGCTCCAGCACTGGCAGCAGGATGTCCAATGGTCATCAAACCTGCTCCAGACACACCTTTTTCTGCATTTGCTCTTTGCGAACTAGCGGAGAGAGCTGGAGTTCCTGCCGGAATCCTAAGTACAGTCACCGGAGACGCAGTAGGAATCGGCAGCGAATTTACCGGAAATCCGATTGTCCGGAAGTTGAGTTTTACAGGTTCAACCGGAGTTGGTAAGCTGCTGATGAAACAGTGTTCAGGAACAGTGAAAAAACTTGCGCTGGAACTCGGGGGGAACGCTCCATTTATCGTTTTTGAAGATGCGGATCTTGAAGCAGCGCTTCCTGGAGCAATGGCCAGTAAATTCCGCAATGCCGGTCAAACTTGTGTCTGTGCAAACCGGATTATGGTGCAAAGTAAAGTCTATGATAAATTCACGAAAATGCTAGCTGATGCCGCAAAACATTTAAAGGTGGCAGATGGTTTTGAAGAGGGTGCGGATCAAGGACCGCTGATCAACGAAGCGGCTGTCAAAAAAATTGAAAGTCATGTTAAAGACGCTGTGGCCAAAGGAGCTAAATTGCTGACAGGAGGTCATCGTCACAAACTTGGTGGCACATTTTACGAACCAACTGTACTCTCTGGAGTAACTACAGATATGCTGGTTGCCAAAGAGGAAACTTTTGGGCCAATGGCCCCTGTCTTCAAGTTTGAAACCGAAGAAGAGGCCATCGAGATGGCAAATGACACTGAATTCGGTTTAGCCGCCTATTTTTACAGCCGGGATATTGGCAGAATATGGAGAGTCGCTGAGGGACTCGAATATGGAATAGTTGGCGTAAACGAAGGCATTATCTCCACTGAAGTAGCTCCTTTCGGAGGAGTGAAGGAATCTGGAACAGGACGGGAAGGTTCTAAATATGGGATTGAAGACTACCTTGAATTAAAGTACCTTTGCATGGGTGGAATTAATGACTGAAGCCTAACAGGTGGGCAGCAAAATCAATCTGCTTTAGTGAGATTATATTGTGAAAATTAATATTGAGTTAATGGGTTCATTGGTGGATTACCTTCCAGACTCAGAACGGGGTCAGTCTGTTTTGATTCTCAAAGATGAATCTACAATTGCTGATTTGTTGAGCCATCTTAAAATAAAGCGAAGGGTCATTGTTGCAGTAAATGGAGATGAGGAAAAGGGATTGGAATATGTTCTATCTGAAGGAGACGAGGTACTTGTCTTTACTGTAATCAGCGGTGGATAACGTTTAATTTAGAATTACTAAAATCTATAGGAGAAAATTTATGTCTTACGGCTACACAGGAAAAATACTGCATGTCAACTTAACAACTAGTGAAATTACGGTTGAAGAACCGGAGGAACAGTTTTATCGGACTTACATGGGCGGCAGCGCAATGGGAATGCACTACGTTCTTAAAGAAACTCCTGCGGGAGTGGAGCCCTTAAGCCCTGACAATGTTCTGGCTTTGTGCACGGGTGTTGTTACAGGAACTCCGATTTCTGGACAAAGTCGTTTGAGTTCAGTCGCAAAATCACCACTTACCGGCTGTATCGGAGATGCACAGGGTGGAGGATTTTTTCCAGCAGAAATGAAATTTTCTGGATTTGATGCAGTAATCATCAAGGGAAAATCTCCAAAACCGGTTTATTTGTGGATGCATCATGGTGAAGCAGAATTGAGGGATGCGGGCCATTTGTGGGGAATGACCACTGGCGATGCTGAAGATAAACTTAAAGAGGAGCTGGAGGATAAGCGTATCGAAGTTCTGCAAATTGGACCTGCAGGTGAAAATTTAGTGCGTTTTGCTGCACTTATTAGCATGAGCAATCGAGCTAACGGGCGTACTGGAATGGGAGCCGTTATGGGTTCAAAAAATCTGAAAGCGGTAGTTGTTAGAGGTAAACAGAAACCTACTATTGCTAACCCTGAAAAATTTAAGGAATTACAAAAATTAGGTAAAACCAATCTTGAGCCAACGGGTATGGACGATTTTGGGAAATATGGAACCCCTGACGTGACTAGCCCTCAAAATAAATCTGGAGGCTTGCCAACTTACAATTTCAACAGTGGAACTTTTGAAAAACATGAAGAAATAAATGGCAAAACACTTTACGATTCCCACCTTCGTGGTCATGAAAGAGATGAGCAGAATCGTTTTGGAAGAGATACATGTTTCAGCTGTTCAATTAAATGTAAACGAGTTTCCCAGATTGACGAAGGACCATACAAAACTGAGGCAAAATATGGTGGTCCTGAATACGAAACCCTTGCTACGTTTGGCAGTTATTGTGGCATAAGTAACATGGATGCAATAATTCATGCAAACGCTCTGTGCAACATGTACGGAATGGATACTATTTCCTGCGGAGCTACAATTTCATGGGCTATGGAATGCTGGGCAGAAGGAAAATTAACTTCCGAAGATACAGGAGGAATTGAGCTGAAGTATGGAAGTGCAGAAGCCATGGTTAAAATGACAGAAATGATTGCTAAGCGCGAAGGCTTTGGTAAAATCCTGGCTGAGGGTTCGCAGAAAGCTGCTGAAATTATTGGACGTGGAACTGAAGATTATTTAATTACCAGCAAAGGGCAGGAAGCTCCTGCGCATATGCCGCAAGTAAAACGAAGTCTGAGTGTCATTTATGCTGCTAATCCTTTTGGTGCTGATCATGAATCAAGTGAGCATGACCCTGCATATAAGGCTTATCCGGAACGTATGGAACAGATCGGCCTGACAAATCCTCAGGAGAAATTAGCGCTGAATGAAGAAATGATGCGCTTTGCGATGGTTACTCAGCATTTAAGCAGTGCCGTTGACAGTCTCTCAGTCTGCGCTTTTATATTTGGAGCTTCTTTTCAACTTTATGATGCCAATCAACTGGTTGAGGTAGTCAATGCTGTTACAGGTTGGGATACAGATATAACAGAAATATTAGCAGTCGGTGAACGTCGCCTCAATATGCTGCGGGCTTTTAACTCACGAGAAGGAATAGGCCGTGAATCAGACACACTGCCTAAAAAGATGTTCAAACGTCCACTTGAAGGCGGCAGGTCAGATGGTTATGTCCTGGACGAAAAAGAGTGGGAAGCAGCTTTGGAAGATTACTATCGCTTGTGTGACTGGAATGTGGAGACTGGACATCCTTCGCTCAAAAAGATGGAGTCACTGGGGCTTGGCTGGGTAGTAGCCGAAAATGAATCTCTCTCACAAGTTGTATCCTGAATAAAATATAGCTGGGAAAACAAACAGATAAAGACGGGTGAGTTTGTGTCGATTCAAAGTAGACGGCCACTGACAGAAATAGATTCGGTACAGGATGATTTTTGGAATCGGGATGTATTGAAAGAAGTTCATACCAGAAGCCCTCGGATGCTTCAGACCTTTGAAAAAGTCAAATCTGTGGCACCAACAAAAACTACAGTTTTGCTGCTGGGGGATACCGGTGTCGGCAAAGGCATGGTGGCAAAACTGATTCACCAGCACAGCAGTCGCAAAGATGAAGCATTTGTCCATGTACATTGTGGGGCATTGCCTGACACGCTGGTTGAAAGTGAGTTGTTCGGCTATGAAAAAGGTGCCTTTACGGGTGCAGCAAAGCGTAAACTGGGACGTTTTGACAGTGCCCAGAAAGGGACTATTTTCCTGGATGAAATAAATACAATTTCCGGAGCAATGCAGATTAAACTGCTGCAGGTTTTGCAGGAACGTGTTTTTCAGCGTGTCGGCGGAGAATCACCAATTGAAGCTGATGTACGTGTTATTGCTGCTTCCAATTCAGACTTGCAGCAACTTTGTGATGAGGGTCTTTTCCGTAAAGATCTTTATTATCGCCTCAGTGTTTTTCCTCTTGAAATTCCTTCACTTCAGCAGCGGTCCGAGGATATTCCTGATTGGGTAAATTATCTGATTGACTGGTTCAACAAGCTTTATTCTAAAGAAATACAGGATGCAGATCCGGTTGTAGTAAAGGCTCTTCAGGAATATTCCTGGCCGGGAAATATTCGGGAACTGGAAAACGTAATCGAACGGGCATATATTCTTGAAACAACTCACATTCTCAGACCTGAAAGTTTTCCGCAGGAGTTATTCACAGACAAAAACTACACTGCCGATGTTGAATTGGATATTTCTCTTCCTCTTGCTGAAGTTCGTCGGAAAAGTCTGGATCAACTCGAACAGCAGTATCTTAAGGAAGTGATGACCAAACATAAGGGACGCATTAACCGGGCTGCTGAGACTGCCGGCATTACAACCCGGCAGCTTCACAAACTTCTCAGTAAATATGGAATCCGCAAAGAAGAGTACAAGCCTGCTCATTT
>LSNO01000088.1 GCA_002082305.1 SAR324 cluster bacterium SAR324-CTD7B
AAATTCTTCTGTAATCCTCATCATTCCTTCAGCGAGTTACAGGACTAATCCATTCATGGATGCAGCCACAAAACTCGACATAAATATTTTGGTAATTACCGACAAGTCTCAGGTATTCAGTGAATATTATCCTGATAACGTCATAACAATGAATTTTGAACATTGGCAGGAGAGTATAGAAAATATTCGTGAATGGTCTGAACGATATGATTTGAAAGCAGTGATAGGAGTTGATGAAGAATCCATAATTTTAGCGGCAAAACTTAGCGAATCTCTTTGCATAGAACACAATTCATTAGAATCTGTAAAGCTGACTAAGAACAAATATCTTATGCGTAGTGAATTGAAAAAATCCGGACTGAAATCCCCGTGGTTCAAACGTTTTTCCGTTCATGAAACACCAAAAGATATTTTTGCTGAATTAAGCTTCCCTTGTGTCCTCAAACCAACATTTCTATCCGCCAGTCAGGGTGTTCTTCGTGTTAATAGCTTTGAGGAATTTGGAAAAGGTTGTGAAATGCTGTCTGATTTGCTTGCAGAAGAGAAAGTGAAAAAAAGAGGCGGTGATCAAGCAAATTGGATTCTAGTTGAAGAATATATTCCCGGTAAAGAAGTGTCCATCGAAGGTATAGTCAACGATGGGAAATTAAAAGACTTAGCAATTTTCGATAAACCGGAGCCGCTTGAAGGTCCTATTTTCCCGGAAACAATTTTTATTACTCCCACAATTTTGGATGAGCATCTTCAATTTTCCCTGTTAGAAACGGCACAAACAGCTCTGCAGGCTTTGGGGATAAGCAAAGGGCCGGTTCATATAGAATTACGAATTAACGATCATGGAAACTACATCCTGGAATGCGCTGCCAGGAGCATTGGTGGTTTATGTTCTAAAGTCCTTGAATTCAAAGGAGGTATGAGCTTGGAGGAATTAATCCTGCGTTCTGCATTAGGACGGAATGTCGAAAAAACTCAACTAATTGATAAAGCTAAGGGCGTCATGATGATGCCAACTGAAAAAAGGGGTATTTTAAGAGAAATTCATGGTATCAAAGCAGCTCTTGCTGTGAAGGGAATAACTGACTTGCAAACAACAATCAAACCCGGTGAAATGCTGGAACCACTTCCAAAGGGGGATCGGTATCTTGGTTTTTTGTTTGCAGAAGGAAAAGATCAGGACACGGTAATAATAGTCCTTCAAGAAGCTTGGTCAAAAATTGAAGTAGTCTCTGAGAAAATCTGATTTTTTTTATAGCTGAATATTTTTTTATGACTGTTTCTATATAACCAAACAGAATTATAATCTAGAGTTTTCCAGCAAGTTCCAAAAGCGCTTCATGTCCCTGATTAAAGACTGGCCAACCGTCTCCGGGAATTACAGCCTGAATGTTTTTTATTGAAGCCATCCGTTTTATTGATTCAACCGCAAGTTCCCGATTTTTCAACTTTGCATCCGGAATTATGCACAGACACCCTCCTTCATGAGCTCTGATAAGATCTCCGGTAATAAGAGTTGTTTCATCAATCAGAATAGCCAATTCTCCAGGCGTTTTAGAACCGTTGAAGCTAAATACCTCTATTCCGCTTATTGGCTCATCTCCATCTTGCAACCAACCATCACAGTCTAGTGGGAACTGTTCTTTTTCTGCTAAAGGACCCCAACATTTTGCACCTGTCAACGATAATACTTTTGCGGCACCGCGAATATGATCAGAGTTGGTTATAATCACATGTGCCGCTCCTCCCAGACTTTCCAACTGCTTTTTATCATGTTCAATCAACGGCAGGGGGTCTATCAGTACGTTTCCCTGAGGTCGAACCCATAAAGTTCCATTGAAATCGATATTACGTTCTTCGTCAAAAACAGACCAACCGAAGAGGTCGGAACGATGAAGTTTTTTCAAAGTTTTTCCTCAATTTTAAACAAGGTTAATCAGTAAAGAGCCTTTCTATCCTAATTCAACAAAACCTCATTATTTAATATGGAAGTTAAGACAACCTTATTTCGCTGAAGGTTGGTAGTACGGATTTGTTCCGCCTGCATGGTCAGTAACATCATATATTGCTTCAATTTCAGGAATC
Source organism: SAR324 cluster bacterium SAR324-CTD7B (assembly GCA_002082305.1). Lineage (GTDB taxonomy): Bacteria > SAR324 > SAR324 > SAR324 > NAC60-12 > Arctic96AD-7. Next base: position 2,080 of record LSNO01000088.1, read on the forward strand.
TGTGACTTGATCATTACCTCAACACCCTGCTTTAAGGTAACATCAATCATTCCGCACCCCTGACAGCCACCGCCGAACTCAAGGTAGGCATTATGTTCTTTGACTTCAAGCAGACTGACAACACCGCCATGAGAAGCAACCATTGGATTAACTTCCTCGTCAAGAACGTGCTGAATCTGCTCTTCAACAGAACCACTGATTTCTGTGATGGACATGCTTGGATTGAATGCTTCAAGCTCACCTTTGTCATTCAAATCCACTTCGGTCCCCTCCAGATAAGGAATGGCTTCTTTAGCAACCAAAACCTGGAATTTTTCTAAATCGATGGAAATGTTTTCAACAGGAGTAGCTGATAATTCAATGAACTGAATGCTGTAGTTTGCCTTGCTATCCGTTTTGGTTTCTATAATTATTGAAATACCCTTAAATTTTTCCGCAGAAGCATTGAGAAAGTTTGAAATGTGTTCCTGTGCTTTCTGGCTTATGTCAATAAAGGATTCATCTACACCCCCAATCAACGAATCATAAGAATCGATGAAATAAAAGGTTTCAAATCCATTATCGTAAAGTATCTCTGCAGCCGAGAATAACTCTTTCTCGTCACCGCCATATAGCATAATTTCACCTGAAAATGGCATCTGGTAGATTGAGTCTTCAAAATTTTCGAAAGGCAGATTGTGGGCTCCCGGCAGATGAGAAGTTTCGAAATCTTCAGAGCTACGCAAATCAAAGACATAAACTTTTTTGGCTTTCCTTCTTTTTTCAAAAAACTTTCTCGGAGTGAGAAGGTGGTCTTGTACATTGAACTCTTCATCCTTGTCTGATAAATCATTGAATTTAAACATTTTAAGCTTAGCGCTAAGGTTCTAAATAAAAATAACAAACTAGTAACATTTTTTCATTCAAGTTTTCGATGGATTGTACAACAAGTTTGGCATGTCGACTTTTTGTGAGTTAGTTAAATGTGAGATTATTGATTAAAAACTGCTCAGCAAAAAAGATAATTTGAAACACTTTAAATTTGTGAAATTTAGCATCACTCCAGTTTGATTTCACTCTCTATGGAAACTTTAATTCCAACTTCAGGAACTTCAAGGAGGACAGAAGCTTCCAACTTATCTATTCCGGCAAGTGAATTGTTCTCAATACTACGTCTAACGGCTTGCTCAATCTCACGTTGTGACTGAACCCCTACCTTTTTAAGAAATTTACGAATCTGCATATTCAATATTTCTTCGTTCATTTGTATTTGTCTCCCGCTTATATTTATTTTTAAGCTTTCTACAGTGTTATGAGTTGATTCACAATTTAATCACTGGGAATCAACAGCCTTTCGATTTTTATAATCACTGATTGCTGCTTTAATTGCGTCCTCAGCAAGAACAGAACAATGAATCTTAACTGGTGGAAGTGAAAGTTCTTTAACAATTTCTGTATTCTGAATAGCCATTGCTTCATCTATACTTTTCCCCTTCACCCATTCTGTGGCAAGGCTGGAACTGGCAATTGCAGAACCGCACCCAAATGTTTTGAACTTTGCATCAACTATTTTATTGTTTTCCACCTTGATTTGAAGCTTCATAACGTCACCACACTCAGGTGCGCCAACAAGCCCGGTCCCCACACCTTCTTCTTTTTTAGTGAAACTTCCAACGTTTCTTGGTTCCTTATAATGGTCTATAACTTTTTCGCTGTATGACATGAGTCTCCTTTTGATTAATAATCTTCACAAATTCTTTATTGTATGAAAGGTAAATCCCCTTAATTTACCAACTCCATTTAGCTTAAATTTAAATAGTACTAACTTAGTACTATATTAGTAGCACAAGATTAGTAATTATGTCAAGAACTAATTTAAGAAAATGTTATTTTATGACTTCCCAAGTTTCAAGCTAATCAGATAGGATACTAGACTATTTGCTAAACAAGCGTCTCCACTACGTTTCTTATTAAGTTCCGCAAAATGTCTGCAGAACATGCTCTTCTGGTTTCGGTGGCAGCATATATTCCGTATGACCCACTGGTTCCACGTAGGGAGACGAGAGCACTTCCAGTAGCTTTTCGAATGGTCCATAATCCCCCTCCTCCACGGCAGCTTCGAGAGCCTGCTCAACGCGATGGTTACGAGGAATAACAGCAGGATTTGCCTGACGCATTAATTCAACATGCTCGTCCGGCGTTTTGACTTCATGTGACATGCGAACTCGCCAATTCAAGGCCCATTTGTCATAGGCTCTTGCATCTTTGAACAAATATCGCAGTGAACCTTCCAGTTCAGGACCCAGAGCAGCATCACAAAGTCGGCGGAACGTCAGTGTGAAGTCGGCCTCATTCTCCTGCATGGTATCAAGCAGGGATTGAACCAGGGCTTCATCTTCCGACTCCGATGTGAACAGTCCAAGCTTTCGGCGCATACCCGACAACCAATAGTCTTGAAATCGTTCAGGGTAGACTTCGATCACTTCCTTCGCAAGATCAACAGCGCGATCCGGTATCTTATCAATCAATGGAAGGATCGTTTCTGCAAAGCGGGTCAGATTCCATTGCACGATCGGCGGCTGGTTGCCGTAAGCATATCTACCCATATGGTCGATCGAACTAAACACCTTTGTCTGATCAAAGGTATCCATAAAAGCACATGGTCCGTAATCAATCGTCTCCCCAGAGATCGCCATATTGTCGGTATTCATGACGCCATGTATAAAACCAACTTGCATCCACTGGGCGACTAGCCGCGCATGTCGGTCCATTACCTCTTCCAGAAGTTTCAAGTAGGGGTTAGGGACTTTTTTTACCACTGGGTAATGTCGATCAATTACATAATCGGCGAGCTGTGTGAGAGCCTTCTCATCACGCTGCAAAGCAAAATATTGAAAAGTGCCGGCACGTACATGCCCCAAGGCGACCCTTGTAAGGATCGCGCCCGGCAAAACTTTTTCCCGATATACCGGCTCCCCGGTGGTGACAGCGCCCAGCGAGCGCGTTGTCGGTATTCCAAGCGCATGCATCGCCTCGCTAATAATATATTCACGAAGCACTGGGCCGAGTGCAGCACGCCCGTCTCCTTGCCGGGAGAATGGGGTAAGGCCTGCTCCTTTGAGTTGAATATCACGGCGAAAACTAGAATTATCAATGACTTCTCCAAGGAGAATGGCGCGCCCGTCGCCCAGCTGCGGAACGAACTGGCCAAATTGATGACCGGCATAGACCATAGCGAGAGGTTCAGAGCCAGGCAGGATTTGATTGCCGGAGAAAATCTCTGCCAATGCCTCCGGCTCAATCACCTCAAGGTCGATACCTAAGTCCCGAGCTAAACCGTAATTCAGTTTGACGATACAGGGCCGCTCCACCGGTGTCGGCTTTACGCTTGCGTAGAACCGGCTTCCCAGCAGTACATAGCTGTTATCGAAGCAAATAGCGTTCTTCTTAGACGTCTCTATTAGCATTCTATTCCTCTTCAACCATTATTTGGAAACAATTTACGACGCTGATGCTCAACCTCTCTAGCTTTTTAAATGAATGAAAAAATTATAATTGTTCCCATCCGGATTGTTGATGGTGAAAATCAAAGTGAGCAGGATGCAATATTTCCGCGATGATCTCCAATGATTCTACTAAACGTGGGCCAGGCCGATTAAAGTATTGGTTTCCATCAGTAAGATACACTTGTTGATTTTGGACGGCATTTAACTGCGACCACTCCGGTTTTTGGGATAATGATGACATTTCTGCTTTTGATCGAGATAGATTAAAGCCACAGGGCATGACGAGAATGACGTCCGGATTGGCTTCTAACAGTTGTTCCCAGGTCATCCATGGCGACTGTTCCCCTGCAACTCCAAATAAATTAATTCCACCTCCCATTTCGATCAATTCAGGCATCCAATTGCCTGCTGACATCAAAGGTTCAATCCATTCGATACAAACCACCGTCGGCTTTTGAGGGAAATTTATTGTCTTTTGAGCAATCTTGTTCATGCGTTGTTTCAACTGAGAAACTAACTCATGACCTTGTTCCTTCACTCCCAGTGCCTCTGCAATATTAATAAAATCCTTCCAAATGTCTGAAAGTTGATTCGGTTCCAGTGATACGATTTGAGGGCGGGATTCAACCCACTCGCAAACAGCGTTTTCCACGTCTTTGAGACTGACAGCACAAACTTCACATTGAGCTTGGGTAATGATGATGTCAGGTTGCATTTGTTGAAGTTTTTTTTCATCAATCTGGTAAACGGATAACGCATTCTTGAGAATGGATTTGACTCGTTGGTCGATTTCAGCACTGGTACCTTCAACTTTAAATTTAGGTGCTGTACACGAGGACAGTTTTTGAACAGATGAAGGGAAATCACATTCATGTGATCGTCCAATTAGTTGGTTTTCAAAGCCAAGAGCACAGACAATTTCAGTGCTGCTTGGGATCAGGGAGAGGATACGAGGCATGGTGAAACTCCATTGTGAATGAGAATAATGACATCATAAGATGGATGAGGAAGCAAGGTGTTGGTAACTTGGAAGTGTACTCAAGCGGTCGTCTTCCACTGATCCTCCTATCGTAAAATGATACAAACTTTGGAAAGTATGTCCGGTTAATCCAAATACATCGTGGACTGGATTGTCAAAGAAACAACCAATCCCTGTAGCCTGTACTCCTTTTGCTTCAGCTTCCAAATATAAAACCTGCCCAATCATTCCAGTTTCCCAAAATAATCTCCGATACCAATGGGCTCCAAAGCGTCGAATAGGTTCTTCAAATTCAGCCAGCATCCCGCAACTGAATGCACCCGCACCCGCAATATCCTGCCCACAACTCACAGAAGCAGCCAAATTTTGAACCTCTTTTTCTTCCAATAAAAAAAGAGGAAGCGATTGAGGGCATTCCAGAGGGGTTTTCCACTGAAACTCAGCGTGCATCGAAGTTTGGAGCAGAGACTGCTTTTCCGGATCTCTCACTAAAGCATATAGTCCGGGAATCAATCCCACCACCCGATGAACAAAAAGTCCTAAATGAATAAATGGCCTTTGAGCAATACTATCCCACAACATAGATCCCACTACAGGGATCACTCTACTAAGCATTTCATAAAATTGTGCTTT
>LSNO01000089.1 GCA_002082305.1 SAR324 cluster bacterium SAR324-CTD7B
TAAAAGCTCCCGGATCTGCAAGCAGGGTTGTGATGTCCCGGAATAGAATTCCGGGTGCCGGAAAGTCGGGAATCGTACGGATTTTCTGTTTTAAGTCATTCATGCGATTTGCATAAAACGATAAAAATGGTTTTGAAGGGCTTCAGCAAATTCTAACTGCGGAAGACTGATTACATGGATCGTGAAATCGTGCTTGTTACCAGGGACAATTATTTTATCATACACACGTTTGAAAACGAACTAAAAATAACACTCCGGCCCTTGAAGACAATAACGTTTATTCTGAAATATTCCTTGGATAAACTGAGTTTGACTTGCAAGAATGATTAAAATCTAATCTAATTAAAGGTTGATTCATACTACTAATAAGCTGACATTAAAAACTAAAATAAAAACAGGACTCGGATGATTCAGGAATTAAGAGAATATTCAAATAACTTATTTTTCAAACTTCTCATGGGCGTTATTGCCATCACTTTTGTCTTATCGTTTGGAGTAGGAGGTTTTTTTGGTGACCGCAAGGAAGTTGTGGCCATAGTGAACGATCAGGAAATTTTACTCAAGGAATACCGTGAAACTTATCAAAACCGGATGCGTGCTTTCCAGGAACAGTTTGGAGAAAATGCAGAAAAATTTGCAGAACAGCTGAATCTGCGTCAACAAGTTTTTAATCAGCTCATTGACCGGCACCTGCTCCTGACGGATGCAGCTGAACTCAACCTGTTGGCAACAGATTTGGAACTTCAGGACTACATCCGCCGGCAGGCGTTTTTCCAAAAAAATGGACAGTTTGATTATGATACTTATGAAACTGTTTTAAGTCAAAACAGGATTGTGCGACATGAATACGAAGGTTCTCTGAGGGCAGACCTTTTACTTGCAAAAAAACAACAGCTGCTTGGTACAGGTCTGGTGATCAGTTCAAGAGAGGTCGAACAAGCTTACCGCATGGACTTTGAGGAAATTGAAGTGGAGTATGTGTTTTTTGATCCACAGATTTTCATCGACAAAACAACAGTAAATCAAGTGGATCTTAGAAAGTACCATCAGGAACATCCGGATGAATTCCAGACTCTGAATCAATTCAAAATTGAGTTTTATACTCTTTCAGCAGATTACTACAAAGATATTGTCAAGGTTCGTGAACGTGAAGTACGCCGTTACTTCAAGAAAAATACTGAGAGTTATGTTACTCCACCGCAAATAAAGGCTCGTCACATTCTTTTGAAACTTCCTCCGGATTCTCCGAAAGAAACACTTACTGAAAAACAGCAGCAGTTGGAAAAACTGCTGACGCAAATCAAGTCTGGAACGTCATTTGAGGAGTTGGCAAGAGAGCATTCTGAAGATGGAACAGCCGCAGATGGTGGTGATTTGGGCTGGTTTAAGCCCGGAGAAATGGTGCCGGCTTTTGAAACCGCTGCTTTTGCCCTGGCTGCAGGAGAAGTGAGTGATATTGTACAGTCTCCATTTGGGTTGCACCTGATTAAAGTCGATGAACTTAAAGAGGAAATTACAAAATCTTTGGACGAAGCACGAGATGAAATAACGGGTATTCTTGCAGAAAGCCGAGCACAAAAACGACTCGATGAAGACCTGGACAGACTTTCAGGACTTGCCGGAGAGTCATTTACTGAGGAAGCCCGGAAATTAAGCAAAGAGGTGCAAATCTCAAAGTGGTTTGACAAATCTCAGGTCATACCCGGACTTGGTTCCGCTTCAGGACTTGTTACAGAGTTACTGAGTCGGAAACCTGGAGAAATGGGTGTCTGGAGACGTAATCCTATTTTGGGACATGTGGTCTACCGTCTCAGTCAAGCAAAAGAACCGGTCACACGTGACTTTGAAGAGGCAAAGGAGGATGTCGAAACTGCAGTACGTCTTGAAAAAGCCAGATCACTGGCCCTTGAAACAGCAAAAACCGCTTTGACTCAAGTTAAGGGAGGTGAGAACATTGAAAGACTTGCAGATAAACTTGGACTAAAAACAGAAACTTTGGCCTTTACCGCAAACACTAGATTCCTGCCTGGAGTGGGTGACAATACAGAATTCCGTAAAGTGGGCTTGCATTTAAATCAAAATCAACTTTTCGGCTTAAGCTTGAATGAAAATCGTGCGGACCTGATTCACTTTAAAAAACGTACTCTTGCAGTAGAAAATGCAGATGAGCAGAAAGACAAAGTCAGGGCACAGCTCCGTCAAAATTTGCAGCAGGCACTGCTCAGTAAGGAACTGAAGCGCTTGCGGGATTCTGCATCGATTGAGGTCATTAATCCGGTGTTCCGCACACCTGGTGCCTGAGGTTTAATTCTCTCCAATTTGATTTTTGTTTACTGTTCATTGATCATAGCAGCTTGATCATTGTTCATCGGTATCTGATCATTGAAAAATGCCTCTCCTTCACTATTCAAACCGCCTGGAATGTCTAATTGTGCCTCTGGCACAAGAGCTGGAAAAACGGGATCCTTTTGATTCGGCAGAGATAGTGGTGCCGAATTTCAGCCTGGAAAAATGGATCTCTCTCAAACTCGCACAATTTCAGGGAATTGCCGCAAACCTGCGTTTTATCACGCTGGAAAAGGCCATCAACGAGGGTCTGCAAAAAAAATTGAGCGGCCGATTTTACGCCCTGCTTAAATCGGAAACCACGCAGTGCCTGCTGCTGGAAGTATTACGTAAAAAGCTAAAAACTTCAGATCCTCTCTGGTTGCCGGTTCGCAGTTACATTACACCAAAAACAAAACTAAGTCCGGAAGCAGGAGAACATCGACTATATCAGTTAGCCGGACGCTTAACGCATTTGTTCATGGAATATGAACTTTCCCGAAACGACGAAATTCTAACTCACTGGCTGGCTGGACGAAATGCGTTTGATCAAGGTCCTCTCGGAACAGAAAGCTGGCAAAGGGAACTCTGGAGCGAACTTTTTGGTCCGGAAGGCAAAGTGACTCGTCATAACCGCAGTGCCCGTCAATCAAAATCAGTAGAATTCCAGCCGGAACTTTATACATTACCGCAGCTTTGCCGGCTTTATAGCAGTGAATCAAAACAGCAAAATTCTATTCTTTATTCTCAATCCTCAAATAATAAACTAAAACCTCTGCATATTTTTGGTGTTTCATATCTTTCCAGCTTTCATCAAAAAGCACTTACTGAACAGCTGGCGAACCTGCGTGATATTCATGTCTATACCCTCAATCCATGTATGGAATTTTGGGAGGATGTGCAGAGTTTTGGAGAATCTAAAGCCGCTGCTCGGCGGTCCCTGGAAGCAGAGCGTCAACGTTTTGAAAAATATGAGGTTTTGTCCGAGACAGAAATTGAAATGGGCGAGTTGTTTCAGGATGAAGAGGATAATCCTTTCTTACAGGCCTGGGGGCGTCCCGGACGTGAAAATATAAAACTGCTGAATCAATGGAGTGCTTGGTGTTTTGAACCATGGTTTGCGGACGCAGATTCATCGGCGGCACAGACTGAAAACTCAGAGAAACCCCAGCAAAGCGTACTCAACCAATTACAGCAGGATATTTTATTCAGGGAACCGCGCCGTGCCGAACCGCTTAATTTGGAGCAGGATGAAAGTTTAGTTGTTCTCGCCTGCGCAAATCCAAGGCGTGAAGTTGAAGCAGTGGCGAGCTTGATTTGGGACTGGATTCGCCGTGATCCAGATTTGCAGCTAAATGAATGTGCGCTCATTGTGCATGATATGGAGCTTTATCAACATGAAATTGAACAAGTATTTGAAAGCATTTACAATTTGCCCTACCACTTGATAGACGGAATCAGTGGAAGCGCAAGCCGTTTGGAGGATGCAGCAAACTCCCTTTTGGGTTTATGCTTCACGGAATACACACGGCGGGATATTTTCAGTTTAATCAACAATCCCTGTTTTCTGCAGAAATTTGACGATACAGTCTCAGCAGGAAAAAATTCATATGGTGAGCCGCTGCAAATCCAGCAATGGCTTCAATGGGCAGATGAGCTAAATGTTTTTTACGGCATCGACAGGAAGTCGCAGGAGGAGCAGGGCTACCTTCATTTAGAGCATGACATTTACCACTGGGAACAGGCTTTTCAGCGTTTGACGTTGGGCGAAATGGTGTCTGCAGAAGAAGGAAACGGTATCTTCTCAAATGGCGATCAGCAGATTGTGCCGGTTGATCTAGCAGAAGAATGGAGTGCAGAAGCTGCACGTTTTATGTTGATAGTGCGCTCTTTAATTGCCGATACCAGGGATTTGCCAAAATGGAAAATGTGCGGAAAAGATTGGGGGCGCTACTTGCAGACTCTGCTCAAAACATACCTCAGGCCAATTGAAGAAGCAGATGAAGAAGCATTCCAGAATTTGTTGAGGAATGTGCTTGCATTTCGTGATTTGGATTTAGGAGATGAGAGCGGTCCACGCCAGTTTAGTTTCAGCACTATTTTCGAATTTTTCAAGCAAAAGCAGCAGTCTGCAACTGTGCATCGCGGGCATTATTTAGCAGAAGGAGTCACTGTCTCATCATTTAAGCCAATGCGTCCGATTCCTTTCAAGGCAGTTTTTTTGTTAGGGATGGGCGAGGGGTTGTTTCCAACGCCGTACCGGCGCGACAACCTGGATTTAAGACACATTCCCGTAAACCTAAATCCAGCTGTAGAGGGACAGGCCCTCCGGGAGCGTCGATTAGGTGACGTTTCGGTGACAGAGCGTGACCGTTACATGTTTTTGGAAACGCTGGTTTCTACGAGAAAACATCTTGTCCTGAGTTACGTTTCACGCAACGACCGTACAGATGATGAGCTCAATCCTTCCTCAATCATTCAAACTTTAATCGATGAACTGGACAGTGGATATTTGAAAGCAAAATACGAGATAATCCGACACCCGCTGAAACCGTATTCTCTAGAGTATTTTCCGGAACTATCTGCGGAACAAATAGACTTTGCCGACAATCAAAATCCTGCATCGAAAACCCATTACCCAAATTACGATCCCGCTGCATTTTATCAGGCACGGGCATTCAGGATGAGGGAGTTATTTGATCAGGAGTTTCCCAGTTCCGGATCTTCCGGCGGATTTCAGCGTATTTCTCCGGACTGGCTTTCTCCTGAAGTTATGCTGCCCATAACAGCAGGTGCGTTTCGTATTAAAGCAACAGAATCTGTAGCAGTAAAACAGCTTTCGTCTGTTGCATTTTCCAGGCTGCGAAAATTTCTTGAATCTCCGCTGCAGTCCACTGCCGGTCATTTGCTGGGCCTTGCTGAAGATGAAGAAGATGTAAGTGAAAAAGTTGATGAGCCTCTTGTTTTAGTACGGCTGAGCGAATGGCTACTGCTCCGGAAAGTCTGGAACATGGGCTTGAATGTGCCTGCAAAAGGTTCACAGCAGAAATCACATCCGGAGTGGCAGAAGCTATATCGACTTCAGGCGCAACGCATGGAACTGCAGGGAGAAATGCCTACCGGCATTTTCGGAGAAGCAATGCAGATCCGGCACCTGCGGATTCTTAAAAACTGGCAAAAACAACTCACTGCAGTACTCGAAACTGATTGGAACAGCCTGCAAAAAAATCTTAGCCAGTTTTATTTTGGTGCAGTCAGGAAGGGAAAATTTAATGAAGGACTTACCGGCACAGATAGAATTTTGCCGGCCGTCAATATCCAAAAAGAAAACCCGGAACCGTCTGACAGTGAAAATATGTACTTCAAAATTCAAGGAGAAACGGAATGGTGGTACACAGATGAATCCGGTAACCGGTATGTCATTTACTTCAGTGAGCGCGAAAGTAAAGACAAAGCCTGGCTGCGTCATTTCCTGGATGTGCTGGTTCTTCTTGCAGTAGACATAATCCCGGAAGGCACACAAGTTACGGGATTATGCATTACAGGTGAAGGAAAACGAAAATCCAGAAAAATTCATCTGCCCTCACGACAGCAGGCACAAGATTATCTGGCTAATTTGCTGCAGGAAATGAATACTGAACATGCGGCTGTGTTAATGCCTGTAGAATCTGTACTTGAATTGGCAAAGGAAAACTTGACAGGTGCTGACTACAATTCAAGATATACAGAATGGATGGACGCCAAACTGAACTCATCCAGTGAAAATCTTGGAATAAGTTCCCAATACGGACCAGTTAAATTTTTGACGGACATAGCATATCCGGAAAATCCTCATCAATTGATGAACCGCCGTTTTCAATTGTTTTTTGAAACAGTATTGGTTTGAGTCAAATAACAGATATGGAAAATCATCTCAAAAAAATGCAGGCCTTGCTGGAAGAAGGAACTTCATTTGTATCTGCAACACTGGTTGAGATTAAAGGAAGTACACCACGTGCTCAAGGCGGACGGATGCTGGTTACTTCATCAGGGCTGCATTCCGGTACAATTGGAGGTGGACTGGTTGAGGCAAAGGCATTGGAATTTGCTCAGGATTTATTAGCAGAAACCAATCCCGCAGAGCAAACAAAATTTGTTGAATGGAACCTCAATCGTGATGCAGGTATGAGTTGCGGCGGTTCAGTCAAACTCTTTTTTGAGCGATTCCATGCTAATCCCTGGGAAATAATTGTTTTTGGGGCCGGTCATGTTGCTCAGGCCCTGATACCGCTGCTGCTGACTCTGGAGTGTAAACTGACTTGCCTTGACACCAGGAATGAGTGGTTGAGCAAATTACCTGAAACTCCAAAACTAAAAAAACTTTGTGTAGAATCACTTCCGGAAAGTGTTGAAGAAACCTCCGAAAAAGCTTTCGTTCTGATAATGACACAGGGACACAGGAGTGATTTTTACGTTGCACAACGATTTCTTACACGGAAAGAATTGCCGTTTTTAGGAGTGATCGGCAGCCGTTCCAAGGCAGCTACTTTGAAACGGGAACTCAAAAAAGAGGGCCTCAGCGAAGAACAAACTGAGCGTCTTGTTTGTCCTCT
>LSNO01000013.1 GCA_002082305.1 SAR324 cluster bacterium SAR324-CTD7B
CAGATGAAGAACTTCCTATAAGACCACGAATCCTAATGTCATAAGGAACGTATCCCTTCTCTTCAAACTCACGTTGTTTCCTCTCTTCCTCTAATCTCCTCCTTTCATTCTCTTCTCGTTCTCTTTCCAATTTTTCTTTCTGAATCCTGAGTTCTTCAATTCTTCTTATCCTTTCCTTTTCCTCTTGTTTCTTCTTCAACTCTGCACGTTTCCTTGCTAGTTCTTCCTGTTTTCTCTTTTCTTCCTTTTCCCTCGAAATTCTACGTTCTTCCTCTCTCTTTTTAGTTGCTTCATCCTTCTGTCTTTGAATTTCTGCATTACGTTCTTTTTCGATTCTTAGTCTGTCTTGTCTAATTGTATTTACATCTTGTTCAAGTAATCTTATTTCCTCTTGGAGTTGCTTTTCTTCTACATCCAAGACATCCTTGAGTTTCTTTTCGAGTTTCTTATGGTCTACACCACACTCAACCAACTTTTCACCATATGATTGACAGATTTCTTCCCTCTTACTAGATAATCCATTATAAAGTGCTCTTAGAATCGATTCCTGAAGTCCTTCATTTCCACTTGCTTTTGAATCACCACTTGTATTGAGGTCTTTACCAGAAATTGTCACAAGAGTTGTAAATTCCCTACTATCAACACGCACTTCATAGACACACTCTTCTGTACTGGATATTCCAGATGCAGGAGGTTCTATTACTCTTTTGTGAAACTTAGAGATTAGGGAGGTGGAGAATGATGAGACACTAAGTTCATCATATTCTCCTCTTGCCATGACAGTTAGGTAACAAGTACCTGTTGAACTAGTTTGGGTAGGTTCTGTCTTTGTGGAAGTACAAGAGGAAAGAAATATTGCAGTCAGAAACACAACCAAATACGTAATTTTGATGAATTTCATGGTTGTAATTATGAATAGAAGTCTTGATTAGAACAATCAGTTACTTTCAGATGAGTCTAATATATACCAGAATTTGGGGGATTTTTCAAGAATGTGGGAGTTACTTGGAGGGAGTTTTTTTGACTTTAATGAGTAAAGTGGGAGTCGAACCCGCGTATGAAATACCACCAATTGCTTGCAACTTGTTTTTTCTTATCAATTAGTGAATATAATAGTGACTGTATTGACAAAACCCATTCAGACACGAAATGTTATTGGGTTAAGTTTGACGAGTAATACCAACGGGTTGCTGAAGTAAGGTGGGTTCGCCAAAAGACGAGAGATTTCTTCCCGCCACCTCCACCAGTACTTCCTATATAGTGTTTTACCACGGGTTTACACTGAGCAAATCGCTTAATGGGAACCGGCCTCCTTGAGTATTTAGTTGGAGGCATGATTGCAGGGAAAAGGACCGCTGACCATGCAATTCGTAGAAGTTCATGAAAGAAAATCTTCCTTGTATTATAACTGTAGCAATTACATGATCGGTTCCAAAAAAACTGATAATCCAACCATTCCAATTACTGTATCTGAGCAAATTGAATCAACTCGGAAGTGCTATAATGCTGGAGCGTCAATATTTCATCTTCATGTTCGAAATGAAGACGAAAGCCCTTCTTCTGATGTCAACAAATTTAAAGAGCTGTTAGTTGGTATTGAAGAGTCTTGTCCTAATATTATTATTCAGTTTTCTACTGGCGTAGGAGGTCGAAGTCAGGAAGAAAGGTGGGAAGAGTCTCCGAATCAAATAATATTTTTGTCACGTAATTCTTTTAAATCTTTTTCTTTTAATCCTATTAATTCTCCAAAGATTTGATTATTATTCGTACCACTAGGAAGTGCTGGTCCTTTATACCCTGTTTCTGCATCACTGAATTTAATTGGGAATCCAGCAGCTTTGATTCCAGTTAATTTACCAAGTTGAGGGTGTTCAACATCATTTATCATTTCTCTGTATTTCAAATGATTCCAATTCAATAAATCATTTATATCCTGCACAGGGCTCGCTACTATATCTTCGTTTTCAAGTATTTTAAGTGCAGATTTAGTTGAAAATTTTGATGTCCAGCTGCTGATTAAATCATCAACTTTATCATTGTGAGCAACACGCCAATCCATTCTTGACCAGTTTTTTTCTTTTGATAAATCCAATCGATCTATTGTTTTACATAATTTCTTCCACATTTCATCAGTTCCGCAACAGATAACAATCCAACTATCTTTTGTTTTATAAGTATTAAATGGTGAAAATCTAACTAAGCGATTTCCTTGTTGGAAATTAAGGCCTAATTCTTCGAAGCAATCAATCGGGTCATCAAAGAGTGATGAGAACAAAGTGTCAACCATTGAGATATCTACAAATTGTCCTAAACCAGTGGATTCTCTATGATAAAGAGCTGCTAAAATTCCAGATAAAGCAAAACTTGCTGCAATGGTGTCTGCTATAGGTGTTCCTGCCTTTGTTGGGGGCCCTCCTGGTTGTCCTGTTACACTCATTAAACCAGACATTGCTTGTGTGGTAGTATCGTAACCTTTGCGATGACTATCTGGCCCTGTTGAACCATAACCTGTCAAAGAGCAATAAATTAATCTAGGATTGATTTGATTTAAAATATGCCAATTTACTTTAAGTCTTTCTGTTACACCAACTGAGAAATTCTCAACGAGAATATCAGACTTTTCAACTAATTTTAGAAATAAATCATGCCCTAATTTAGTTTTAAGATCGATCGTGACAGATTTTTTACTACGACATCTTTTCAGAAAAGAAATACCAATATCGGTTTCATCTTTTTTATTGAATGAAGGACCATTCTTCCCAAAATAGATAGGTGTTTTGGCCAGTGATGTTCCAGTTTTTGGATGATCAACTCTTATTACCTCTGCTCCAAGACCCGCTAAAAGTAGTGTTGCGTGGGGACCGGATAGAAATTGGGAGAGATCGATAACTCTTATTCCATCTAAAATATTTTTTCTTATACTCATAGGAGAACTTGAGAAATTATATTACGTTTTGACCTAAGAATTAAATTGACTCCTTCTTTTAGTGCAATACTAGCCTGTATTTTTAATTCATCTTTTGACGCACTGCTGATTGGGTGATTGATTATGACAAAAGGATATTTTTCCGCGCCCAAAGCACGAGACATCATCTCTGCTGCACTAACAAATTTTGAGGTCATAATACTAATTGAAGGTATACCCAATTGCTCTGATTTAATTGAATCATGCAAACTACATGATGAACAACTCCCTCAATCTCCTACCCCGGCAACTACAGCATCCCATTTTTTTACCTCAGTCAAAATCTCTGACTCGGCAGGAGCACTGTAGTTTTTTTTAACTACTCGAATTACTTTTTTTACTCCATGGTTTTTTATGAGTAGTTCCTCGAGAGCATTGAAAAAATGGAAAGTACCTTTCTTCCCATTTGATATGATCCCCACCTTTGCCCCCTTGAGGCTTTTTAGACCTTCAGCAGCTTTGAAGGATTTGAAATCTCCTTCATGAGTTGGATTTAGAACTTGTATCGACATGTTTTACAAAAGAAAATGTTTCTTATTTACTCAGGTCCACAATCTAGGCAAACGCCAAGCGGTTGAGTGACAGCTTTGCTCTTTGTTCCAAACCAAGGAGGAATGATGGCACCAAAACCTCCAGCGGGTCCACCTGCTGCAATAACAAGCAAATGATTTTCATCCGTCAATGCAGCATATTCTTTTTCACCTTTATTTCCGATAATTGAAGCCTTCCCACATTCGCCCCATTCTTTTCTTTTGATTCTTGCATGATTAAAAACATATTTACGGATATCCTTCTTTGACCATTGCGAATCTTCAAAATGGACGCGAAGTTGTGGAGGAATCACAATCGCGTAGTTACCAGGCCATATTGAGTAATGTCTCATGCAGGATTTAATTTCAGCAACAAACGTATCCAGAATTTCTTCTGGATTGGTTGTCCATTCATTCATTATTTGTCTAGGTGAACCTGCAGACATAACAGTTACAGCAGACATTCCTTGTGGTATATCTCTATCTTCAGCAAGAGATAACCAATTTGTGTTTTCTTCATCTTCTGCGATACAAAAACTGAATTTTCCAGGGTGGCCAAGAGTTGAGCGATCAACATCTCCTGGTCTTACATCCAATAAATTACAAAGAATTAATCTAATTGCTCTACCTATTACTGTTGTCGCTCGATCACTTGAACCTAAAGCATTAAAAGTCCCGTTCATTCCAAGCTGTTGCCTAATGGGCCCATTGATTATTATAAGTATTGCACAGCCACCAGTGCTCGCTGTTGAACCATGAAGAAGAAAGGGCTCTTTTAACATTGCAGAAAAAGATTCGCAAACTAGTGGAAAGTGTTCTGGGAGACAGCCAGCCATGACAGCATTTATTGCTAGTTTTTCTGCAGTTATTGGTCTGCTTCTAACTGGTTCAATGCCAATTAGGTGTTCTGGTTCTACGTTGGACCATTCCAATAAATCCTTAACTGTTTCTGGGGTAGGAGGTACAACAGGAAGCCCATCTGTCCAGTTATGTGAATGAAAATATTCCTGTACATTAGCATAATTGTTTAATTTGTAAGACTTAGATTTAAGCATGAATATTTTTCTACATTAACTTATTTAAGAAGATAAGTAATAAGCCTTATGATAAAGAAAATATAACGGCTGTCAATAAATTTAAACCGAATGCAAGTTGTACAGGTCCCGGTACTACATAATTGCTGCAAACAGAAAAAATTACCATTTTCAATCCTTTTAGTGTAAATTCATGTGGGAATAATATGACAAACCTGTCCCATTAGTGTTTTTTTAAGAGCAATAATAATCTATTATTTCATAGCTTTGCAGATATTTTGGTGATGCGGTTTCGATTCCCCCACCTCGACCACACTACTATTCCATCTTGTTTTAAATCATACCAAATTAGTACTCTACCCCTTGCAATAACAAAGATTTAAAGATTTAGTGTTCCTAACACGCCCCAACCAATTCTTACACATCCCAAGTTTTTTGTTGGTATTTTTGTTGATATAAAATATCATTTGTTCGTATTTACATTTTCTTCCAATTTTAATTTTTAATTAATAAGGTGTGTATGGCTAAATATTATGTGATGGGTAATTTCAGTCAAAAAGGTGTAAAGGGTTTTTTGACCGGTGATTCAAACAGGGAAAGTGTCGTAAAGTCGGCCTGTGAAGCGATGGGATGCAAGTTCATTTCTTATGATATCACTGAAGGCGAATTTGATTTTATATTAGTCCTAGAAGGTGATTCAGAACAAATAATCGCCGCTAAGGGAGGCGCAATGATGTCAGATGATTTCGATGGAATGATTTCAATTAAAGCTGTTTCGGTTGATTCAATAAGAAAAAACCTGAAGCTAATGCAATCGGCATATACTCCACCTTCAGCAAGCTAATTATTTTCTGTAGTTGTCACTGAATTTAGCCTATCCAAAACCTTCCCAAGCTCTTCCGGAGTTTCTCTTGAATTAATAATCCGGACTGGTTTTTCTGCAGGGCCTTTCTAAATCAACACTCATTGAAAGAGAGAGTTGTCTGACTGTGAAGAATTAGTGGGAGTTGCTCACAGGAGGTGATGGGGTTGGTAATGAACATCATGTGTTAACCGCCAATTAGTAACCGAACTAACAAACATACGGAAGAGACTTCACATGCCAACGGATTTCCACACGCACAGAGAAACTTCGCAGCACGTATGGAGAATATCAACCGTCACCCTTGAGAATGTGAGACGTTCATAAGGTACTGTTTTATTAGGAAGGCATCAAACCCAACTGGCTCATCATTGTCATAATGTCGTTGTAGTTTTTGAAAGATTTACACTTGCCATTTTCAAAATCCAATATGAAACAGGTTCTTAAAGCTACTGTTTTGTTTGTGGGAGGTATTGTGTTTCCATCTGGACTCATCATGTCCCCAGTGTGTGTACCCCTCCAAGTAATCTCTTCAATCAATGTATTACCTGCTTCCATTCTATTTGTTATATCTCCCTTCATATCTGGGAAAGCTGCTTTCCAGCCTTGAGCGTATCCTGTAAATTCCTCCAATGTATTTGCCTTAATTCCAGCAGCCATATCTTCCATAGCAACATCGTTAGTAAAGTATGACTTCCATTCGTCCCAATTTTGATCCTCAAAAGCTTTCATAAATTTGTCACTGATTTCTGCATTAGTCATAGCATCCTTATTTTGAAGTTAGTTAAGTTTGAAAATAATTAGACTTGCCGTGAGCATAATAATCTCCTTGAAAATCTATGTCAACCTAATAATGAGTTCTTGTGTCTTTAGCCTTGCGTGCGTGTCAGTTGAGGATTGTCTGACTGTGAAGAATTAGTGGGAGTTACTCACAGGAGATGATGGGGCTGATCTTGCCGGAAGAAAAAAACTATGAAGGACTATTTTTTCATCAAATACACTTGATTTTTAAAATGATTTAAATTATCATTACTTTTCTGTATTAGTATTCACATTTTTATTATTAAATTTAGGAGCAAACATGAAAATTCTAAAATTAAATATATTTTTTGGACTTCTCCTCGTATTTTCGTTTCAGGCATCCACTGTCTTTGCTTGTCACGAAGGAGGTTCAATGGGATTTGCCAGTGAAGATCCATTGGCTTCTACAACAGATTATTCTTCTGGAAGTACTTTTATTTTTGCTAGTACCTTCGGCACTTTAGGCTGCAAAAATTGGGATTTTGTTAAGAATAACCGGGTACAGTACCTTGATATTGCCTGGAACAAATTGTCTGAGGAGGTGGCTCAGGGAAAAGGAGAACATCTTGTGGCATTATCACAAATGTATGGTTGCCAAGGAGAATATAAACAGACCTTTGAATCATTGTTGTATGGAAACTACCCTCGTCTTTTCTTAGATATGGAGTCAATAGAAAGCTATGAAAGAGCGCATTTGCTGGAAAATGAAATCAATATACTAATCGAGAGAAATGGTATCAAAAACCAGTGTACCAATATATCTTCATCATAAATTTCAATAGAACAATGGGTTAGTAACGATCCATTGTTCTTTTTAAGTAGGAATTATTTTGGACTCTAGTAAAGGCAGCAAATTGTTCTGTTACAATTGACTTGAGTAACTTATTTATTAACTAAAAATTTAAGTATTCACTCTGGCAAAATTTCTCCAGATCCATTGAATTCTTCAGGGAGATCTTTGAACTTTGGTAAACCGTCTTTGACCGAAACAGTTTTACTCTCATAATTTACATGAATGGAAGGTTTAAACGAAAAACCCTCCAATATCACTGCAAAAATATCTACTAAGTTTGAACTTGGATGCTCTGTCATAATATGGCCACCGCATTTCTTACAGAACTTTCTCTTGCTGTGATCTGTCTTAGAGAACGTTTGAATATTTTCTAAGCCTTTTGTAATTTCCAGTTGATCAAACCCCCAAAAACTGTAGGAATTTATTGGTGTTGCGCTCCATGCAGCACAGTCTTTACAATGACAATAGCCCATTGCTGAAGGTTCTCCAGTAACTATGAGTTCTACAGCACCACAAAAACACCTCCCTTTTATTTTCTCATTAGCCATTTTTACACATTGTCTTAATGATTATTGTTTATTTTTTGTGATTTAGAAGAAGCATTGTTATACCATGATTAGCCAATTTTACAAGATTGGGATAGGCTTGTCGGGGAGTGTCTGGCTGTAAAGAACTAAGTGGGGTTTCTCACAGGAGGTGGTGTATGGGGTGTAAATCATTCAATGATAAGTAAGAGGGACTGACTCTTTCATCACCATTTTGATGTAATACGGTTCTTTTTCTTTTTAAATTCATTCTCAGTAATGGTTCCTGCATCAAGTAATTCCTGCAACAGTTTGAGACTCTCCAAATCCTCCTTCTCATCTCTAAGTATTCTTTTCTTTATAAAGACATAGAATAAAATGATTCCAAGGAAAAGAATAATCGGTGGGAGAAGGTATTCCATCATGTAGAAATCCTGAGACCCTGTTTCAAAGTGGAATTGAAAATCTTTCTTAATATCCATTCAAACACAATTATGTTTCTTGTTGGTTCGATTATTAGAAACCAATATATAACATCAATCGGTTTGTTTTACAAGAATTGGGAAGATTGTGGAGGGTTGTCTGACTGTTCCAGAGCAACCCCTCGTAAGAACAGCAGAATTACGCTTAGAGCGCACCTGGTTAATCTGAACTCAACGGTTTGGCTGCAATACCCTGATAGCAATGTCCAATGAATTTTGGAACAGACGGAAGATGAAATCGCTTCAATGAAGTGATTTCAAAAGAAGCACCAAGGACAAGATCATCAATTTTACGATTGAGATGACAACCGTCACCAATTTTTTTTTGTAGAGGATTGAGACGGTGCTGCCAAGCCTGTACCTTCGTGACATCGCTCAATCCGTGTTCCAAAAACACAAAATTTCCTCGTGGTTTAAGCACACGGTTTATTTCAAGCAACGCCTGTGACACATCCGGAATACTGCACAAGGTAAAAGTGCAGACAACATAATCGTAACTTGCATCATCCATTGGCAAATGCTCTCCGGAAAGAACATAATTTGTCACTGCAATTCCGGACTTATCAATCCGTTTCCGTGCCAGACGGTGCATTCGGGGGTTGACATCAACTGCGTCAATTTTCTGTACAGTTTCCGGAAAATGAGGCAGGTTGAGTCCTGTTCCAAAACCGATTTCCAGAACTTCCCCGTTTATTTCCTGAAGTGCATCCTGCCGAAAACCACTCAGTGACTTTCCGGACATGGTAAGTTCACAAAGGTAGGGAAATACAAATTTTGAATAAAAACTTCCGGACATGGCGCCTCGAAACTGATTCACCAATCAAACTGCTTTTTTGAGTTTTGATGTAACGGAGATACCGGATTCCTCAGAATTTTGGATGTATTTTTTCAACTGTTCAGCAGAATATCCGGTTGCGTTGGATGCTGCTGCAATACTGGGGAATTTCTGTCCCTCAACAAACACAGCTCCTTCTGTGATGTCTTTTGGGACTGTCTTTTGAGCAGCTTCATTTTGAGTGTTTTCCATTGGATGGAGTAGAATTTCCGCCTTGTCGTAATCTTCCTGCTGAATAAGGGAAATGTACTGTTCCAGCGAAGGCACCATTTCAAACCATCCGTGTCCTGTGTAGTGAGTTTGAAACAAACTGTGCAGCGTACTTTCAATATTTTCCGCAGACTCTTTTTGTCCTGCTTCATGACTTGCCAGCAAATGCAGAGTTTCTGAAGATCCTTTTTGCAGAGTTTCCAGTGCCACATAAGGATCATCACATGAACCTATTTTAACTCTGTTATTGCGTGAATCCTGGATAAAATAAACTGCCCAGGCCAAATCTCCAAGACGCTGCTGACGCATCTTTCTTTCACTGCTCTTTGCATCTATGCAGTTTTTGCAGGTTGACGTTTTGCCATCATGTGAATGTGAAGACATGTAGAATTCCCTCAATGATTTTATTGTTCCACATCCTTCACAGCTCTTTTCCAGCAAATTCATTTGAGACAACCTTCTTTCCGTTTCTTTGGAAGCTTGCCGAACCTGTGCCCGGACATTAGCACATTTACGACAAAACGAAGCCAGTCTGTCCTGACATCGTCCTGGAGGGAAAAATTCCGGCGAACGGGGAAATTCCCCCCGGCACATGCTGCATAAACGGGTGTATTGTTCAGGACCAAATAATTCTTCTTGAATAGCTGACCTCATAGTTTCATTCCTTTGCTGTTTCACTTTGTAAAATGGGCATATAAATATCTTTCTACAATCATAAGATTGCTAATGAATTTACACTTTTCTGTTATAATAAATAGCAGATTACACAAAATGGTCAATTTCTGAATGCAAAAACTGCCTTGATAGGATAAGCTTTCCAAAAAGCTTGCCATCCAGAAAAACAATTTAGCTGCTTTTATCTGCAGCATGCAGTTTCGCATTTATTGAAAATTTTCACATTTTACAAAAATACATACATCCAGCAACAACCATTTGAATTTATTGACCGTTAATAATTTATCTGTTCGTACAGAACACCAATCTGGTCCAATTAACATTTTGGACAACCTGAATTTCAAACTTGAAAGCGGCAAAAGCTTGGGAGTAGTTGGAGAATCCGGTTGCGGAAAATCGATGGCGGCCTTTGCAATCATGGGTTTATTGCCGGAAAATATGACTGCCTCCGGCGAAGTTATGTTCGGTAAAAACTTGCTGAATCTACCTGAAAAGGAATTATGTAAAATCAGGGGGAACCGTATCAGTATGATTTTTCAGGAGCCAATGACGGCACTAAATCCAGTCCAGCCAATTGGATTCCAGGTAGCAGAAAGTTTGATTCTGCACAAAAATTTATCCCGACATCAGGCGCAGCGACAGGCTTCAAAAGTGTTGGACCGCGTCGGCTTACCTGCCAAAAAATTTTCGCGCTCACTTTATCCACATCAGCTTTCCGGAGGACAAAGACAGAGGGTAGTGATTGCGATAGCTATGGTATGTGAACCGGAATTGATTATTGCAGACGAACCTACAACTGCACTGGATGTCACGATTCAGGAACAAATACTGGCTTTGATTTCTGAATTGGTTATTGAGGAAAACATGGCACTGATGCTGATAACACACGATTTAGGTGTTGTTGCAGAAAATACTGATCAAATGCTGGTAATGTACGCAGGACGGATTGTAGAGAAAGGTCCAACAAATAAAGTGTTTGAACATTTGGCACATCCATACACACGCGGCCTTTTTGCCTCAATTCCTGACACAGAAAAGTCTGCTAATGATCTTAGCCGTCATCCTGAAAATCCCAAAAATAGCAGGTTGTCAACAATTCCCGGACGTGTTCCGGAATTCTGGGAACGCACCAAAGGCTGTTCTTTTGCAGACCGCTGTTCACGGGCACAGGCAAAATGTTTTTCAGAGCTTCCGGATGAAACCCGGATAAGTAACGGACATTCCGCAGCCTGTTTTTTCCCCTGGGAGCAAAACGCATGAAACAGGAAAAGAATGCAAATACTTTGCTCCAAATCCGCGAACTAGTGAGGGAATATATCCTGCCGCGCCAGCATATTTTTATTCCTCCAAAACGCTTCCGTGCACTTGATGGAGTGAGTTTGTCGCTAAATTACGGTGAAAGTTTTGGCATTGTGGGCGAGTCCGGTTGCGGGAAATCTACTTTGGCCAGAACTGTATTAGCACTTGAATCTCCTCAGTCCGGAGAAGTTTGTTTTCAAGGTAAGGTTCTGCACACCCTGAAAACCAAAGATTTGCGACGTATGCGTCGTGGAATGCAAATGATTTTTCAAGATCCATACGGCTCTTTGGATCCCCGCC
The DNA here is from genome assembly GCA_002082305.1 of SAR324 cluster bacterium SAR324-CTD7B. Lineage (GTDB taxonomy): Bacteria > SAR324 > SAR324 > SAR324 > NAC60-12 > Arctic96AD-7. The sequence continues at coordinate 11,311 of LSNO01000013.1, forward strand.
ATTCAGTAAGTCAAATAGTATCTGAGCCCCTTACATTGCTGAGAGAAGTAACACTGAAAATACAGCAGCATCAGGTTGCTGAAGCCCTTGAAAACGTAGGACTCTCACCTGCAGACGCGAACAAATTTCCGCATGAGTTTTCCGGAGGACAGCGCCAGAGAATTGCAATTGCCCGTGCTTTAATCACTCGTCCGTCACTGATTGTGGCGGATGAACCGGTATCGGCTTTGGATGTGTCAGTACAGGCTCAGGTATTGAATTTAATGATGGACTTGCGGGAACAGCATGGACTGGCTTATCTTTTTATTAGTCATGACCTGAGCATCGTTCGTCACATGACTACAAATGTGGCTGTGATGTATGCAGGAAGAATTGTAGAAACAGGTCCAACGGAAACCCTGTTTGATCATGCTCAACATCCATACACTAGAGCTCTGCTTGAAGCAGTTCCACGTCCTGACCCGTCAAGGAAACGCACAGGACGTTTAAAAAAATCAGCGTCAACCCAACTTTTTCCCGAAACTGAAGGAGGATGCGCCTATGCTTCCCGTTGTCCGCTTGTAGAGGAAAAATGCAGAGAAAAATCTCCGTCACTTTTAAATCTGAATAATAGTTCGGCAATGGAATCTGACAAAAATCCTGCTGAAATTGTTCATAAAGTTGCCTGTTACAAACCCTTAGATTCTGTTGTTTCAGTTTGAAACACTATTAACACTTAAACCAGATAACCAGAAATGTCCGATTCAAAGTTTTGCAGTTTTTTGTGCAGACAATCAGGAGAACCTCTTGCGGGCACTGCCCCATTTGCAGAGCATTTTGTTTTTATTTCCTGGCCCAAAAAATACTGGGAATACGAAGCTCTGGAATCCAAAGGCGGATTCCCAACTGGACTAAAACAATGGATGAAAGAAAAAAGTAAAATTAGCGGAAAAATCAGTATCCGTTTAGCCAGTCAGGCAAAGCTCGAAAATGACAAAGTGGAATTATTTATCTATCCCGGAAAATGGTATTATTCAAACGTTCTGCCCAAAGAAATACCAGAAGTTTTAGAGTCACATTTTCAGCATTACAAAAATTCCGATTTTTCCTGTAAAAAGATTGAGCGGGAGCAGATTTTTATTTGTACCCATGGGAGGCATGATAAATGCTGTGCCAAGTTTGGACAGAAACTTGCTGATCAGATGCAATATCATGTTCAAAAGCAAAATTCTTCTGTTGAAGTTTGGGAGAGCAGTCACCTTGGAGGGCATCGTTTTGCACCAACAATGATTGATTTTCCAAGCGGACGAGTATATGGCCGTATGACTCCGGATGAGATCCCAAGGTTTTTAGAGAGTCGAAAACAAGGACAAGTTTATGGTTCAGCTTATCGGGGTTCAATTTTTTTGCCTGAACTGGAACAAGTTGCTGAAGCTCATGTTCAGCATTATTGCAGTGTTCAGCAATTGGATTGTCAGGTGAAAATAAAAAACCTGGAAAAATTAAGAGAAGATAAATTTAGGTGTACTGCAGCATTTGAGATTAATAAACGTTCCGCTGTATCGCAAAATAATATTCCGGATGAATTAGCATTTTCTTTTAAGTTGAAAGACTTTGAAAGCCCTTCCGGATGTGATGCACTCGAAGAACCGAAACTGAGAAAATGCTGGGAACTGGAGTTACCCCTTTCCTTCCAATAAATTTATTAAATGGAGTAAAAATGGTAGACGAAGAAGTTCAGGAAGAGCAGGAAAACGCAGAAATGAAAGCAGCTGAAACCGAGAATGGAGACAGCCCTGATGACGATATGGATTCGTTGATGAATGAGTTAGAGCAGCAGAAAACAAGTCCTGAAGGTACAGGAGGCAGCGGTGACCTTAGTTCTTTAATAACGGAAAAAGCAGATTCAACAGAGGAAAATATCGACGAAATGCTTGACTCAGCTTCAGACACCACCTCGTCCATGGATGATACACCGGTTGAAGAAGGTGTTGACCTGGAATTTTTGCAGAAAATGCCTTTAACAATGACCCTTGAAGTGGGACGTGCAAAAATGACCATTAACGACCTCCTTTCACTCGGACAGGGTTCCGTACTTGAATTGCACCGTTTAGTTGGTGAAAGCCTGGATTTATTTGCCAACGGTAAGTTGATTGCTCAAGGTGAAGTTATAATTGTCAATGAAAAGTTTGGTGCAAAATTAACGAATATTATTTCTCCTGAAGAACGGATCAAACAAATGAACGGTATGGATAAAACAAATTAGCAGCCGACAACAGGACTATTTTTTCTAAGAAACAACCATCAAGTGCTGCCTCCAGTCTGGTGATTTAATTCTCATAATCCAAATGCCCTCTCACGATTGGAAGCTCAGTTCATACGACTATAAGCTTCCTCAATCCCTCATTGCCCAGCATCCTGCCCCAAAACGTGACCAGTCACGCATGCTTTTTCTTGAACGTAAAAGCGGAAAAATTTCAAACCGCAACTTTACTGAAATTGTTTCACTGCTCCCTGAATCCTCCTGCCTTGTTATCAACAACACCAAAGTTTTACCTGCCCGCATTCCGGGAAAACGTCAAAGCGGTGGAAAAATTGAAGCCCTGCTGATTGAAGAAAATAACAACGGAGACTGGAGCGCAATAGTCCGAAAAGCTGGACGAATTAAACAGGGTGAGCGTCTTGAATTTTGTGATGGAAAACTTTTGGCAAAAGCAAAAGAACGGCTGGAAGAGGGTGAATGGCTTTTGGAGTTTGAGGAAACAGAACGTTTGAAAGAGCGATTGGAAGATGTTGGCCTGCCGCCGCTGCCACCTTACATTGAGCGACGAAACGCAAGTGATTTGCAGAATACAAAAGATCGAGAACGTTACCAAACCTGTTTTGCTACCGAACCAGGCGCAATTGCAGCACCCACTGCCGGCTTACACTTTACGCCTGAAATTTTAACAGAAATTGGAAATCGTGGAATCGATATTTTGGAGGTAACTCTGCATGTCGGTTTGGGAACCTTTTCCTCAATTGATCAAGAAGATATTCGAAAACACAAAATGCATGCGGAATTTTTTTCAGTTTCTCCTCAAACACTACGTCAACTGCAAGTCTACCAAAACAATAACAAACAGATGATCAATGTCGGCACAACTTCTGTGAGGGTCCTGGAAACCTTAGTTCGGCAGAATTTTCAAGAAAGCTCGGGTTGGACAGACATTTTTATTTATCCACCCTGCAAATTCACAATGACGGATGGGCTTCTCACAAATTTTCACCTTCCCAAATCAACATTGATGCTGTTAGTTTCAGCATTTTGTGGCCGCGAATTTTTATTAAGTTCCTATCAGCATGCCGTAGCCGAAAAATACCGTTTTTTCAGCTATGGAGACTGCATGTTGATTTTGTGATTTTTATCCTACAAATTAGATGAACCTGTAAAAAGTCGTAAAACAGTGTCATATCGAGCGAAGCGAGAAATCTTGTATAAGCTCCTACATTAATATCATTAAGATTTCTCCCTGCGGTCGAAATGACCCCGCACCTTAACAGCCCCTGGATTATTCTATTTTTTCATTTCCAGATTGCTGATTTAGGTGCGGGGTGGATTGCAGACTTTTGACGAAACCATCAAAATAAAAAATATTATTTATTGTTAAGTATCGCTTTCAAGTTGTCTTTTGTAGTATTGAGAAAATTTTGGCAAATCATCCTCAATTTCATAATAATCAGGTTTGTCATCAACAAAAATATGTTCAACAGTTTTTAGACCTTTTGAAGAATCCAACATCCCTGCAGCAATGCTGATATTACTGCCGCCTAAACGTTCAAAAAAAATACTGGCACCACATTCCTGACAAAATCCCCGTCTTGCTTCGTTTGAGGAGCGAAACCATTTCAGTCCAACATCATTAACAAGCTGAAAATTCTTTTTTTCCACAGACGTATAGGCCGCAAAATTTCCATGAGTATGGAGACATTGCCCGCAATGACAATTGATAACCGGACGTAATTCACCCGTCAGCTTAAATTTAACTGCACCGCACAAACATCCGCCCTGCATTGAATTCTCTTTTTTAATTTCCTGTTGCAGTTCCTCTGACAAATTATCTTTTACTCGATTATCACGACGATCTGCTTTTGAATATACTTTGCCAGACGGTTTAACCTTTTCAGCAAAGCGGCTCTTCATTTTTCCGCTGTAATCCGCTCCCAATGCGGGAGTATGTTTTTTTGATTTTGGCATATATCTCCTTTGAGACAAGTTTAAATTTTTGGTTTGAAAACGTCAACCATCAACTGAGTGTCCCCTCAAAACTTGTACTGAAAAACCCTCAAGCCACGCAATCCCTCCAACCGGCGAGACGAATTCAGCAGGTTCCTTTTCGGTATCAATCAGAACGTTCCAGGCTATTTCTTCAGGCAGATTAAATTTAACCGGCTTGTCAAAACAATTTATCAAAATGCGCATTGCCTGGTCTGGCCAACCAGGATTTGTTACTTCAAAGTGTAGTGTCCGGACGTAGGGTGCAAACTCCTCCGGTCCACCTGAAGCATTAAACCATTTATATTTACTTTTTTCTGAAAATAAAAATGGAGCGTGCTGTTTGCGAAAGGCAATCATACGCCGAGTAAAAGCTAAAAGCACGGAGTTTTGTTCTGTCAGATTCCAGTCCAGCCAGGTTAAAGCAGAGTCATGACAATAAGCGTTGTTGTTGCCCTGTTGTGTCCTCCCGAATTCATCACCACCCAACAGCATGGGAATTCCGTTGGAAAGCTGCAGCAGGCAATGAAACATGCGTAACTTCCGGAAGCGCAATGACAGTATTTCCGGATCATCAGTTACTCCTTCAGTTCCGCAGTTGTCCGAAAAATCAGCACTGTGGCCATCCCGGTTTTCTTCGCCGTTCGCCTCGTTGTGTTTTTCGCTGTATGAAACCAGGTCCATCAAAGTCATACCATCATGAGAAGTAACAAAGTTTAGACTCCGCTTCCTGCCTTTTTCTACTGAACCAAAAATATTTGGACTGCCCAGAATTGACTCTTTAAGCCCTTCCATCATGCCCTCATCTCCACGCACAGCACGACGAACTTTGTCACGGAATTGATCGTTCCATTCTGTCCAATCTGCAAACTCAGCTGCTTTTCCCAGTTCGTAAGCACCTGCGGCATCCCATGGTTCTGAAATCAGTTTAATATTTTTCAGGGAAGGTTCATGTCTTAATTCCCAGAGTAACTGCGGAAAGTCCATAATGTCTCCAGCCGAATCCCGATTTAGAATTGAAGCAAGGTCAAACCGAAAACCGTCCACACCCATAACGTGTGACCAGTAAATGAGACAGTCACGAATCATTCGTCTGGTTGTTGGATGAGCACAATTCAAAGTATTTCCGCATCCGGAATAATTTTTGTAGCTTCCGTCCTTTTCCCGCAAATACCACTGATCCGGCGCCAGTAACTTAAAATGATCTGCATAACCATTATCACCAAATTCCGCAGTATGATTAAAAACAACATCCAGCCAGATTTCCAGGTCAGCTTCATGGAATTTGTCAACCATCGCTTTAAATTCGCGAACTGGATTTACCACATCTGACGCATAATTTTGTTTTGGTGCAAAAAACAAAAGCGGTGAGTAACCCCAATAGTTTAGAACAGTATGCTCAATTTCCGCATCAGTAATAATCCTCTCGTTTTCATCAAAATCAAAAACCGGCAAAAGCTCAATTGCAGTCACACCAAGTGCTTTTAAATACGGAATACATTCAACAAGTCCCCGATATGTCCCGGATTGTGAAGATCCGGAAACTGAGATTGATGGGCTATTGGTCATGCCACGGACGTGGCACTCGTAAATGACACTCTGCTCCAGAGGGTGATGAGGGCGGTGTGGACGGGAAGCAGTTAATTCATCTGTCGGTGTTTCCTGACGCAGAACGGGCAACCGGCGCATTCCATGAAAAACCTTACTTTTGGGACGGGAAATAACACTGAGCCGAAAATCCTCCTCATCCACAACAAATCCAATGGGTCTCCCCCAATGCTCACCACCGAAGCTTTCCCTGGCAAATGGATCAAAAACAAATTTTGTGTTGCCGTCCTTTTCTTGAAGCTGAATCAGGTAAACCATGTGTTCTTCTGCAGAGCCGGAAAATTCAGCTTCCCAGCCCCATACATCACCAAACTGATACGATGTGTCCAACTGGACATCGGACAGCAAGGCCTGATTTCCTTCAAGTTGCGGAAAGAAATGTGGGTAAAACAAATAGCGGATGCTGACAACATGCTCAGCAATCAATCCGAATTGAAACGAATTTCCACGCCAATGCCCTCCCATCGAAGGATTTGGCAAAGGTCGAATTGACTGAAACATTGGCTGAACTAAAAAACAGGATGGAATTAATGACCGGCGGCAGCAAATAATTTCTGCATGGCGTCTTTCACTCCCGGAGCTGCAACTAAGACTGGATTGCCTGTGAGTAAACCATCATTGGCCAGAAAATCATTTGTCCAACCACCGGTTTCACGAACCATAGCGATACCTGCCAGACAATCCCATGAATTAATTTGAAATTCATAAACCCCAATGTAACGTCCGGCAGCTACGTATGCTAACATCAAAGCTGCAGATCCAACGTCGTGATAAACACCACCATTATTAAACAAATAATCGAAGGCTTTTTGGGTTGCAACAATCGAACTTTTTGGTGAATATCCCAGCCCGACAATTCCATCGGCAAGTGTAGTGGCCTTACTCGGTTTCATTGGTTTACCGTTTAAGGTAGCACCAGTTCCACGCTGAGATGCAAACAATTCGTCCGTACACGGTGCGTAAATCAAACCTATCTCAATTTGGTTCTTAACTACAAAAGCAATCGATACACACCAGGATGACAAACCATTTAGAAAACAGATTGTCCCGTCAATAGGATCAACAATCCAGATACCTTCTGCATCCAAATTTCTGGTTCCGCTTTCTTCACCTAAAAACCCATCTTCCGGAAATAATGTTTGCAGACGTTCACGAATCATTTTTTCAACTTCACGATCTGCTTTGCTTACCAAGTCCTGAGGTCCTTTTTTTTCCGTCTTCAGACTATCAAGTTTTCTAAACCACTGAAGAGCATAAAGACCTGCGTCACGGACCAACACCTGAGCTGCATGAAAACGCTGCTGGATGGACTTATTTTTCATAATCTTTCTGAAAATAAAAACGTTAAACGTTGCATTTTGAGAGTGCCCTGTTTACATAAATCTTGCAAGCTGAAGGCTTGATGAATTTCATCTGGTACAGGACAAATCACTCGATAATGAGCAATATTTATGTTCTAATTTTTAAGAGCTTTGTTGCTTATTTTTATCAAATTGTAGAGTCTAAATCGTTTGCTACAATCCTACTAATGAGTATTTTATTCTAGTAAGATACTGATATTATTCACTGCGTCATGTCATTTCGAGCGAAGGGAGAGATCTGATAAAGTGCTGATATCTTATAAGATCCCTCACATACGTTCGGGACGACACGATAAAACTCTTGACTGTCGAGTAAACCTGTAAAACATTGTTATTAAATTATCCCAAATCTAAAATCCTGTCTTCATGCTGTAACAAAAATGTTCCAAAGTTTACGCCATAAAATTATTCTGGTTGCAGCAGTTTGTGCATCAATAACCCTGTTAGGTTTTGTTGCCCTGTACTGGCTTACATTGGAACAGCATCAGTCTTTGGACAGACACCGTGATCTCCCTGCAGTTTCCCTTAAGTGGTTTTCGCTGAATAATGCAGTCCATAAAGCCTCACTGGCACAAAAGGCCTGGATCGACAGCGGAGATTTGAAGTTCATTAAAGAACGTGACCTTACATGGGCAGTTGATATTCACCCTGCCTTTAAGCAACTCGACCTGCTTTACAAAAAGGTACGTGTGTGGGAAGGAGAACGATCAGTTGAGAGACGCGTTTTTTATGATTTGCGGTTGATGATTTTATCCCTTGAAAATCTGCAAAAAAACACAAGCGATCCGAAACAAAAACTTACTCTGGAAGAAGCACAGATTATCTGGACAGACAAGGAGTCGCCTTTGGTACAGAACATCAGCAGTCAGGTGGAAATAATGATTCGCTGGCAAACCGATTTTGCACGTCAGCAGGAATCTGAATTGCGGCAAGGTTTGTCAGGACTTGGAATCTGGATCTGGGTCGTTGCTTCTGTAGTTTTACTTCTTGTTTTGGGATTGGCAGTTTTTTTTGCAAACCGAATCACTGCCCCACTTAGAAAATTACGGGGTGCGGCTCAGCAGCTTATCCGTGATCAGTTCCACAAGCCTGCTGAAAAATCCATTGAAGTCGAGGGCAAAGCAGATGAATTTCCGGAAAATATGGATGAAGTTCAAACGTTGACAGAAGTTTTTCAAAAAATGGAGTCCGTCATCCGCGAACGTACTGAATTACTGGAAACCTCAAATCGTCAGCTTGATCAAGCCAGCCGGGCCAAAGGTATGTACCTCACCAACATGTCTCATGAGTTGCGTACTCCGCTTAATGCTATAATTGGCTTTGCGGAAGTCTTGCTTGAATCAGGAAAAGAGGAACCACTTTCGGATTATCAAATTGACCGCCTCAGTAGAATTTTAAAAAGCGGGCAACATCTGTTGGAACTGATCAATTCATTGCTCGATCTTTCCAAAATTGAAGCTGGACAGATGCAAATATTTAACTCAGAGTTTCAGTTGGAAAATTTACTGCAGGATGTGATGGAATGGCTGGAACCACTTCTACAGGAAAAATCTCTTCAGCATGAACTCGTTTTCCACTCTGACACACCAATTATGCTTTATTCTGATTCCGGAAAGGTCCGGCAGGTACTGATTAATCTTCTGGGAAATGCCATTAAATTTACTGAATCCGGAGGTCATATCAAAGTCAGTAGCATTCATGATGTAAATGGAGTTTCAATTGAAATTCAGGACACAGGTTGCGGAATTACCGTAGATCAGCAGCAGCAAATATTTGAAGTCTTCCATCAAGTCAACTCATCCGGAACACTAAAGGGGACAGGTCTTGGACTTGCGCTCGTGCAAAGTTTAATGAAATTGCTTGGAGGTTCAGTTTCATTGAAAAGCAAATACGGTAAGGGGAGTACGTTCACGCTGCACTTTCCGGCATCCAGCAGACTGAAACATGAATCCTGAAACTTAAATTACTACTTGAGTAATTTTATTAAATCTCAGCATACGGAAGCACAAATTGGAATCGGATATGCCCTGTTGGCTTTTAGCGCATGGGGTTTTCTTCCCATTTACTGGAAACTTCTTGACACCGTTCCTTCGTTAGAAATTTTAGCACACCGAATGGTTTGGTCCGTGCTTTTCCTAGTGGGGTTGCTGGCAGTTCAGAAGCGTTTGGGGGAATTTCGGGATTTACTGAAGACCCCAAAATATATCTGGATGCTCCTGGGAACAGCAGTGCTCCTGGGAGTAAACTGGTTTGTTTATATTTATGGTGTAAACACGAATCAAATCGTCGAAACCAGTTTGGGATATTTTATCAATCCCTTGTTTAATGTTTTATTGGGAGCAATTTTTTTGAAGGAACGCCTCAATTATTGGCAAAGTTTAGCACTTGGAATGGCTGCTTTGGGCGTTTTGAATTTTCTCTGGGATTTTGACTCACTCCCCTGGATTGCTCTATCGTTGGCATTCACCTTTTCTTTTTACGGTTTATTACGCAAAATGATACCAGTAAAACCATTGGTGGGTCTGTTGATGGAGACAGTACTGCTTGCTCCTTTCGCAGCAGTTATGATAGTGGTTTGGAATGTAGATGGTACAGGGAATATTGGAGGAGATTGGAGAATTGTGATTTTTTTAGTCGGTGCAGGCGTGGTCACCTCACTACCACTGCTCTGGTTCACAAATGCCGGAAAACGACTTCGTTATACTACCCTGGGTTTTATTCAATACATGACTCCATCTATCCAACTCATTATTGGTGTGTATCTATTCCACGAACCATTCACTTCAACTCACAGCATCACGTTCGGACTTATTTGGACGGGGTTGGTGATATTTTCAATCAATTCTCTATTTGTACAGAGACCTTCATAAATTAATGCAATGAAAATATTTTATTTTGAACTAATTGGACTGATTTGTTTCTTCATCTCGGGACTGATTTTTATTATGGCGGGCATCCGCAGCGAAGATTATCTTTCCACCATTGGAAGTATAGTTTGGACCTTTGCCTGTGTACTCTGGCTGTTTCCGGTACTCTCCAGGAGGAATACTGAACGTTAGAGAGTCCCTGCACAGGCTGTTTTTCACTCTTACTTGTTTTCCAGGTATGATTCCATGGAATCATCCATAGCTTCCATCCAGGGAGTATGATGGACTGGCTGCATATTCCCGGTAATCAAGGAGCGGTAGGCATGGTTCCGGAAATCCATAATGTCCTCATGCTTTTGGTGTTCCCATTCCATGAAGGTCTTGTTTACTCCCTCCACATCAAAACTCGGATAGTCCGTTTCGGAGATTAACTCTTTCACATAATCTCCCTGGAACCAGATCATCTGTTCATCGTTCTCAAGTTTTTCTTCCCGTTCTCTCCAGGCCTGACTGTGGCTTCTCATCTCCTCTTTTGAAGGCAAATTGATGCGTCCCAGCATGTAATCTCTGGTGTACCAGGCCTGTGCGTCAAACATGTTAAAAGTGTAGAACTGATCCTGCATTCCTAGGTACATCAGTTTTGGATTGTCTTCCCAAAATACACCTTTATAGAGGTTCAAAGGCCAGAGGCGGTTATCCGTTTTCAAGCGCAGACCATCCGGAAGAAAAGGGAAGTAATGCAGATAGCCCGTACACATAATGATCGCGTCAATCTCCTTACTTGAGCCATCCTTAAAGGTACATGTATTTTTATCAACCTTCTTCAGCAGAGGGACTTCTTCCCAGTTATCCGGCCAGTGAAATCCCATCGGAGCGGTTCGATAACTGCAGGTAATGGACTTTGCACCATATTTATAACATTGGGAACCGATGTCTTCTGCAGAATAACTGGTGCCGATGAGCAAGAGATTTTTTCCCTTAAATTCAAGCGCATCCCGAAAGTCATGTGCGTGTAGCACACGACCGTTGAAAGTTTCTATTCCATCAAAACTTGGCACATTCGGCGTAGTAAAATGCCCTGAAGCCACCACCACATTATCAAATTCCTCAGAGTAAACCGTGTCGTCCACTAGATTATGTGCAGTTAAGGTAAAGCGGCCTGACTTTACTGAATAATAAACCTCACGGATTGTGGTACGAAAACGGATTTGCTTCCTGACACCGGCTTTTTCAACACGCCCTATGATGTAGTCGAAAAGAACTTCACGTGGAGGATATGAAGCAATAGTGCGTCCAAAATGTTCTTCAAAGGAGTAATCCGCAAATTCCAAACACTCCTTTGGGCCGTTTGACCACAGATAGCGGTACATGCTGGAATGAACCGGTTCTGCATATTCATCAAGTCCGGTACGCCAGGTATAATTCCACAGTCCCCCCCAGTCTTCCTGCCGTTCAAAACATACAATTTCCGGAACTTCAGCGCCTTTTTCTGCAGCCGATTGAAAAGACCTTAATTGTGCTAAACCGCTGGGTCCCGCACCAATAACTGCAACTCGCTTATTCATGACAATTTCTGTTTAGGTTAATGATCGAAATACTTACAATTCTAACTGAATGAATTTAATTTACTACCACACCGCAGAGCAGCGTTGTATGCTGTGACACTTTTGTGAATTGTGCAGCAATTCTCTAATACGAACCTGCTGTTCCCCGGCCAATTATTTTTATTGTTTTGTCTTTCAAGTACATCTCCGGATTGACAACCTTTATCACAACTCCCAAAGCTAGAGAATTCCATAGGGCATTCCTGCTACTCCTCTCTCCCAGATAGAATTACATTGAATCGTCCACTGCTTCCAGCCACGGAAAAGATTAGAGTAGTGGGCGTATTTAAACCGAATAAAAGACACTAGCTAAAATAGATGTAATTTTTTGTTACAATTGCTGTTGGGTTGGATGTCAATTAATGGCTTCAACCGAAGAAAAGAAGGGTAGTTTTAGCTAATATCTAAAATTTGTTTTCTTTCGTTTGCCCAAGTTCGTATCACTTGATCAGCGGCCAGACCAATGAAAGCCACACACAGGCCCAGTGTTAATCCATTGCCTACGCCATTTTTATCGGATAAAGCTTTCAAAATAAATTGTCCAAGATCATCAGTACCAATCATCGCGCCAATGATGATCAT
>LSNO01000090.1 GCA_002082305.1 SAR324 cluster bacterium SAR324-CTD7B
GCCTGGTACTTTTATGCTGACCCGACAGCTGACTATGCTACAATGATGACCGAATATATCTACTGGTCCGTCAGTTCCAATTTTGGCATGCATGACTCTTCCGCAGGGCGCAAAAAAGCAAAAACAGAATGGTGTCCAAATACTAAAGAAATATTAAAAGCTCAGGACCCTGCAGTTTACAACTTAATCAAGGATCCGAAATACGCATTCCCCACCGTTTTACCAAATGCGGATTATACGTATTACACTTTCAAAACTTCAGACATTAAATCTTTCTAATAAATCGTATACTTGAATTAGTTCTAGCATGTCCTACTTGAATTTCTACTTGGAATAATGTAGTTGAGGACAGTTTGTTCAACAAAACCAATTTTAAATTACAGTTTTTAATTCACTCAGCATTTTACGAAAATCAAGTGGGTGACGTTTGTTTAGCATCTTTGCAGTTTCATTAAATTGCTGCTTTTCCCGAAGTTGCTGAATTTTGCTGGCAAAAAGTATTATATTTCCCTTCTGATTAGCACGTGCCTGAAAAAGCTGAGTAAATGTTGATTTCCATTGCTCACGACGCTCCATAAAATTTCCGGTTATTGTCCACAAATTTCCAACAAGCCAGCCGCCGGTATTCAGACAGTTACTAAGGTTTTGCAAAAAATCTGTACGGGTCACCTCTTCCGGAGGCCCATATTCACCGTATGCATCCAAAAATATGAGATCATATTTCAATTTAAGTTTTGTAATAATTTGTGTTGCGTCCGCCTGCATCACACTCAACCGCTTGTCAAGTGGAAACTCAAAAAAGCGCCGTGCCGCCTCGATTACTGCAGGATTTATTTCAATAATGGTTTGCTGAATTGTAGGGAATTCACGATACATCCATCTTACAATGCTGCCGCCTCCAAGACCGATATGCAGAACTGACTTTGGTTCCGGACAAAAGAGCAGTCCCAGCAGCATGAAGCGTGTGTAGGGCAAGACAAGATGATCCGGATTGACAGTGGAAAAAACGCTCTGCATGATATGGTTGCCAAATCGCAATTCACGTCTACCCTCTTTTTCCAAGACCTGAACAGTAACACCAGAATTTTCATTTTCCCAGATCAAACGTTCCGGCCTGCTTCTTTGCAGGATTTTCAATAGATTCAAAAATTAAGATTCTAGATTAAAGGTTAAAAATAAAAGGCTAAAGGCTTCAAAGATGTACTTTAGTGACGGTTTCAGACCAGCCTGACAAAACCGATTCCTTCATTTATTCCAAATGTGAAACTCCGCCCATTTGTGAAACAATCCATTTATCTTCCCATACTAAACGGAATACACCAGTATTCCTGATTAAAAAGCGTGTGGGTGTTTCCAGAGAGAGCCCCAGTGAATGCTTCATTACAACCCTAATGAAACCACCATGTGTCACCAGCAATACATGTTCTTCCGGATGTTTAATCCGGATTTCATCTACAATCTCCAAGGCACGATCCTGCAGCTGCTGTGTACTTTCACCTTCATCAATTACATATTTTGAGCCTGCTGTTTTGAAAAGACGGAAGACTTCAGGATGACGCTCCCTGGCTTCCTCAGATGTTAATCCTTCAAAAACGCCAAGATTTTTCTCACGCAGACGCAGATCAATTTTCAGCTCATGTCCTGAAAACTGAGTAATTGCCTCAGCAGTTTGTTTTGCACGCAGGGAATCGCTGGAGTATATATGGTCGAAAGGTACATTTTTCATCCACTGCCCAAGTGCCTGAATTTGTGCTTGACCTACAGATGACAAATCACTGTTGGAATGTCCCTGCATGCGCTGCTGTGAGTTCCACTCTGTCTCACCGTGGCGAATCAAAATGATTTCCGTTTCTTTCATAAATTACTACTTTGATTTTTTTCGTGAATAATCCGTTCATCAAGTATCCAACGTAGCCTGATGGTGTTTTAAGTGTGGAAACTTCCGAACTTTTCATTTATTAAACTGGAGAGATAAAAACAGCAACGGGATAAAAAGAAGAGGACTTTAACCGCTGTTTTCATTGTCGGGATTGTCGTGCAGTTTGAGCAACCTCCGCATTTCATCCAGCAAAGCAGTCTTGTATTCCGGACGCAACAAGCCGATTTGCATGGCAGAAGTCAGAAAACCGAGTGGTTCTCCCAAATCATAACGGGTTCCTTCAAACTGCAGGGCCGACACCTGCCCCTGTGCAGCCAGATGATTGATCGCCTCGGTTTGAGTAAATTCACTCTGATGCGAATGACTTTTATCGCTCCTGCGCAGTGCCTCAAAAAGATCCGGAGTGTAGAGGTAACGTCCATAGGAAACAAAACGACTGGGTGCAGTACCCGGCAGAGGTTTTTCTACCATTTTATTGACCTGCATAATTTTTCCGGAATCTGCCGGGTCAATCACTCCATAGCGAGAAAGCTGATCTTCCTCCAACTCTTTAACTGCCAAAACCGTGTTGCCGGTTTTTTCCCAGGCATCAATCAGTTGCCTGCTGAGAGGCTTTTCACCAAGAACTATATCGTCAGGATAGGCCACGACAAATGGCTGATTATCTACAAACGGTTCAACCAGCATCAAGGCGTTCCCTGTGCCCATCATTCGTTGTTGGCGCAATGTAAAAATGTTGGCTTCGATTGGTTTTATTACTTCCAGTTTTTCAATTTCGTTGGACTTCGAAAATGCAGAAGACAACTCAATCTCCCGATCAAAATAATCCTCCATCACTTTCTTCCTGCGTGACGAAACTAGCAAAATATCGTGAATACCTGAATCCACCATTTCCTGCACAATGAAATCAATGGCCGGACGGTCAATAAGCGGAAACATTTCTTTGGGAATTGTTTTTGATGCAGGTAAAAATCTGGTTGCATAACCAGCAGCTAAAATTACACCTTTCATGGGTAGTTTTTAGTAATCAGTTTTAAGTTTTCTGCAATCAGCTGTCAGTTGTCAGCTATCAGTTCAAACCGTATTTTTGAAAGTGATTCAATCTAAAAAAAAGTCCTGAAACCTTGTCATTTAGAGCGAAGCGATAAATCTTGTATAAGCGACCACACTAATATCATTAAGATTTCTCGCTTCGCTCGAAATGACAGTATGGATTTCAAACTTTTTACTATTGTATCAATAATGAGAAATCAACTGATTTGTTCCAACAGATTAAGTGCCGTTGTTTCGTCAATCACTGCAACCTCAAGTTTTTCTGCTTTTTCCAACTTTGAACCTGCATTTTCACCGGCAAGCACAAAGTCGGTTTTTTTGGAAACACTGCCGGTTACGTTTGCTCCAGCCTGGATCAGGCGTTTTTTCCAAACATCGCGGGGCTCAGAAAGCGTTCCGGTCAAAACAACAATTTTTCCGCTGAATGGCGAGTCAACAATCTCCAGAATTTTTACCTCAGCAGGAGAAACACCGCGTTCGAGAAAATCAGCAATTAGCTGACGTTGCCGCTGATCCTGAAAAAAATCAATTATACTTTCAGCAATCACTGGACCAATGGCCTCTACTTTTTCAAAATCATCCGGCGTACCAGACATTAGTCTTTCCAGAGTACCAAAATGCTGTGCCAAGATGCTAGCTGTTTTTTCTCCAACATTTGCAATTCCAAGTGCATGAACGAATTGAGCCAACTCACACTTTTTCGATTTTTCTATACTGGACAGTACATTTGCTGCAGATTTATCAGCCATACGTTCGAGTCCTGACAAGTCTTCGTGACGAAGCAAATAAAGGTCCGCGGCATTTTGCAGCAAATTTTTAGTCATCAATTGTTCAATCAATGCGGGGCCAATTGTGTCCATATCCATTGCTCTGCGTGAAACAAAATGTAAAATCTGCTCTTTTTGCTGAGCAGGACATTCAGAATTTGGACAGCGCCACTCCACTTCATCTTGAAAACGAACAGCTGAAGTACCACACGAAGGACAGCATTGCGGCGGCTTGATTTTTTGCGCAGCTGAGTGGCGCTTAGTTGGATCAACTGCAACAATTTTTGGAATAATTTCACCGCCCTTTTCCAGTGTCACATGATCACCAAGATGCAGGTTGAATCGTTCTACCTGATCATAGTTATGAAGTGTTGCGCGACCTACAATGGTTCCGTTAAGTTCAACCGGATCAAGAATTGCCACAGGTGTTAAATTACCGGTTCGCCCCACCCCAACTTCCACTTCCCGTAACACGGAAAAAGCCTGTTCTGCAGTAAATTTAAAAGCTGTCGCCCAGCGAGGTGATTTTGCAGTAAAACCCAGCTGCCGCTGCTGTTTAAGTGAATTGATTTTCAGTACAATGCCGTCAATATCATAAGGCAGTTCTTCTTTATGTTCTTCCCAGTAACGACAAAATTCGAGCACCTCTTCGATTGATCCAACTTTTTTTGTTTCCGGATTGACCGGAAATTCCTGTTGTTGTAAAAATTCCAAATTTCCTGCATGGGATTCCTCAGGTGCACCTTCTGCAATTGTGTAGATAAAGACAGCTAAGTTTCTGCGTCGTGTTTCAGTACTGTCCAAAAGCCGCAAAGAACCAGCAGCTGCGTTTCTTGGATTTTTAAAAGGCAGTTCACCGGAACTGATGCGTTGCTGATTGTAAGCGTCAAAATTTTTCCGTGGAAAATAAACTTCACCCCGTACATCCAAATCCCGTTCATCATTGATCTTCAAAGGCAGGCAACTGATTGTTTTGATATTTGGTGTAATTTCCTCACCTTCGCTGCCGTCACCACGGGTAACACCCGCGCTCAATAATCCGTTTCTGTAAATTGCGGAAATGGCCACCCCATCTATTTTTAACTCGCAAACGTATTCCGTATTTTGTCCGCCAAGCAGTTTTTGAATGCTTGTATCCCAGCTTTTAAGTTCGTCCAATGAATAAACATTTCCCAAACTGAGCATTGGAATCAGATGTTTTCTGCTCGGAAAAACAGAGTGCGGTTCACCTGTAATATGCAAGGTTGGAGAATCTTCCAGTTTCAATTCAGGATACTGATTCCCCAATGCTTTTAGCTCTATGACGAGGGCATCATAAGTTTCGTCAGCACAATATTTTTCGCTTTCATCTGAATCATTTCCGCAGTAGTACGAATAATTATATTGATGAATCAGGGCACTAAGTTCACGAATCCGTGCTTGAGTTGTAGAACCGAAAGGCATATTTTTGCAGTATCCGTTTATGGAAAATGTTGATAGAATCTTTTTCAATGACAGCTTGAAATGTACCTCACACTATATAAACTCGGCAGCTAAAGTTCCATTCATTTCTAATTGAAAATAGTTTTCAAGTGAATTTATTTGAGCACGCACACGATAAACAAATCCGCAAAGAGGCTCCTTTAGCAGACCGGATGCGTCCGCGGACAATTGAAGAATTTGTCGGACAAAGTCATATCCTGGCACCAGGACGCCTTTTACGGCGTGCGATTCAAGCCGATCAACTGTCAAGCCTGATTTTTTATGGGCCGCCCGGAACAGGAAAAACTACACTTGCACGAATAATTGCCAATACTACCAAGGCAGAATTTCTTTCAATCAATGCCGTTTTGTCTGGAATCGCTGATATCCGCAAATGTATTGAAACTGCCAAAAAAGTACGTACAGAACATCAGCGCCACGCGGTATTGTTTGTTGATGAAGTACATCGTTTCAACAAAGCGCAACAGGATGCACTCCTTCCGCATGTGGAAAACGGGACAGTTATTCTGATCGGCGCGACAACCGAAAATCCATATTTTGAAGTCAATAAGGCGCTCGTCAGCCGCTCCCGAATTTTTCAACTTCAGTCCCTCAAATCAACTGAAGTGGAGGAAATAATTGAGCAGGCACTGACAGATTCTGAACGTGGTTTTGGCGACAAGCAAGTAAATCTAGCAGCGGAGGCACGCAGGCACCTGGCGCATGTTGCCGGAGGTGATGCCAGAGCAGCCTTGAATGCACTTGAACTCGCCGTCTTAACAAGTCAAGCTGACGAAAATGACGTGCTGCAAATTACACTGGAAGTTGCAGAAGAATCAATTCAGCAGCGTGCAGTGCTTTATGACAAAGACGGCGATGCGCATTTTGACACAATTTCCGCTTTTATCAAATCGATGCGCGGTTCTGATCCGGATGCTGCACTTTTCTGGATGGCAAAAATGGTGGAAGCAGGTGAAGACCCGCGCTTCATTTTCAGGAGGATGCTGATTTTTGCCGGAGAAGATGTTGGAATGGCTGATCCGCAGGCGTTGGGTGTGGTTTCATCTGCAGCCCAGGCTTTTGATTATGTCGGCATGCCGGAAGGCCGTTATCACCTGGCACAAGCCTGTTTGTATTTAAGTACCGCACCAAAAAGTAATTCGGCTTTTGCCTTTTTTGATGCAATTTCTGTTGTACGCAATGGACAGGCTGATGAAGTTCCAGACCCCCTCAAAGATGCAAACCGCGACGGTAAAGCCTTTGGACACGGAGAAGGCTATCTTTATCCACATGCCTACCGCGATCATTGGGTCGCACAGCAGTATCTTCCGGATGTTTTGCAGGGCCGGATTTTTTATCAGCCCTCAGAACAAGGTTTTGAAGCTTCTATACAGGAAAATGTAGCACGGAACCGAGAAGCACAACTTGCAGCTTTTTTTTCGCAAACTGCATCTGAACAATCCGGAAATTTAAATTATTGGGAAGCTAGAACACTTGGCAGTTCAGGGGAATTGCTTAACGAGTTCCGTGATCAGTTGACGGAATGGAGCGAGATTTCACGAAATACTCTTGCACTGGTGCTCAATGCAGGTGAAGGATTGCTCCTTGGTGAATTTCTTCGCCGTATTTCTGAGGAGAATGTTTATGCACTTGTTGAATCCTCTAACGAAAAAAAAATACTTGGCACTTTGTTCAAAAAAACCACTTCCGGAATTGAAGCTAAAATTGCAGTGGACAGTTCCGGATGTCCTGCGTCTTTTGAAATTGCAGATTTACGTTTTGAGCGTATTGTCGGCCGGAATGTACTGCAGAAACACGCTGACAAAACAGGTTTTCTTGAAACTCTAAAACCGTGGATTTCTGCTGATGGCTTTTTCGTTTTTGGAGAGACGGTCCCCGCTCTGGGGCAGCGTCTTTCAGATTTGATTCCGGAAAAATTGCTTGAGCCCGATTTTAGGAAAAAGTTGAAAACCGCAGAAAAAGGAATTTACCTGGATGAAGAAAATGTGCGCAGCAGCTGGACACCATCCACTCTTTGTGATGAGCTGAAAGGTGCAAATTGGAATATCATTCGCTGGCAGGTTAAAGAGTACTGCATCCCAACCATGATTCGAACTGAACAAATAGAACAATGGTTTCCATCTCATCAGAACAGCCCCCATTCCAGCTACGGACAGCGGTTATCAGCATATTTTTCTCCGGAACAACTTAATAATTTACGGGAGACTTTCCGAAATGAAGTTGCAGGAACAGTTGTAGAGTGGCACAGTGTAAGCCTGTTCATGCAATTGAACCAAAAATAAAGTAATGATTCATAAGCAGAAAATTTTCAAAATATTGTTCCTTTGTACATCCTTGAATTTTCTGCAGATACTCCCCGGCTGCAGCAGGGAACCCCAATACATTATTTTCAAAACAGGAGAACGTGACCAGTTGCAGGAACGGGCAATTAAATACTGTTACGGTGATTTTAAGGTTTTAGAGGAAGAAGAGATTGGACCTTACACTCGCGCCCATCTTGAATGTAAAGAGTAATTTATTGAGACGGAATAATCCACTTGTTCTGGGTTCTTGATCCTTGATCAAGTCTGGAATGACAAAGGATTTTTTTTCTGTGAACTCTTAACTAATTAGGAGTTTTTCAAGTACAAAAAGTCTGAATTCGTTTAATCAAGGATTTCTCAACCTCAACACCTTCGATCTCAATACGTTGACGATTCTCTTTGCGACGGTCACCTGGCAAGCGTGCACCCTCCTGACTCTGGATTGCTTCTGTCAGGATTGTGATTCGCTCAGCAAACTCTGCTCCAGAGTAAGCATTCGGATCGAAGGCAAGGAAACACTGTCCTGTTCTCGGAGGCCCGCCTGCTGTGCCGGAGAAAGGACTGGCCTGAAGACCAAGCATAGCGCCACTGAGTGCGGCAGCCATAACTTCGACCAGCAAACCTGTACCGAAACCTTTGTAACCACCGCTCGGAGCCATACTTCCCTTGAGCGCTATTTCCGGATCTGTCGTAGTTTGTCCTTCAGCATCCAGCCCCCAGCCTTCAGGGATCGAATCTCCTTCCCGTGCACGCATAATAATTTCGCTCTTGGCAACAACGCTTGCACTCTGGTCCAGCACGAAAGCCACACCTCCCGCAGAATCCGGAACTGCAAGAGCAAACGGATTTGTACCAATCACAGGTTTTTTCCCTCCTACAGGCGCGATCGAGGCCGGTGAATTCGTAAAGCCGATTCCTACAAGTCCGGCTTCAGCAAGGCGTTCCACATGATAACCCAGTACTCCACAGTTGTAGGAATTGCTTATAGTGAGTCCGACACAGCCGTTCGATTTAACGAGCGGTATCAATTCAATAAATCCCGCTTCAATTGCAGGGTGCGCAAAACCTGTTTTTGCGTCCACCTTAATTGCGGATAAGCGAGGCTGGATTATTTCAGGAACTGCAGTACCGTCTACTTTTCCACACTTCACATGTTCACAGTATGTTGGAACGTAGAGCAGTCCATGACTCCGTATACCGTCACGTTCAGCCGCTCGCGCAGCCCTACCCATTGACTGCGCGGATTCCAGACGTGTTCCTGTGCCGATCAATGCGTCAGTTGCCAGACTCTCAACTTCAGCTAAACTCATGTGTTCTGTATTCATCGTATACTTTTGTTTTAAGATTTATTGTTTGCGGTACGTTCCCAAATGAATTCCGCAATATGCTGATGATCTGTCGAAATTCCGGAATGTTTCATTGCACCGGAAATATTCAGCAGACAACCGCAGTCTCCACTGAGCAAGCGACTTGCACCAGTTTTTGAAATGTCATCAACCTTGTCTTTTACCATTGCCGCAGAAATATGAGGCTCCTTAACGGCAAATGTACCGCCAAATCCGCAACACTCATCTTCCCGCTCAAGTTCGAGTAATTCGACGTTTTTCAACTGACGCAATAACTCCTTCGGTTCAGTGTCAATTCCCATTTCCCGCTTTGCATGACAGGAAGTATGCCACGTTAGTTTAATCGGTTCACCCAGGTCTTTAAGTTTTATTTTTAGTACATATACTAAAAATTCTGTTAACTCAAAAATACGTTCTGCCACAGATTCTGCCTCAGTTTTGAGGTCATCATTTTTAAATAGTTCAGCATAATGCTTACGGATCATTGCACCGCATGAGCCGGATGGAATCACAATCGGAATATCTTTTGGAAATAAGACAACTTGTTTTGCGGCAACTTTACGAGCTTCGTCATGGAACCCGGAATTGAAGGCCGGCTGCCCGCAGCATGTTTGCTGCTGCGGAAAAATGACCTCCAATCCTTCACGCTGCAGAAGCTTGATCCCTGCCATTCCGGCCTCCGGATAAAACAGGTCCACCAGGCAGGTTCCAAAAAAATAGACGGCTTTAGATTTTTTTGGATATTTTTTCATCTACTAACACACTTTGAAAAATTTAATTCTGTAATCGTTTCATGATGACTTTTGTTTTCGCCAACCAAACGGTCTCCCGCTTTTCAATGATCTGACTCGGCGGCCTGTCATTTTTTCAACCTCTATCTTAAAACTCTCATCTCCAAAAGCCAGTCCTTTGTTTGTACTGTCCCTGATTTCTTCAAGTAAATCTTCCCTGGAACTTTGCTCAAACATTTCCTGATATTTTTCTGTCCGTTCTGCTTTTGATTCACCCAGCTTCAAATATTCAGCGTGGGGCTTACAAAGTGCGGAAGGCTTTCCCTGCGCGTTTATCTGATAACTGGACCAATGGTAGTCAGAGGGTTTGCTAACATATTTTTTTCGCACCGAATTCAGCTCAATGTACCGATAGACTTTAAGCAAATATCCTTCAGGCTGGACCAAACATGATCTGTAGCGCCCTTCCCAAAGAGTACCTGTTCGATGGTTCTGATAATTGAAATACCGCACGTATTGCCTGCCTAAAGCCTGGATCATACGGCTCAGCCCACCCTCCAATTGTGGAGTACATAACAAATGGATATGATTTTTCATTAAAGACCATACGTGGATTTCTACCTGGAATTTTTCGGAATACTCCCTGAGCCACCACAAATATGCTGCATAGTCTCCATTCATATTAAAGCAAGCCTGACGGTTGTTTCCTCTTTGTAATAAATGCACAGGAATACCAATTGGTGCCGCTCTTTGAAGACGTGCCACTTTTGCAGAAATTATTACTAAATTTGATTTTAAATTTACTCTGACCCTAAATATAACATATGCAACAGCCGAACCGAATTAAGCTTCGTTTTGCAATTTGGGTAATCAAATCAGCTTTCAGATAACCCGAACTCGGTATCACACTTCCAGCACTGGGTAAACTGGGCCTCAATCTTTTCACCACAACCCTGACATTGCCAGGGTTTATCCAGTGTTTCAGACTTCGCCATCGAAGCCTCAAGTAACTGACGAGCCTCTTCCAACCTTTCAGCGTCATGAACCCAGAGTTCAGGCCATGCATCAAGAGGAGCTATCCCGCCGACGACTCCAGCCAACTGTTCTCTCAGGATCACACTTTCTATATTATTAGCTTCCAGAACGCTCTTGGCAAAATGTACCAAATTCGTTTTAGGAGAACTGTAAACCTTTCGCATAATTGTGCTTATTCCTGGATTTTGTCTTTATAAAGAATGTCTTGATGAAATAGAATATTCATCCTTGATGCAGTCGTAAAAATATCTAAAAACCTGTCATTTCGAGTGAAGTTAGAAATCTTGTATAAGCGACCATTCTAATATCAGTAATACTTCTCCTTACGACCGAAATGACTGTGTGGATTTCAGACTTTTTACGAGATAGTCATATTTCATTAGACACAAGAACAGGTTTGCAGTTTGGATAGTCCAAGTGGCACTCATCAAAAAGATGACACGTTCTTTTACAAATTGAGACCAGCATCAGCATCAGAGGAACCTCAATCAAAACTCCTACTACTGTCGCCAGTGCTGCACCCGATGACAAACCAAATAAAATAACTGCCGTCGCTATTGCAACCTCAAAATGATTTGAAGCACCAATTAAAGCTGCCGGCGCGGCATCGTGATAGGATAATTTCATCCACCTTGCCAAAATAAAATATCCAATCACAAAAATCAAAACTGTCTGAATGAAAAGTGGAATAGAAATCCATATAATAGTAAGCGGATTATTGACGATAACTTCTCCTTTAAATGAAAACAGTAGAAGCAGAGTGACAAGCAATGCAGTTATACTGACCGGAGTGAGCCAATGCAAAAATTTTTCATTGAACCACTCTTGACCTTTGTATTGAAGAATCCATTTCCTTGACAGGTAACCGGCAATCAGCGGGAAAGCAACATAAACTGATACTGAAAACAGCATAGTTTCCCATGGTACGGGCATGGAATTTATGTTCAATAACAATCCTCCTAAAGGTCCAAAAATAACGAGCATTATCAGTGAATTTATTGCTACCATTACCAGTGTTAAGCCGGCGTTCCCTTTTGCCAGGTGGCCCCACATCAAAACCATTGCAGTGCATGGAGCAATTCCGAGCAGAATTGCACCGGCAACATAGCTACGCCATAATTCAACTTCTTCACCATTTTTCAGAATCTCAGTTCCGGGAAGATAATCTACAAACAAATAACCCAGGAAGAAATAGGCTATGGCGAACATGGTGAAGGGCTTGATTGCCCAGTTTATAAACAAGGTCAGAAAAACGGGCTTTGGAGTTTTTGCTGATTTTAAAACCTGTGAAAAATCTATTTTTACCATGATTGGATACATCATGAAAAACAAACAAACTGCTATGGGAACAGATACTTGATAAACAGAAAATTCATTCAGCGTTGCTGCAGCATCAGGTGCAATTTTACCTAGAATAATTCCGCCCACAATGCAGAGCAATACCCAAACTGTAAGATAGCGTTCAAAGATTGATAATTTTTTTTCTGTCACTTTTACTCCTGTAGTTTTTTTCATAAATTATTGATAAAACAGTAAATAGTCCCTAAACCGTGTCATTCCGGGGGAAGCTAAGCAAAGATCCGGGATGACAAAAGAAAAACTTTTTCAGTGAGCCTTAAATATTTGCTGGATTTTAATAAAGTAAACAATACTTTTCAGACATTCCGGACATGATTTTTTTTGAGTTACCCAATGAGCAGTTATCTAAAATTTAATTCATTTGATAATTTCATGATTCCAGCTTTACTGGAAAATATTTTTTATGGAAGAGTCACAATTACTGATCAAAGATTTGAGTCAATGCAGCTTTTGTATCAGTCACAGGAAGTTTACAGACTTTGAACTGACACACATAAATTGTAGTTTCCCCTTCAACCAGTTTGTTTTCAAGTAAAGACAAAGTACCTTCACTGCTCCCTCCGGAAAAAAACACATTCGGCAGGTAGTGTCCGTTAAACTCTCTCCGCAGATGCTCAAATTCTTTTCCAACAATCGCCACTTCATATGGTTCACTGGAGAACCATGCCATCAAAATGTCCCAATTCGCAAAATAGCTGCCACCGTTTAAAGTATATTTCTTAACTGAGTTAAGCATCTTTGAGGATTTTTCCAGATATTCTTCATTGTAAAAGTAATACCCCAAAACGAAAAGATTTTTTGCCATTTCTGAATTTGAAGCAGGCATAACATTATCAATTATCTCTTTCTTCCTTGCAATCAGTGCCGGATCAAGATCAGAGGTGTAAAAAAACATTCCGCTTTTATTTTCAAAGAAATGATCAATTGCATAGTCTGTTAATTTTCGTGCAGTATCTAACCATTTTTCTGAAAATGTAACCTGGTATAAGGAAATGAAAGCAGAAATGCTAAAGGCATAATCATCTAAATATGCGTTAATGCCTGCCTTTTCGTTTTTATAATTTCTATTTAATCTGTGATCAGCAGATTTTAATTTACTGGCAATAAATTCTGCATTCTTAAGTGCGGCAGTCAAATAATCCTCATTGCCGAAAACCTCAAAAGCATCAATATATGCTTTAAGCATCAGAGCATTCCAGGAAGTGATAATTTTGTCGTCAAGCCCGGGATGAACTCTAGCTGATCTTTCTTTCAATAATATTTCTTTTGACTCAAATACTCGGTTATTTAATTCACTTACAGTGATTTGATATTTATCTGCCAGTTGTTTGTCGGTTGCAGAAATATATAAAATATTCTTCCTGTCTTCCCAATTTCCTTCTAAAGTCAAATTGTAATAATCAATTATAAAATCAGCTTCCCGGCCCAAAATGTTTTTCAACTCCTCAAGTTTCCACACATAATACTTACCCTCCTCACCATCACTGTCTGCATCTAGTGACGAAAAAAACCCTCCTTCATGAGAAGTCATTTCTCTTTTTATGAAAGCAAGTGTTTCTTGAACAACAGTTTTGTATTTTGGATTTTTTGTCTGCTGATAGGCACGGGAATACAGGCTTACCAAAAGCGCATTGTCATAGAGCATTTTTTCAAAGTGCGGTACTTTCCAGTACTGATCAGTAGAATATCTTGAAAAACCTCCTCCTACCTGATCATAAATACCTCCTGCTGCCATTTTGTCCAAAGTAACTGTTACTGCCTTCAATACATCCGGATTTTTAACAAGAAAATTGTAGTGCAGCAAAAATTGGTAGCCAATCGGCATTGGGAATTTAGGTTCTCCTTTGCTTCCGCCCTGTAGATAATCTATATTTTTTTGCCAAGCGGCAAAGACACCATTCAAATCTTTTATGCTGAATTCCGGCTTTTCATCAGTGGCAAAATTTATTTCACTGGACCGCACACCATCTGTGACCTGCCTCGCAAGTAATTTTGTTTTTTCAGGATTTTGCTTAACAAAATCTGCGACTTTAATTAGGATTTCCAGCCACTTTTCTTTTGGAAAATAAGTTCCGCAAAAAAAAGGTTCTCGATTTGGCAGTGTAATACAGTTCAAGGGCCAGCCGCCACTGCCTGTCAACAACTGAATAGCATTCATGTAGATCTGATCAATGTCCGGCCGTTCCTCTCTGTCTACTTTAATAGCAACATAATTTTCATTCATAATTTTTGCTATTTCCTCGTTTTCAAAACTTTCCACTTCCATTACATGACACCAGTGGCAGGATGAATAACCTATACTGACAATGATCAGTTTATTTTCTTTTTCTGCTTTTTCAAAACCGGATTTTCCCCATGGATACCAGTTCACTGGATTATGGGCATGCTGTAGCAAATATGGACTGCTTTCGTGGATAAGTTGGTTTGTATATTTATGCTGTACTGCAGGAACAGGTCGTTCCTTACCTTGGGCATTTACGAGGAAAATTAGTAAATACAAAAAAGTTAAAATAATTGTACAGATGTTTTTCATGAAGGAGTCTCTAATAACCAGGAGCCGGATAGAGAATGTTATCAGACCTTACAGTACAACACATGGAAACAACATTAAAGCAGAGAAAACTTGATCAGTTCTGCATCATTTTGTACCAGGTCACCGGTTTGAAAAAAAACTTGTTCTACAATTCCATCTGCAGGAGCATTAATCGTGTGTTCCATTTTCATGGCTTCCATCACTAATAATGGTTGACCGGAAATTACTTTGTCTCCAGCTTGAACCAGCACACGGATAATGTTGCCCGGCATGGGTGCCGAAAGCCGGGAATCGCTCTCTTCCTCACTCTGTTCAAAAGCTAAAGGATCTAGACGAGTGAAATAATTACGACCTTTTTCATGTACTGTCAAAACTTGTACATCATTCATCAGAACCAGCAAATGATGTCCAAATTCTTCCAGACCTTTGGTGTTCCAGCTTAGATCAAGCAAATCACCATGACGGGAAACTGTGACCAATATTCCCTCAGTTTCGTTTAAAATCCTG
>LSNO01000091.1 GCA_002082305.1 SAR324 cluster bacterium SAR324-CTD7B
GATGAATTGGAGATAAACGTCAAAGACGGTACTGGAATTTTTCGTGACACTATCGTTTATGATGCCTCAAACAAAGCGTACATGACTGCAAAAGAAGTGCGGAGATTGGGAAAAAACCATTATGTGGCGAAAAACTGCACATTCACGACTTGTAATCCCAAATCTCCTGCTTGGGAAATTACAAGCAGTGAAGTAAATTATTATGTTCAAAACTTCTCATCATCCAGTGTTTCTACTTTAAAAGTTGGAGGAGTTGCTGTTTTTCATTTACCGTACCTTTCCTGGCCCACTGTTAAACGTCGACAATCCGGATTTCTTCCTCCAGAATATCTCGTAATCCGGAGTAGTGTAAAAAAATGGGATTTAGGATATCGCTTTGGAATTCCATACTTTTGGGCAATTGATCAAGAACAGGATTTGACACTGACTTATGACTGGGTGGAGCGACGTGGACCAGGATTGCGTTTTGATTATCAATATGCATTGACCGAAGGAATGAGAGGTGAAATCAAATACCAGCGATTTTTTGAACGGGATGCACGTGATCCAGAAAATGAATCCGGAAGTTTGAGTGCTCACGAGATAGAGCCATCCGAATTGCATCCTCAACGCTTTAAATTCCAATTTAACCATAATCAACAACTGGATGGTCGGAGCCGCCTGATTGCTTCAGCTCTGGTTTACAGCGACAGTCAGTTTCAAAAGGAATATGAACTGATTGAGAATCCTGCCCCAAACACCGCACAAAATTTTTCTGCAAACATCAACAGACAATTTCCAAAAGGAAGTATCTCACTTTCTGCAACTCAAACCCGTGTATTCAGCGAATTAGCTTTGTTAAACAGAAAAATTGATCTCACACAAGTACAATATCTGCCTGCACTTACATTTCAATTTAGTGATGCATTTTGGCGTAGTGGAAAATCAACGTTGTCAGGTTCAGTCGATGGTTCTGTAATTCGTTATTACAGAGTACAAGGATATAATGGAGAAGGGATTACTGCCACTCCAAGTTTTAATTTTCAGTTCCCAGTTTTTCAGCTTTTTAACACCAGTTTTAAAATTGGAAAAAGATTTTCCAGTTTCAAAGTACGTGATCCGGATGTACCGGGAAGTGATGATGAATATGGATTTCAAATATTGGACGGAAAAGCAGAAATCAACACAACTCTATCACGAATATTTAAACAAGAATCAGGAATATTCAGCCGTTTCAAGCACTTGTTGATACCACGCCTGCAATTCGATTACATCGAAGATGTACAGCAAATATCTGATTCCGGAGTTCCCTTCGGTGGAGTAATTTCAACACGGAGAATAACAACATTTCGGTTGGAAAATGTCTTGCTGGCCAAAAGACGTTACTTTGAGAGAAGCGTGAAACTAACATCTCTCTCATTAAACAGAATGCGCAGAAGACAAATGGATGTCGCCTTAATTCGAAAGTTAGGACTAATTCAAGGAAAGGAATTTGCTTCAGAAAAATTGTTTGTCGACCAGTTAGATAAGCTGTTTGGCGGTGCATTAAGCGCTCAACAAAAAGACACTATCCTGGCCTATGCAGAGAAAGGAGTAGTTCCACTTATTAGCAGCCAGATACGAGGCCAGACTCGTGAAGGAAAGAGTTGGACCATGGCAAGTTTAAACTTTGTTCAGCATTATGATGTCTTAAAAAAAGATCCGGATTTTCAGCCAATCGGTCCGGCAGTAAAGGGGAATGAAACTGATTCAGGCCAACCATTATTACCTCTAAGGACTACTTTGAGTTTCAATCCCGGCCCGGGTTTTTCCATAAATTATTTCAATCGATATCACCATCAGAAACGCCAGGTTGTAGAATATTCCGCAGGTTTTGGTTTCGGCGTTAGCGATCACAACAAAGCATCGGTGAACTTCCATAAAAACGAATTTGCCTATCAAACACCTTATGGTAATGATGTTGCTACTGCCAACACATTTGGTTTCAGTAACAGCTTTGAAGCAAGCGATGAATTAGCATTTGGATTTTCTGGAACTGTAAATTTGGATGCGGACAGTTACACTTTTCGACGACGTCTGACTTCAAGTGCTTTCACTTTGGATTACCGTCCTGACTGCTGGAACATTAGGCTTGCCCTGACAGAAAGTGTTGACAAAACGACAACCAGCAGTGGACGTGAAAAAGAATACATTAACCGGACTCTTTATGCCTACATAAACCTGGGCGGCATTGCGCTTCCGGAACAGATTTTGCCAGATTTGGAATAGTTAAATGAGCAATTACGATCACTTAGAAAATTGTAGAATTTATATTTTTCATATTTTCTGTAATTACATGAGGTTTTTATTGATGCTGTCCTTTTGCATTTTTTTTGCGGCAGGAAGCTATGCACAGGAAAATGATTCTCCTGAGCCCAGCGAAATGGATAAACGCATTCTTGAATCACGAATTGCAGCTCCGGAACCTGAGTTCTTTGTTTCCGGAACATCCTCACGCTGGCAGGGGTTCTATTTTGGTGTTGGTTTCCGGAAAGTCGGGCTAAAAGTTGCAGATGATGTGATAATTTCAGATTCGGATGGAGAAGCAAACGGAATCGGTATTAATTTGGGATATTTTTGGGATGAGCAGGTTATAGAATATGAACGGCAAATATCGATTGTTGAAGTTTCAAAAACTATTTTTCATGATGGAAAATCTGGACAAAGATTAGAAATAATCCAAAACAATTTTTGGTATTCTCAGTACCCAAAAATCAGTCGAGACTTCTATTTGCACTATGGTGCAGGTGTACAATTTACCAAAACGCGTTTTGCTGCAATCGGAAGCAATAAATCTTTTGAGGATGAAATTGCATTAGGAGTTGAAACTGGAGCCTCTTATTTTGTCACATCTAATTTCTTGTTATATTATCGTTTTTCGGTTGGTCAACAGATCCCCTTTCTTTCCGCCACAAATTCAAGTCCTTTTTTGAAACAAAGTCAACTGCATACTTTTTATCTAAATTATTTCTTCCCACTCTGACTTGTTTTTCAGATTTTCAGATTTTTCGCACGATAATCTGTGACAAGTTTTTTAAGCGTTCTATTCATAAGTTCTTCCTTCTCCTCCTGAATAAAAACACTGGGTGGAGCCGTTCGTTCCGAACACTGACTATTGTCTAATGGACAGCGTTCGCATGTCTGATTTACTTTCTCCACTGGAATTTGCGGATCGTTTAAGAACTTAACTTTTCTTTTTAAAGCATTATCGATCCTTAATCCAAGCGAAACGCAGCGGTTCATTTTGGAGCGCAAACGCAATGCATGTGCAATGGAAATAAAAAGAACCTCGTCTCCACTTTCCACAAACTGAGCCCTCTGGGTTCTAATAAGAATTTTGTTGGGATTACCTTTTAGCTGTTCTTCTTCCAGAATTTTGAGTAAGGACACCGGTAGCCAGCGACGACAGTGATGCTCTTTTAAGCGTACACCGCTGGGTACCAATGTTCTTGGCATGTTCAATTCCTTGGTAAGTCTGATCTCATTTTTTCCAACAAAATGTTCAAAACGAAAATAATGCAATTCTGTGATTTTGAAAAGTCCCGGAAGGATTTGGCTGAGTCGATGTAAAAAGGTTTCCGGAGTTACTTCGTGGTGCTTCAGCAACTCAAGAATAGCATCGCCATTCCAAGTTTCTGACTGAAATATTTCTTTAAGCTCTTCTTTAACCTGGTTACGATTAATCATCAAGGCACCGGCGAAATAAGAGGCCCTAAAATTGTCCATTACCTGGTCAAATGAATCGAATTGTTTATGGGGAGAAGTCCTGAGCCGCTTGCGGATTTTTAGCTCCGAATATCCAATTTGCAAAGCTAACGAATAAACGTGTTGTGATGGAACAAGCTGGTTATTTAATAATAATTGAGATGGTTTACCAGGTAAAAAAATAAACCTCTGATCCGTCAATTCAGGATATTTTGAAAAGTCTGCTACTCTTGCATCAACAGAGTGAAGTTGGTGGAGTGTTTCAATTAATTCTTCCCGTGTTGGTGGGGAAAGGCGTGTCCATTTCTGCTCAAGTGCAAACTTCTCAGCCAATTCTTCAACTTCTTCAAAATAATTGTTGTGCATTTCTTGATAAGCTCTCAAAGACGCCAAAAAGAACTGCTCAACGTTCATGTCATACGCTCTTGAAATCTCCATCAACGTGCTGATAAGTGCTGCGGCTTTCTTGGGTGATGCAGTGAAAAGCTCCATCACATTTTCAAATGTGATCCCAAAAAGCTGAAAAGGGAATGAACCTAGAACTGATGAAGAAAAAAACAGTTCCGAGATTTGACCGAGCCGACCAGTCATGCTGATGGAAACCAAGTCATCGTATTCAACTCCTAATCCTTCAGCTAACATCATTATTTTTTCTGCTTTTGGATACTTTTTCCCCTTTTCTATTTCATTAATATATGAAGCAGATAACCCAGTCAGTGCGGCAAGTTGTTTAAGACCAAATCCTTTTTATTGTCTAAAACAGCGGAGCTTCATCCCAAAAATATAACGTAAATTAAATTTACCTGAGTTAGATGTCAGCTCTGGTTTATTACGCATCTTTTCCCCAATTATTTAGTTTCAGTACCTGCACAAACTCCATCTTTTCTTAATTTTTCGATTTGTTTCAAATTATAACCAAGTTCTTTCAAAATAATATCCGTTTGCTCACCAAGCTCTACACCAATGTGCAGATATTCTGGTTTGCTTCCGGAAAACTTAAATGGGGATGCAATTTGTTTTTGAGAAGAACCATCCGGAGCCGGAACATCTGTAATCATTTCTCTGGCTTTAAACTGCTGATGTTCCATAGCTTCCGGAAATTCCAAAACCAATTCAACGCACGCATCGCAATCGGCAAAAACAGGTTCCCATTCAGTCCACGGACGTTCCAAAAATCGATCCCGGAGTATCCTCTTTAGACGCCTTTGTGCTTCCGGATCAGTCAATTTTGTTTTGAACAAAGTTTCCGGAAGCCCCATAGCATTTATCAATGCAGCAAGAAATTGAGGTTCCAAACTACTAACAGAAACCCAGCGACCATCTTGCGTTAGGAAATAATCATAAATAGTTCCGCCATTGAGCCAGGTTGATTCTGGTTCTGCTCCCGGTCCTCCTGCCAGCCAGTTTGCACTTTCAAATACTTTCATGCTGAACAAAGCATCTGCCATACTTATATCGACACTCTGTCCTTCTCCTGTTTGCTGGCGATGAATTACTGCTGCTAAAATTCCCATTACTACATGATATGAACCTCCAGCAATGTCCGCAATCTGAATACCCAGCGGCACAGGTGATTCATTTTTTCGACGACTGTAATTACTTATTCCGGAAAGAGCGAGATAATTCAGGTCATGACCGGCACGGTTACGGTAAGGTCCGGTTTGCCCGTAACCAGTCAGTGAACAAAAAATGAGTGCAGGATTGTGTCTGCGGAGTTCCTCATAGTCCAATCCCAACCGCTTCATCACCCCAGGACGAAACTGTTCCAAAACGATATCATATTTGCTGACCAATTGTTTAACAATTTTGACGGCATCAGGATTTTTCAAATTTAAGCAAATGGAGTTTTTGGAACGATTAATTGTCGCATGAGTTGCTGAACCACCTTTTACTTGAATCGGCAGCATTCTCACTAAATCCGGTCGTGTGGGAGATTCTACCCTTAAAACCTCTGCCCCTAAATCTGCAAGTATCATCGAGGCAAAAGGTCCCGGCAGTAACGTCGAAAAATCAAGAATTTTTAATGAGGAAAGGAGAGCAGGCATATTATTCCAGGGCGACCACAGCTTCTGCGATAATGGTCTGTGCCTGTGGGGTGTTTGTCTGTAACTCAAGGCGCACCAGTTTTTCTCCGCCTTCCTCAAACTTTTCAGTAATTTTGCCGGTGCAGGTTACTATGTCACCGATATGAGTCATTGCAGTGAAACGATTTTTCCAGCTCCTCAGAGTAGATTGTGGAACCCAGTTGGTGATCATCCTGGCCAGGTATCCTGTTGAAAGCATTCCGTGTGCAATTACGTCATCCAGTCCAGATGATTTAGCAAAATCAATATCCACGTGAATCGGATTATGGTCTCCGGATGCACCGCAATAGAGTGCCAGCGTATGCCGGGTTACTGGAGGAGTGATTAGAGCAGGAATTTCTTCTCCTACTTTTAGAGAGTCGAATGAAGGTATTTTCATATTTTTTTCATTTATGATGAAAAACATAATTGGTGCGGGTTTCAGCTACAATTTCACCTGCCTGATTGGTGAAAGTGTTTTCTGAAATCACAAACTGTAAAGTTCCTTCTTTTTTATCAATGATATCAGTAATTTTTTTGCAGACAGTGATTTTATCGCCTGCATATATTGGTGCAAAGTATTTGAAATTTTCTTCTCCGTGCAGCAATTTTTCCAGGCTTTCTCCCAACAAACTCATAAATGCCACCAAATCCAGTGCGTCTATTTCCAGCATAAAAGGAAAAGTTGGAGGTGCCAGCAATCCCGGAAGTCCAGCAGCTTTTGCTGCATCCGGATTTGTATAAATATCCCCGGTTTCCCCAAGTGCTTTTGCCAAAAATTTTAACCGCCCCTCTTCAACTGGTACAGTTACTGGAAGGAATTCATAGCCTATGTGTTTTTTGTCAATCATGTTTTCAGTGTAAATTTGCCGTGTTATTGCTCATAAAATATTTTTTGCATTTCTTAATTGGTTTTTTTACAAATCATTGATGATACACGTGATATTTAACTTTTTATTTCTCAATTACAAATGTTAGTAGAGTATATCACAATCTTTTGCAGAACTCAGACAGGTGCGGAAGTTCCCTTTGACAGAGAGTACTTGCACAAGCTTCAATTTTGTTAAGACTCGGTCTTGAAGCCGGCGGCATGTTTTTTGTGCGGTTACGTACCTTCAACAAACACTGAAGCAACCGCTGTTCCTGCTGTTTGATACTCATTTTTCCTCCAATACAGTAAGTACGCGCCACGTTAAAAGTTGACCATGCTGGTAGACGGTTCAGCTCAAAAACCAATGATTTCCGTATGTCTCTTAAATGTTCTGAATATTTTGCTTCCTGTCTGTTTGTGCTGCAAACTGAAACAGATTTTTTGCTGCTGTTCAAAGATAACAATGAAAACCGACTGGCAATCAAGAACATCGAGGTCATTCCTAAAAAAACTACTACTGCAATCATCAACCAAATCAGCCACTTTTTCCAATTTTTTGACGAAACTTTTTTGGTTTTTCCGTCTTGAAAACTAAGCTGAAAAAACTGCACTCTTCCATCTGCGGATTCTTGGTTCAAATTTGGCGTTTGTTCATGACCGAGAACTGCTCCTACCAATTTTATTTCTGCAATTTCCGGAGAAAGCATTTCATCTGTCAAATTTGAAATTCCTGCCAGATCATGTGCATAGCGTTGAATTAGCTGCAGAACTTCTGGTTGTTGACGCCAATTTCCCCGATTTACTTCCGGAGATGTAACTTTTGCAAGGTCTGTCCTGGTGAACATCTTGGCTTTCCGCTCTTTCCCTACACCTGTGTCACATACGCCAATAGGACGCCATTGAATGTATTTTAGTCGGGATATATCAGTCATGTTGAGGGAAATGAATATTCCCAATGCAGGGAGGACTGAATAGGAAAAGAGTTGATGTGCTTATCAATATAATGACTGGCTGGGGCGGCAGGGATCGAACCTGCGTATCACGGGATCAAAACCCGATGCCTTACCACTTGGCTACGCCCCAAATAACCAATAATTAAGGCTTCTTATTCTATCTTGGCAATGAAAATTTGCAAGAGATTTTCTGAGTAAAAGTTATTCTTCAACAATAAATTCAAATCCCAGTAAAGAAAAAGTGAAGAGAATAACATCAAAACCTATAAGCAGTTTCCACCAGGACCAGACTTCCGCAGGATGAGAGCCAAAAAATAGAAAATCCGTAAGACGGACAACACATAATAGACTTGGAACCATCAGGGGAAAAATAAGAATCGGTAAAAGCATTCCTTTCCCGCGTAAAGTTGATGTCATTGCAGTCAACAAAGTTCCTAATGAACTGAATCCAATTGTCCCAAAAAGAATAACCATTAAAAACTCTAACCAGTTTATTACCTCAATCTCGAAAAGAAACAGGCATAGAGGGATAAACAAAAGCTGCGAAATCAAAAGGAACAAGGTATTTGCCAGCATTTTACCTAAAAATAAAACACTACGTTCTACTGGTGCCAACAACAACCCTCCCATGCAGCCAGTTTCCATTTCCTGCATAAAAGATTTTTCCAGTCCAAGCACACCGCTCATCAGGAACACAATCCAGATAACCCCTGGAAGTGCCATCTTAAATCTGTCTGGTTCCTCTCCCATCGCAAATTGAAAGACCAGCAAAGTCAGAATTGCAAACAAGAGCATTGAAAGCAAGTTGTCTTTACGTTTCAAATCAATCAGTACATCTTTCCAGACCAAAATTAAAGTTTGTCTGAAAAACAATTTCATGATGAGGATTAGACTTTAAGGAAGAAGTGGAGAAAATATTTAGGCGGCTTTTTCTTTGCTAGAAGTTTTAGCAATTTTATTTGAATTTGATTCCTTCTTTTCTGTTGTTTTTAATTTTTCAGCAGCTGGCGGCTTTTCCCCGGTAGTCGACTCCTTACTTGATGTGGAACTGCCTTCCTTTCCGGTTCTTTCTGTGTTTTCTTTTTCAGCCACGTTGCTGGAATATCCATCTTTGTACCAGCCACCACCTTTAAGGTGAAATGAACTCATCGAAACCTGGCGTTGTGCACTGTTTTTCCCGCAATCCGGACATTCTTCCAAGGAAGGTTCACTGAATTTTTGCACTTCTTCAAACTGGTATCCACAACTCGTACAGAGGTATTCGTAGATTGGCATATAATTCTCTTTCTGCTACAATTAATTTTTACTACAGCTAGGAAGACTATACAAAAAAAAATTATTATTGTCAATTCAGAGTTACCCGGAGACTTGGTTTGAGTATAAGAAAATTAGAAGCTACTAACCTGAAAAAGTCATATCAGGGCAGACATGCGGTCAAAGGTATCTCTCTTGAAGTCACTCAGGGACAGGTCGTTGGCCTTCTTGGTCCTAATGGTGCTGGTAAGACGACAGCTTTTTACATGATAGTTGGTGTACAGCGTCCGGACGAAGGAACCATCTTTTTGGACGGTCATGATATCACAGGATACCCCATGCATAAGAGAGCTAAAGCCGGCCTCGGTTATCTTTCTCAAGAACGTTCAATTTTTCGAAAACTCACTGTAGAGGAGAACTTGATTGCAGTGTTGGAAATGCTTCCGCTGAGTAGTTCAGAAAAAAAAGATCGTCTAGACTCTCTGCTAAACGAACTTGGAATACAGCACGTTCGAAAAATAAAAGGATATGCGCTTTCTGGTGGAGAAAGCAGGCGCGCAGAAATAGCACGTGCACTTGTGCTTGAACCGGCGATCATGTTGCTGGATGAGCCCTTCGCAGGTGTGGATCCAATTGCAGTTGCTGATATTCAAACAATCATTAGACAACTTTCAAAGCGCAATATCGGAGTATTAATCACAGACCACAATGTCCGAGAGACTTTCGGAATTATCGATTACGGCTACATTATGAATGAAGGAGAGTTGTTAATAGGCGGAACTCCGGATGAATTAGTCGAAAATGATCAGGCCAAAAAAGTTTATCTCGGCAAGTCTTTCTCTATGTAGGTTTGACTTTTTCCTAAACTTGGAGTGAACTTAATACTAAGCATATTAAGATCATTTCTTAATCAATCAATTTTGAAAATAATTTTCATAACTCTAAGAAAGTAGGATAGCGAGGATTCATGGCAATGCAGATGAAAATGCAGATGAAGATGAGCCAGCAGCTCATCATGACACCTCAACTGCAACAAGCCATCAAACTCCTTCAATTGTCTCGTGCTGAATTGGAAGAGTTAATTGAACAAACTCTAATCGAGAACCCTGTTCTTGAAGAAGGTATAGATATGGATACCTTCCCTGACAAAACAGAAGATTCACAAGAAACCAAGGAGACTTCAGACAATCCTGAAGTAGTTACCGATACAGACGAATTCGAAACTGCCCGTGAAAACGAACTGAATAATAAAGATCAGGACGAAATTGATTGGCAGCAGTATATTGAACAAATAGAGCAGTTTGGAGGTTATCAGGAACGTCGATATAATGCTGTTTCAGGCGACGAGGAAGGCCCCTCAATTGAAGCCACAGCCGCACAAACTGAATCTTTAGCAGATCACCTGGTATGGCAGTTAGACATGCTTGAACTTTCTCCCCTTGAATATAAAACAGGTGCATACTTGATTGGTAACATAGATGATGATGGTTTTCTGGTAACCAGTATCCGAGAACTGTTAGAATCACAGTATGATTTATACGAACTGATTATTGCACAACATAAAAGTGGTGAATTACCTGAACTACCAGAAGTTGATCCTGATTTGTTAGACCTGAAATTTCAATCTGGGAAATCAACACAAAAGAAAAAAAAGAAAAAAGAAGAACTTTCTAGCTTTGATGAAGAAGAGATTATTCCGGAAGAAGAACCAAAAAAGCTTGAAGTTCCATCGGCAGTCGGTGCCTTCGTAGAATATGTATTGGGTAAAATACAACAATTCAATCCGAACGGGGTTGGCGCCAGAAGTTTACAGGAGTGTCTGTTAATTCAGTTGGATATTTTGGGCGAAAATGACAGTTTGAGTACCCGCATAGTCAAAAATGACATGCCGCTACTGGAATCAAAAGATCTTAAAAAAATTTCCCGCAGACAAAAACAGGATATCGAACAAGTGATTGAGGCTTACCGTTTGATAATGACTCTCGAGCCAAAACCTGGAAGAGAGTTTATTTCCAATCCATCACATCATTACATAATTCCTGATGTCTATATCTATCAAAAAGATGACGAATATAAAGTTGCGCTCAACTCCGCGGGTATGCCACGTCTCCGTATCAGTAATTATTATAAAGATTTGAGCAACACTATGGAGGATGACGGTAGCCTCACAAAAGATTATATTTTAGAAAAAGTTAAAGCGGGTCAATGGCTGCTAAAAAGTATAGAGCAGAGACAAAAAACTATTTACCGTGTGACTAAAAGCATACTCCGCTTTCAAAAGAAATTCTTTGAAAAAGGTATCCACTTTTTGCGACCGCTTGTGCTGAAAGATGTTGCTGAAGATATTGACGTACACGAGTCGACGGTCAGCCGGATCACCACCAATAAATATGTTCACACTCCTCAAGGAATCTTTGAATTAAAATATTTCTTCACAAGTGGTATTGATCAAGGTAAAGGAGAAGCAGTTTCTTCAAAACGGATAAAAAATATGATCATGCAAATGGTGCAAAAAGAAAATCTTAAATCACCTTATACAGATTTGCAGATCGCAGATGTTCTGGAGCGTAAAAGTGGAATTAAAGTTGCTCGTAGAACTGTAGCAAAATATAGAGAAGCCCTCAACATCCTTCCTTCAAACAAACGTAAACAACTTTTCTAGAACCTTCATTCAGAAAAAATTATGGGAATCATCTCTCGACTATTTAATCTATTTCGAGCAAATGCTAATGACATGCTGGATAAAGCGGAAGATCCAGAAAAAATGCTTCAGCAAATGCTTTCTGATTTGGAAGTGCAAAAACAGAAAGCTAAAAAGCAAATGACTGAAGCTTTAGCTTTACAGAAACGTTTGGAACGCGACACAGAAAAAGAACATAAAGAAGCGGAAAAATGGGAGCAAAAGGCTATCCTTGCTGTCCAAAATGAAAAAGATGATTTGGCTAAAGAGGCCCTGACACGGAAAAAAGAATTTACTATCCGAGCCGCTGATTATGAAAAACAACTTGAAATGCACCGGAACAATGCGGATGCCCTCCGGAGCAGCTACCAAACTTTGGAAGATAAAATAGATGAGATTAAACGCAAGAAGGGAATCTTATCTGTAAAACAAAAACAGGCAGAAGCTCAGGAAAATATTTATCAAACGATGGAAGGTCTAGGAGACACTTCCGGTACAATGGAAACGATTGCACGAATTGAAGAAAAGGTGGAAAACATGCAGACTAGAGCTGAAGCTTATCAGGAAATCAGCATGGAATCTGACAAAGACAGTTTGGAAAGTAAATTTGAGGAATTGGAACATGATTCCTCTGATATGGAATTGGAATTACTTGAATTGAAAAAACGGGCTGCGCTTCCTGCTCCTGATGAAGAATCTGATAAAAAAGAATAAAAATATTGCATTTGTTAAATTAATGCGTGATAATTAGGGGTTAAAATCATAACATTTCATTTCTAAATGCATTAAAAGGTAGTTCATGCCAATAAAAGTTGAAGTTCGCGACGGCAACGTCGGCAGATCAATGATGCAACTGAAGCGCACCTTGATCAGAGAAGGACTTTTTAAGGAAATCAAGAAACGAAAATTTCACTGCAAACCGTCTTTGGCAAAACGTCTCAAGCGTGAAGCTGCAGCAAAACAGCGTAACAAAGATCTGAAACGTGAAATCCGTGCGGCTCTTAAGGCTGATTTCTAAGATTATTCTGTACTAAAATAAGGCCCCATTCTCAGGTAAACCCTCCAACCTTTTTTTCCTGACGATTCTTAGCTGATATTGGCAAATTGTGTCTTACAGATTAGCAGGTACAAACTGCTGGTTTTTGTGAGGATATAAGAGACATTGCAGTTTAATAGTCGTTTGATGACATAACTGTTATTTAAGTATTCATTCCCTGAGTGTCTCTGTTACTTCTCCGGGTTCAGGGAACCTTGACAGTTTTTTCTTGGAGAAAACTGTTTTACCATCCACAACTACTTCAAAGTCACCCTTCTCACCCGAAAGAAGTTCGGAATCCACACCAAAGGATGCTTTCAATTCCGCAGCCAAACTGACTGCGCTGGGCTTGTAGTTTCAGACCACACAGTAGTATATTTTTATATTCATATTTCTGTTTATCATTAAAAAGT
Source organism: SAR324 cluster bacterium SAR324-CTD7B (assembly GCA_002082305.1). Lineage (GTDB taxonomy): Bacteria > SAR324 > SAR324 > SAR324 > NAC60-12 > Arctic96AD-7. The sequence goes on from LSNO01000091.1 coordinate 12,994, forward strand.
TTTTAATTTATTATTGCCACAAAGAACTTTGACTGCATCAGTTTTACGGTTTAAGATTGACTGGATTCTAAGTAAAAATCAAGACCTGGACGATCAAAAATAAATTAATTTACAATTATTTTTAATCAGATAATGAATCACAAATCCAAAAGCAACGTCATTTAAAAGTAAAGTTACTTGAAGTTGGGCAGTTGTGTTGTTGAATAATTATCTGCAGGTGGAGGCGGGCTAATTTTTCTGGCAAGCATCGAGAGAAGGATTTGTACTCCAGAAAATACTCCAGAAATAAAAGGGAGCGGCGAAATTATTTGAGACATTCTGACTAAAGAAAAAATAAACATCGCAGCCAAAACAGTTAAACTTATGGCAAGATTAGTCGATTTCTCTAACCAAATTAGAGCTAATTTTGCTGCATACCCATTTTGTAAGTAGAACTCTAAGGCTTCTGTTTTTATAAGACCGGAATGTAGTGCAAGTTCATGTATTATTGAAAGTAAAAACACAAGTACAAATGCATAATAAGTACATATCAATCCGGAAATCTGACGTGATTGATGCAAAGCAGCCCGGACAAAAAGCCACGGAAGGAGCAAAGCCGAAGGTCCAAAAATTTCCAGCAAAGAACCACCGATTAGTGCTCCGATCAAACCTGCCCAGTTCTGCACTCCTTCTGAAGGATACAACTGATTAAAAACAGTCGGATCCTGGAAATCTGCAGACAGCATAGACAAGAATAGGGCTACGCCTATTCCTCCGAAAAACAAATAGTAGATTCGTAGTTTGATGTCACTCATGGTTTTTTACTCTCTGATGTTTCCGAATCATGATTTTTTTATTGCATCAGCCACAATTTTTGCCACAGAAGGTAAAACATAAGCTTCGATTGACTCTCCCAGAAATGCTAATTCACGAACCAGGGTCGAGTTGATGGCAAAAAGATCCGGTTTTCCAAATAAGCAAAAGGTTTCAATTTCAGGATCAATGCCTTTGTTTCCGACTGCTTGCTGAAATTCACCCTGAAAATCGTCTAAACTACGCAATCCTTTCACTATTACCTGAGCTTTTCGTTTTTGCACGTAGCGAATAGTAGAACCTGTGAAAGCTTCAACTGTTACATTTTTCAGGTCAAAATGCTGCACGTATTCATTCATCATCCGCAGACGTACTTCTTCGTTAAACATATAGTGTTTTTCCGAATTCATAGCAGCCGACCAAAAAACATGATCAAACTGTTTGGTCGTTCTCACCAATATATCTGCATGACCATAAGTTGGAGGATTTGCACTTGTCGGGTAAACAGCAATTCGCATTTTAGGATTCAAGTTTAAGATTTTGATACTACCGGCTTTTCTTGCTATTGCCGCAGTTTGTCAGTTAATTCATGAAGATAGTTTAGTGCCTGCAACGGCGTCATATCATTCAAATTCAGTTTGCGCAACTCATCAAGGTAGAGTGATTCCTCTGGAAACAAGGACAACTGTTGATCCTCATTTACAGAATTTACCCAAGAACTTCCAGAATTTTCACTAACCTCTGCAGAATTTTTTTGTTTCTGCTGTGTCTCATCTATAAGTACAGGCAAATGGTGGACCATTGACGTTTCTTCCAATTGTTCCATAACCTCAAGAGCACGATTTACCACGCTTTTTGGCAGTCCAGCCAGCCTGGCTACTTGTACTCCGTAACTTTTGTCGGCTTCTCCTGAAACAATTTTACGCAAAAAAACAATTTTCTCTCCTTCTTCCTCAACACGAATGCTGAAATTTTTTACTGAATCCAGTTCTTGTGCAATTGCAGTCAATTCATGGTAATGAGTAGCACAAAGCGTCAGGGCACTCAATTTTTGGATATACTCTACAATTGCCCAAGCAATACTAATACCGTCGAAAGTACTCGTTCCACGTCCGATTTCATCCAGAATAATCAAACTTCTTTCAGTCGCATTGTTCAAAATTGCAGCAGCTTCGTTCATTTCCAGCATAAAAGTACTTTGACCAAGTGTAAGATTATCTGATGCACCAACACGTGTAAAAATTCTATCCACCACAGAAAATTCTGAGCTCGAAACAGGCACAAAACTTCCACATTGAGCCATCAGGACAATTAGCGCAACTTGTCTCATGTAGGTTGATTTGCCTGCCATATTCGGCCCTGTGATTAACATGATCCGACACTTTGATTCTTCCATATCCAAATCATTAGGCACAAACACTTCGCCCAGATCTATTTGTTCAATAACAGGATGTCGACTGTCTTTCAAAAACAATTTTCTAGGAGCTTCAAGAGGATGTAGACTGGGTCGCACATAGTGATTGTTTTCTGCGACAAATGCCAGTCCCGCCAGCGTATCCGCTACAGCAATGTCATTTGCAGTCTGCTGCACTCGTCTGGCGTTTGAGTTGATTTCAGTTTTTAGCTGCTGAAATAGTTCATACTCCAATTCACCTATTCGTTCTTCTGCAGTAAGTATTTTTTCTTCAAATTCTTTGAGTTCAGCAGTTATGTAACGTTCAGCATTGACCAGGGTTTGTTTACGAATGTAATGTTCCGGGACAGAAGATTTATGGACATTACTGACTTCAAGGTAGTAACCAAAAACTTTGTTGTAACTGATTTTTAAAGAGCTAATTCCGGTAATCTCCCTTTCATGCAGCAGCATTTCGTTAAGAAATTGTTTGGAATTTCTTGATATTTCACGTAACTCGTCCAATTCTTCAGAAACACCTGCGGCCATAAAACCACCTTCTCGAAGTTTAACTGAAGGTGCCTCCAGTAGTCGCTGATACAACAGGTCTAACAAATCGGTGAGCGGATCAAAATTTTCTGCAATTTTTTTTAACAACGGCGCTTGTAACTCTGCCAAATAGGTAGGCAGTTTCTGCACTGGTTCCAGTGATTCACGTAAAGCCACAAGATCGTTCACACCAACCACGGGTAAAGTAATGCGTCCAATAATGCGCGGCAAATCCTGGATATTTTCCAGGCATTCACGGAACTCTTCACAAAGCATAAAATTATTCCGGAACTCTTCAATACAGTCAAAACGTTCATTAATTGCTTCCACATCCAGCAGCGGCTGACGTAACCACTGCCTGAAAAGCCTTGCACCCATTGGAGTCTTAGTATGATTTAGAATATGGTAAAGCGTGTGTTTCCTCGCTCCGGACTGACTCTCAAACAATTCCAGATTGGCCACTGTTGCTTCGTCGAGGAGCATAGTTTTATCAAAAGCATAGCGCCTCAAAGCTGTAAGATGGCTCAAATCACATTTTTGAGTTTCCTCCAAATAGCGTAATAATGCCCCTGCAGCAGCAATTCCATGCGGCAAATCATCAACCCCAAATCCGGAAAGATTCAGCGTTTCAAAATGATTGTTCAAATTCCGTTGTGTTGCTTCCGGATCAAAATGATATGGATCAATGAAATTAAAACGTCCTGTCGAAGGAAAAACCTGAGCATTCTGTAGCCCTGAGATCTGTTCCGAAGAAGTCACGGATCTGGCATCGGCAGAATTTATCTTATCCAGTAATTGTGTCATCCGCTGCACCAATTCTTCCAAAAACGTGGATTCTATTTCAGAACGGCTTTGCGTTAACAGAATTTCCTGTGGAGTAAGTTGTGCAAGAAAATCATAGAACCGATGAGTTTCATTTAAATGAAATTCTGCCACCTCAAACTCACCTGTTGAAAGATCAACAAAGGCAATTCCTAAACACTGGGCACGCAAAACAACATTGATTGCCAGCAAAAAGTGGTTTCTGTTTGGATCTATCAACTGCGGCGAAACAGTAGTTCCGGGAGTTACAACTCTCACAACATCCCGTGCAACAAGCCCCTGTGCTTTTGCAGGATCTTCCATTTGCTCACAAATGGCCACCTTATAACCTGCCGCAGTCAACTTATTTAAATATTGCTCATAAGCCTTATATGGTACTCCGCACATTGGCAATGATTTTTTCTTTTTTTTGTCACGTGAGGTAAGCGCAATTTGCAAAACTTTTGCGCCCACAATCGCGTCATCTCCAAACATTTCATAAAAGTCTCCCATACGGTAAAACAAAAGCTTATCCGGGTGCTCCCGCTTGATGGCGTTAAACTGACGCATCATCGGAGTTTCTGCTTGAGGAACTGACATGGGTTTGAATTTAGAGGTAGAAAAGTATCATTTAAGCCTTGCTTGCAGGCCAGATTACTGGAAATAATTCGTGATCCATTGGAACTCCGGCAGGCAATTGATCTGAAAGTCCCGGAAACTCAGGAGAAGTTTCCCAGTCACGGGGAGCATGTCGAATATCATCTCCTATCAAGCGTACTGAAAAAACGCGGCGCAGCGCACCTGATCCCGCTCCGGCATGCAATGTAAGCATGTGAAAGGCCACAGCGTCTCCCGGCTCAAGCTCCCAGCTGAGAACACGATATTTTTCCGGATTTTCTTCGATATTTGGAGGATCCGAAAGGCTTCCTTCCGGAAACCACTTTGCCTCTTTTTTGAGGAAAGTCCTTGGCAAATACCAGTTTTCCTGATGAGATCCGGCTATGAATTCAAGTGTCCATTCAAGCGGTACTGGATCAACCGGAATCCAAAAACTGATATTTTGCATTCCTTCAATATTGTAGTACGGTTGATCTTGATGCCATGGGGTCCTTTGTTTCGTTCCTGTTTTTTTAACCAGCATATGGTCGTGAAACAAACGAACCTGCTCAGAACACATAAGTTTTGCAGCAACTTCCGAAATATCACTCTCAAAAATTATTCTTTGGAAAGCCGAATTTTCCTGCCAATTACAAAAATCCTCAAAGAACCAGCCAGGGTCACTTTCATTGCTGGCAACCTTTGCACGTGAACTGGGATGCGAGATGTTTGCATCAATTCCTTCCCGCAAATCTGACACTTCATCTGGAGTAAACAGGTTTTTAATCAGCAGTGCTCCATCTTTCGCGTAATTTTCAATATCGGTTTCACTGATGGATACAGGCATAATTTATTTAATCCCTGGCATCCGCCAGTGACATCAAATGTTTGCGGTAGCCTGGTTCACCTTCAGCTTCCCACGTTTTCAACAAGGCAGAGCCGATAATAGCAATTTCGGCCTTTCCGTGCAGTTGGCACAAATCTTCAGGCTTTGACAAACCAAATCCCAGAGCTAATGGCAAATTAGAGTATTTCCGACACTGACGCAAAAAATCATCTGCATGCCGGTCCAACTCCGTATTTTGTCCAGTTACTCCTTTACGTGCTACACAATAAATAAAACCACTGCCCTTCTCACAGATATTTTGTAATCGTTTCTCGGTATTTGTTGGAGTACAAAGCATGATCGGATCAAGTTCCTGATCACGGCTCAGTTCAAACAATTCTCCAAATTCTTCAAAAGGTAAATCCGGAATAATGAAACCTTCACCACCGTGTATCCTAATATTGGAACAGTATGCCTCAAACCCCATACTGAAAGCCGTGTTACAATAATTCATCATCAAAACCGGAAAATTAAATCTTTCGCTTGCACTCTTCATCAAATCGAAATAATCTTTCCAGCGAACACCGTTTCTTAATGCATCCTGATTTGCTTTTACAAAAAGAGGTCCATCCGCACTTGGCTCACTAAACGGCATCTGCAGTTCCACCAAATCCACATCTGCCTCACCCATCGCTTCCAGCATTTTCCAATTCTCCTCCAGCGAAGGATAGCCTACTACGGCGTGGGTCATTAGCAAAATTTTATGTTTTTTTAATCGATTATTTAGATATTCGGTCAGATTCATTTAATTTATGGATTACGAATTACAACACCACAGATGCTCTGCTTTTCGGTGCCTTAGTGCCTCAGCTCTTCAGTGCCTTTTTTTCTAAAAATTCCTGCCATTTATGGTCGCCAATTGCTTCTGCAATATTGAAAATGTCTTTGTCTCCACGACCGGAAAGATTGATCAGAACTTGCGCTCCATCCGGAATGTCTCGAGCTTCCTCAATCACTGAGGCAAAGGCGTGAGCACTCTCCAAAGCTGGAATTATCCCTTCGGTACGAATGAGAAGTTTTGTTGCAGAAATAACCTCTTCATCAGTGGCAGAAGTAAAGCGAATGCGCTTCTTATCGTGCAGATGACTCAGAATAGGACTGACTCCAATGTAGTCCAGACCAGCGGCAATTGAATGCGTGTGCAGCATCTGCCCTTCATCATCCTGAAAGAAATACGTTTTGTAACCTTGTGCGATTCCAACAGTCCCACCGGAAAAACGGGCTGCATGCTTTCCGGAATCGATACCATGACCTCCGGCTTCTACCCCAACCAATTCGACTGATTCGTCCTCAAGAAACGGCAGAAATATTCCGCTGGCGTTGGATCCACCTCCAACGCAGGCATAAATTCTGTCTGGCAGTTTAGAGTTTAATTTAAGCATTTGCTCACGTGATTCATGACCAATAATTGACTGAAACCAGGACACCATTTCCGGAAATGGATGCGGCCCGCAAGTCGTTCCCAAAACATAATGCGTAGTTTCCATGCTTTCGGCCCAGTCCCGCATGGCTGCATTGATCGCGTCTTTTAATGTGGCAGTACCTTCAGTTACTGAAATAACTTCTGCTCCAAGCTGTTCCATCCAAAATACATTCGGACGCTGGCGTTCCACGTCAACAGAACCCATGTAGATCGTGCATTCAAATCCCATTTTTGCTGCCATGGTTGCGGTAGCGACGCCGTGCTGTCCCGCCCCCGTTTCTGCAATCACTCGTTGTTTTCCCATTCGTTGAACTAGCAAACCTTGCCCCATCACATTATTCGCTTTATGCGCACCGGTATGGTTCAAGTCCTCCCGTTTGCAAAAAACCTGAAACCTGCCGCCCAATGATTTTGCAAAATTTTCCAGCGGAGTTACTGGAGTTGGACGACATGAGTAGTTTTGCATAACGTTCACGTAACTTTGCCAAAACTCAGGGTCAGCCTTTGCTTCTTTAAAAGCTGAAATGAGTTCCTCAAACGTGGTCCGCAAAATTTCGGGAATAAACATTCCCCCGTAATCGCCATAATATCCGGAAATATCCGGTGAAATGGTTTGGGTTGGCATAGAGATGATATTGTATCTTTCAATTTTCTGTTTTATGATCCAAAGGTAAATTTTACGTACATTTTCTTTACTTGTCAATTAGCCTTTCATGATTAAAAACAACTCCTTTCCTGAGATGGCTATCCAGCAGATTTGGCTGGAACAGGACTTTGATCAGGTGACTCTGAAGACGATCTGCGGGCAGCAGGTCAAAATTGAGTTCGCGGGTTGGTATAATTCCGCAAGCGGTCCAGACTTCCGGGAAGCACGTTTGAAAATCGGAAAGCAATATCTTCTTGGAGCGGTGGAAATTCATGTTAATTCTTCCGGATGGTATTCACATCATCACGAAGGAAATCCGGATTACAATGAGGTTGTCTTGCACGTCGTCCTTTACCACAATGGACAGAGGGAAATTAAACGCCAGGACGGGCGAATAGTTCCTGAGCTGGAACTTGCCCCTTTATTGAGTAAAGAACCTTCTACATCCGAAACTGAAGCGAAAAATCACTTAAAAAAATTAAGTGAATTACCGGGGCGTTGTGGAATTGCTGCTTTAGAGCGTGGGACAGAAACACTCAAGAAAATTCTTGGCCATGCTGCAGAACAACGTATTCAAGAAAAAACAGAAGTGCTGCTTAAACGATGGGATGAACAGGATCCGGAGGAACTGCTGTTTCAGTTGCTTTTCAAATCACTTGGATATTCTCCGTATGCACAGGTTTTCGAGGAGTTGGCTAAGCAATATCAATTTCGAGAACTACGCCCTTTGTTTCGTCAGTCTCAGCGCACAACGCGTACTCTGGTGCTTTCACGCTGGTTTGGAGCCTGCGGTCTGTTTTCCAAAAAAATGACCATTGCCGACCCTACAGTACGTCATGAATTTCAGCAGTGGAAAGCTGCCTGGCAGGAACTTCCAGAACATCCACAAGTTTCCGGGAAAATTTCACAGGCACATCGCCCCCAAAATTCCCCAGAGCGACGTTTATTGGGCATGTTCCACCATTTGTACCGCATAGCAAATGACGGTTTACTCAAACGCTGGTTGGTAGTGTTCCGAAACTTGAGTGTTTTTTCTGAAGAAAAAGAGTTGCGGCGGCAAGCTCTGGCGGAAACAGAACTGCTATTTTCTACTCCGGATTGGGAAATTTGGCGGAAACACCTTGTTTTGGGTAAATCGAAACAGATTAATACCGCACAACTTGTTGGAAAAGACCGTCAAACTGTAATTTGGGCAAATGCAGTTTTGCCGTTTTTCCTGGCCCTTGCACGTCATGAGAATGAACCGGAGCTGGAAAAACTTCTTTATCAATTGTTCATGATTTTACCTGCAGAAGCTTCAAACAGCAAAACACGTTTCATGGAAAAACGTTTATGGTTTTCAGAATTGTCTAAATCCACTAAACTGGAAATGAACACATTCGGGAATCGGCAGGGTTTGATTCAAATTCAACATGATTTTTGCCGCAATTTCCATCAGGGCTGTGTTAGATGCGAGCTGCCTCGACTGTTAGAAGACTAAGTACAGATATGAAAAAAACAATGTCAATACAGCAAAAATTATTTTTACTATTGTGCCTCTCTACCTTGGTCCTCATCTCATCTTGTGCCGCACCGAAACTTTCTCAATTTGAAGTGCAAAGACCTTCAAGGATTACAGTGCCGCGGGAAGTAAAAAAAGTATTTATTCGTGCAGATTTGGTGGACGAAACAAATGATAAACTTGGCATTAAATCTAAAGTACTTCAACAACTGGCCCAGGAACTCAATCGTTTCGAGCGCTTTAATGTCAGTGTAGTAAACACTTTAGACGAGGCCAATATTGATTCGGAAAAGGAAACTATTGCCATAATTCAGGGGGAAGTCATCAGCGGAGGTGAAGTGGACCGAGGACAATTTACTGACCTCGCCACTTGCACAGGAGGACTTGGCGGTAGACTGTCTTCAGCTGGTGCTGCAGCAATTTCAGATGAAACAATTACTTTGGATAGTTGGAGAGGTTATGTTTGTCGGAGGGGAGCTTTTGCCAGTAATGTAGCAGAAATGGCACTTTCATCGGCATTCGCGCTGGCGGGTTTAAATGAAGTTATTCCGCCTAAAAACCAGGTTGTTAGGACATACAAATACAAGAATATTTCCCTTTTCGCACAGGCAAATTTCAGTTTTACTGTAATAGGCCTGAAGAGGGAAACGCTGGCGATTCGTGCGGATTCATCCAGCTTTGGACGCAGTATTACGGAAAAGGATTCCTATCGCAACGTCAAAGAAAGTCACCTGATTTCCCTGACTTTAGGTAGCCTGATCAGTTACACCAGAATCCCAATTTTCCCAATTCCAATTCGTGAAGTTGCCTTGGCGAGCCGCAGCAATCCCAAACAGATATTCTATGGCCAAAAACCCTTGCCGGTTCCAAGCATTTACGACTTGCCTCCCAAAGAAAAGAAGAAGGTAATTCAGAAATTGGTGATGCTGACACTGCAGTCATTCATCCGTACAATTTCTCCATACAAGGTCATGGTTGATGCAGAGGTCGCTTCCGGAGGCAAAGCAAAAGCCGGAGATTTACTCAAAGAGGGAAAATCCAAACAAGCCCGAAAGATAATTGAAGCAATTCCGGAAGGAAAACGCGATTCGCAAGATTGGTATAATTTGGGTTTAGCATATGAAGCCAGTGCTGTTAGTCCGGAAGATTATGAAGATGCACGACGGTTTTATATTACTGCCCTTGAAAATAGTCCGGGGACAAAACTTTACGCACAAGGTGTTGGACGCACACGTCTTTATCTTGCTGAAAAAAGAAGATTGGCCAAACAAATTCAAGATTAAAGCAAGAATTTAATTTATGAATAACTATATATTTAATCAAACTTTGTACATTTTGTTGATAGGCGCTTTTCTGTTGACGAGTTGCGCTAAAGCTACACTTACGGTGCGCTCACCTGCGGAGATCAACACAAGAGACATCAGAAATATAGCCGTGGGCAAATTTGAGATTGGGCAGATTTCTCTGAAATATAAAACTGAGCGGAATGGCATTTGGCAAACCCATCCTGTTTTGCTGAATGAGGCCCAACAAAAATCCATCAGCCGTTCTGTCAGGGCGCGGGTAATAAATCTCTTAACCGCTACTCCGTACTTCAAAGTTGTTTTTTCAGATGAATTTGAAAAGCTGGAAAATGATACGGCACTGCAGCAATTAGTTTCAGTACGGGGATACAAAACTCAAAATGTTGATGCAGTTATCAGCGGAAAACTTTGGCTCGAAATTGAACGAACTGATGGAGTTGACCTGAGTAAAGAAGGCCTGGAATATTTCCGGCCACCACGTTCACGACGTAGCCTCGGCTTGAATTTAACAGTCGATCAAGTTGTTTGGTGGCCCTACAAATCAACACGCGGGACATTGGGACTTGAAATAAAAATGACTCGTCTGGTACCTGCAGAAGTTGTGGCAACTACTTTTGAGACTCGTACTTACTCACAAAGGATAGGTGGAAGAAGCACAGAAAGTTTTCAGCAAATTGCAGAAAGTTTAACATCCGTTCTGCCAACTTCAAAAACCACCGAGACTGAATCCATTGAAAAATCTGCAGACGTTCTTCCTTCCTTTGAGCAAATAATTGCGGACCTGGCACTTTCCATAGCCAGCGGATTTGTACGTAGAGTTGCAGTCACTGACAAAACTGTCAGCTACCCAATTGCTGATGGTAAGTTTCCAAACTCTAAAATTTTGATAGAGGCCGGTGCTTACGATTTGGCAATTGAACAGTTACAACAAGCTACTGCTGAAAATCCGGATCCAAATGATCTTTATAACCTGGGACTTTGCTTCGAAGCAGTTGGAGATTATGGACTCGCTCAGACAAGTTACAGAGAGGCGTGGAGTGCTGAACCGGAAAACCTGCTTTTTGCGCAGGGAATGGGACGCATCGAAAGACTTCAGCGTGAAAACCCGCAACTGCTAAGACAACTCGAATCACGTTAATGATTAGGGAACAATCTACAACTGCTCTTATGTTATGAAACTCATATCCTTTCAAATGATTCGCTTCTTTAATTTTGCAATGCGGGAAGACATTGAGACTACTTACATCAGGACTTCAGTGCTTTTGAGCATTTGTGTATTTTTACTCACGGGATGTGCACCAAAAGTAAGTTTCCAAATCGAACGTCCAGCAGCTCAACGTGTTGAAAACATTAACTACATTGAAATTGGTAAATTTAAAATTGTATCCGGACAAATCAAGTTGCCAAGTTCGGTAGAATCCGGATCAACCCAGAGTTTTTCAAGCACTGATAAATTGTTAAAACCAACCATCTCCAAGTTCAATTCAAACAAAGAACAAGCGTCTCAAATTGCAGACTTGCTAAGGGCTGCTCTTGTTCACAACCTTTCTCTTCATTCGCCGTATCAGTTGATCAACACAACCGGAAAGGAAACCGGATTTAGCGGTGTACTTCCGGATGCGGCAGAAGTTGCAATCCTGCAAGGAAAAGTTAAATATTTTGAGCGGATAATTGAATCCGAAGAGGCTCTTTCTTATTTTACAAATATCAAAAACAAGGGTGCCACCCTTGAGCAATCTTTACTGGCAAGTGCAGTTTCAATGGGAGCAGAATCTTCTGGAGCAGGATTTTTGATTCCGACTCCTTATGTGGAACAATTAGCCGCGCTTGAAGTTGAATTTACTTTAATAAATAAAAGTGATGGAAGCGATGTCGTTCCCCCTCAAATAATTCGCACTTACTATGTGCGGAAGTGGGGTGGTGCTCCCGAAACCTCACATTTACCGAGAAATATAAAGACAGCAATTATAGAAGGATTTGAACAGGATGAAGATAATTCTGAGTCTTTTCTTTCAAGAATTGACCGTGCTGGTTTGTCCTTTACAAACCCTACTGAATATTTTGCAAGAGGATTCAACCTGAAACAGAATGTCCAGGTTCCACAAACCTCTTTGGATTTGAAGATCAAATTGGGACGTCAAGTGGCCCAAACATATGTCAAACAAATCAGTCCTTTTCATGAAACTGCAGATTTACTGGTTCAAGATGGGAATACAGTTGCTTCGACACTGATCAGGGGAAATGCCTACCAGGAAGCTGTTGCCTATCTTCAGGGTTTGGAGGAGCTTACTGCAAAAGACGAATACAACCTTGGTCTAGCTTTTGAGGCCAGTGGAGAAATTCCACAAGCGAGGAATCACTATGAACTCGCTTTGAAACGAGAAACAAGTAATCAAGATTTTAAAGATGCAGTAAAACGAACACGAAACTAAACTGTGTGCTCTAAAAATGTGGATTTCCAGTTGGTTTATTTTAGGTCCGCCAATTCCTGATGGGGATCATTCTTCATATCAAAGAATGGGGATGGAATTTCCAATGCACGTGAAATACGCTCAAGAGAGGCTTCTGTAACTTCAGCTGCATGGGATTCCCAGCTTTTTACAGTTTGAATTGCAAAACCATGTTCATAGGCAAATGCCTCAATCGACATGCCTCTCAGCAAGCGGGCATATTTGATGCGATCACCTATTCTGTCAAGATCAAGGTCATTATCCAAACCCATCTCCCGCACATCAATTGCTAAAACTTTGGCAATTTCACTATATTTAGTCAGTTTGGGCGTAGAGTGTCCAGTTTCCCAATTCTTTACAGCAGTCAGCGAAACACTGAGTTTTCTGGCAAATTCTTTGCGAGTCAAACCAGAGGTTTCCCGCCATTGAGCCATTTGTTCATCAAATTCCATTTTACTTTTTTGTTAATTCTTTACTTTTATACAGGAAAATGTTTTTCACTCAATTTATTCAAAAACTCTTATTTTTCAATATATTGAGATAAAATTTTTGTACAATTAAAGTGTCACCTTTTCCGTTGAATAACGTTGATTATCAATCAATTTGTCAAGAATGTCAACCATTTTTTGGAAATGCTTTTTTCGGTCTTCAAATGAAAAGAGAGTTGCGGATAATTTGTTTGTGTTTTTTTATAGGAAAATATTTACATAAATCGGAAAAATCTTTCTAGTACCCTTTACGAACATATTGATAGCCGTTGATACCAAATCTATGGTATAAAAAACCGGTCTACATGACAGTGCTCCTCAAATAATGTGTTAAAACTGCTCAATAAGGATAAGCATAAGACTTTGATTATCTCAAAAATATTTTTACTTTTCAAATTAGCATATGATTAACATTAGAGATGATTTGCGCCCATGGGTACCGGAAGAAGCGGAGAGTTTTATTCAGAAGCATGCAGCACGTTATCAGTCAATGTCTTTTGATGAACTTGAATCAAAAGCATTTAGTCTTATTGAAGCGCATGAAAAGTTGATGGACCAGCAAAGCATTGTACTCTATGCGGGTACGAATGTAATCAATCCAAAAGCTGCAAAAATGCTTTCTTCAAGTATAGGAAACAGAGCCAGTCTGGGGTATCCCGGAGCAAAGTATAACAAAGGCATGGAGCACGCTGATCAGTTGGAAATTATGCTCATGTCACTCATGCGTCAATTGTTTCAGGCCAAATATGTGGAGTACAGAGTGCCAAGCGGTTCGATTGCAAACCTCTATGCGTACATGGCAACAACTAAACCGGGTGACAAAATCATGTCTTTTTCGGATGCGGCAGCAGGGCATGTGACCCATCATGCGGAAGGCGCTGCCGGACTTTATGGATTGGAAATTCACGAAGTCCCTTTTGATTTTGCGCAAATGGATGTTGATCCGGAAGCCTTAATGATCGCAGCGAAAAAAGTGCGACCTAAGCTGATCATTATTGCTGGAAGCATGTGCTTATTTCCCTACTCGCTGCAGGAAGTCCGGAAGGTAGCTGATGAAGTTGGGGCGTGGATTCTTTATGATGCAGCCCACATGGGTGGTTTGATTGCAGGTGGAGAATTTCAGCGGCCTCTCAAAGAAGGTGCGGATTTAATGACCGGCTCAACATACAAAAGTTTTGGAGGTCCTCCCTCCGGAATGGTTTTTACGAATTCAGCAGAACTGGCTGCGCGTCTTGACAAAATTGCTTTCCCCGGACTTACGGCAAATTTTGATCTCAGTCGTGCTGCAGCAATGGTCATAGCCGTTTTGGATTTGCTGACACATGGAAGAGAATATGCGAAAATGTGTATTGCCAACGCCAAAGCACTTGCAGAATCACTTCACACTGGAGGATGTGAAGTGTTTCATGTAAGTGGAAAAGGCTTCACGAATTCCCAGCATGTGGCTCTGCCTGCAGCAACTTATGGTGGAGGAGATACTGCCTCAAAGCTTTTGGAAAAATCCAATCTCTTCACCAGTGGAATTGGTTTGCCCCTGCCTCCTGTTCCGGGAGACTTTAACGCGATGCGTCTGGGGACCCAGGAAATTACACGTTGGGGAATGCGCCCGGAAAATATGGAAACGATTGCCGACTTTTTTTGCCGCCTGCTGCTGAAACAGGAAAAACCGGAAAAGCTGAAATCTGAAGTAATTGAATTCCGGAAAGCATTTCAAAAACTGCACTACATTCGAGACTGATTAAATTCTGACTGTTACTAAAATAGTCAGATTAATATATGTTTGTCAGTCCAACTTTTTTCAATAACTCAGTTTCCAGTTCCAGCATTTCACTTGCTTCCTCCGAAGATCGTTCGTGATTCCATCCTGCCAGGTGAGCACAGCCATGCGCCAGCAAGCGGATAAGTTCCGTCTCAAAATCCCATCCATTTTCAGTAGCCTGCTGACTGACACGTTCTCCAGAAAGAACCAGTTCCCCGGCTACCCCTGTACTTTCTGAGTTTTCCAATTCAGCCTCACTCATTTGGGCTTCAAACATTCCCGGATCATCTTCATCATAAGCCCATGACAAAATATCTGTGGGACAATCTTTTCCACGGGATTCCCTGTTCAGTTTTTGAATTACTGCATCATTTGCGATATATAAAGAAATTCCACGTTCTCCTGCATACAAATATTTTAGAAAAATTGTTAGTATTTTCTGAAGTTCGGATTTGTTAATCAAGTTTTCCCATTTTTCATCACAGCGAATTTCAATCATAGGACTGTTTTTTCAAATGCAAAAACTCGCAAGTGGGCACTCCGGCTTCTGGGATTATCGGCAACCTCTTTTTTAGTAGCATTTACCGGCCTTCTGGTCAGGACTCGTCCCCGTGGTTTTTCACCGCAAATGCAGTATGGCAGATCGGTTGGACAAACGCAGGGATTTTCCCATTTCCTGAACTGGTGTTTGACAATGCGGTCCTCCAGAGAATGAAATGAGATTAAGGCCACACGACCGTCCTTTTTTAATCGTGATGGAATCTGCTTCAACAACACTTCAAGTTCTTGCAGTTCGTCGTTAACAGCAATTCTCAGGGCCTGAAAAGTCAAAGTTGCAGGATTAAACCCCTGTTTTTGCAACCGCCTTGGGATGACACTGCTAACAAGTTGAGCAAGCTCCTTTGTTGTTTTCAATGGGTTTTTTTCTCTGAATTCCAGTATCTTGCCCACTATTTTCCTGGCAAAACGTTCTTCACCAAAATTTCGCAAAATCTTGAGCAATTCTTGTTCACTGGAATTATTGACCAAATGTGCAGCAGTGATCTGCTGACGATCCGGATCCATTCGCATGTCAAGAGGTCCTTCCCGCAAAAAAGAAAATCCCCTCTCAGCACGTGCCAGCTGCTCACTTGACAGGCCTAAATCAGCCAAAATATAATCAAAAACAGGCTCACCGCACTCGGCAAAAAATTCAGGAAGTTCAGAAAAACTGGCCTGACCCAGTTTGGTTTGCTTTTCGTATGTCTTCAATCTTTCCGCTGCAGCTTTTACAGCAAGCGCATCTCTATCAATTCCGTACAGCTTTGCGTCCGGGAAATTTTCCAACAAGCACCTGCTGTGTCCCCCGCCGCCAAGAGTACAATCCAGAATTGTTTGTGTTGATTCCGGGGCAAAATCAACCACTTCTTGTGTTAAAACTGAAATATGTTCAAACTGCATTTTCATTTAAAGCGTAACATTTTTTTTGCTGCAGCATGATAAGCGTAAATCTTTTTAAAAGCTATGTTGTTTGTACGGAGTAAACTTTGAAAAAGTACATTCGGGTTAAGAGCTTTGCTTTGTGCAAAAATCAGGTTCAGCAATGTTTTTGCGTGTTCTTGAGAAAAATCCCTGCGTACCACCAAAACAGGATACCAAGCCACTCCCTCCAATTCTTCTATTTGATAATGATATTTATTGGCAGGAAGTTTTTGTGTAATCAGCCAGGAGAATTTTAACCGCAAAGCCTGAATCAACTGCTGATTTAATGATAAAAGCCGGATTCCCGGAAACTGTTCCAGCCAGTCGTTGACTTCTTTCAATGGAGCAGGACCGGTGAAAGCAAGCACTTCTTCAGAAAACCCTTCTGAAAAATTTGGAATGCTCTCAGTATTGAACCAGTTAATTTTTGTTTGCGGTGCTAAATTCTTCCAGACTTGCGCGAAATAAAACGAATTATCATGTACAAGCAAAGTTTGGGTGCTTTCAAGTGAGAGTAGAGGTCCGGGAACTGTACCCATGACATACAACCAGTTTTGCCAAAGAACTGTAAGAACACGCAAACCTGGGTGTTTTTTTAATTCTTTGTGTGCGATTGCAGCATCAATAATCGCCAGTGTAACCCTGTTATTCTCTAATTGTGTCAGACGGCTCTCTGGCGAAATTTCAGGATGTATCACGAATTCTATTTTGCGACTGGTTTTGGATGAACTCCAAAGACGCGCCAGCTCATTAGCAAAAATATATGATCCAGTATTTTGACTACCGGTAAGAATTATATTTTGCTGCTGGCCCCACAAAGTCACTGAACTGGAACAGAGCAACAAAATTAGAATAAATATTTTTAAGAATAGCTTCATATAAAATATTTTGTCACCGTTGGCATTCCGGACAAAAAAAAGTGCTCCTTTGCTGCTGCACTATTCGTTGAATAGGCGTTCCACATTCTGTGCAGGGCTGTTCCTTTTTATCATAAACCTGCAGAAATTGTTGAAATGCCCCAGTTTTATCATCAACTCTGCGGAAATCAGAAATAGTTGTCCCATTATTCTTTATCGCTTCTTGCAGGATATATTTTGTGTATTTTATAATCAACGACCATTCTCTTTTATTGATGCTGCCCGCACTTCGCTGAGGATGTATCCTGGAGCGGAACAATATTTCTGAAACATAAATGTTGCCCAGTCCGGCAATTATTTGTTGATCCAGCAGTACTGATTTAATTTCCCGCTTGGAGGATCCAAGATTCTTTTTGAAATAACCTAGAGTCATAGCTTTCGAAAGAGGTTCAATTCCCAGTTTTTGCAAGGACTTTGAGTCAGCTAAATCATCATATACTTCCAGAGTTCCAAAGCAGCGAATATCATCAAATATCATCTGCCGTCCACTTTCTAAGTTAAACCAGACACGATTATATTTTGTCGGTTCCGGTAGAGGATCACTGACTATGAATTTCCCAGTCATTCGTAAATGAGCAACTAAATATCTTTTTGGTTCTAAATTAAAAATCAGGTATTTGGCCCGACGCCTAACATCCATAAATTTTCTTCCGCACAATTGTTCCTGGAACGTATCCAGGTCTCCCTGCACAATTGGATTACTGCGGAATATTTCAACTGATGAAATAATGTCTCCACATATTTCTTCACGTAATTCTCGAACGACAGTTTCGACTTCAGGTAGTTCCGGCATTTAAATCTTTTTCAAGCTTGATTGATTTCTCTTCGTGCAGGATATTCTATCTGAGTCAGATTCGACACTCAACCCCTTTCCGTAGAGGAGTTGTTATTACTATTAATTTAACTAAACATTTGACTGAATTATTTATAGATATAATTATACTCTGACCCCATTTAATAATCACTATACGTCCTTTTCGCATTAAAGAAGTATTGCAAATGACGCAGGTAAAGTTTTCTTGGAATTTTGTGTTAACATCGAGTTTGTGTGATAATACGCTGATTGATTGATATTGTATTTGATAAACTGTCTAGTACCCTCTGATTATTTTGTGTATTGATCAGAAAAAATATTCGTAGAACAATTATGCCTGTTTATAATATTTAATTATCATTAAAAAAGAAGGAACCAATTGAGTCGTGCATATTATTCATCAACTGTTGAAAAATTATTAACTGATAAACAGGACTTAATTCTTGGTGAATTAACATATTTTCGGGATTATTATTTTAGGTCAAAATGGCTGTAGGATGGGCCCGTGAAGGGGCGGTACAGGAGCAAATTGAGGCTACAGTTGAAGATGCTGTTCAATTAGCACGAAGTCGCTTACCAGAAGGGGAAAGTTTTATCAAATGTGAGGAATGCGAAATCGAAATTCCGGCTGCCCGGCGGAAAGCAGTACCGGGTGTACGACTATGCATTCAATGTCAGGAAGAATTAGAAAAAAAGCAGACCGCGATCAGTTATTACAATCGAAGTGGGAATAAGGACAGCCAACTGAAATGATGCCCACTATTGCGGGATGTTAAGCATTAATCAAGAGCGAATTTTCCCCCATGGTGTCCCCTGCAGTCTCTGTCCGGCAAGCCACAAACCCAGAATCCTGCATATAACTGCGGTAGCGAGCGGAGCAATCAGCCAGATTGTCGGATCTATGCTCAAGGGGAGGTTTGCTTCTACTGCATGTGATACGTACTGACTGCCTATAAATGCAGTGGGATCATTACTTTTTTGGAATTCACGTCGATTGCAATCCTTCCTCAACGGCTTTTCGATCTTTTCTTTTAAGCATAAAATCGTCCTCCATAATGGATAAATTTTGCGGGGGCATTATGGCAGCAAGCGTATTAGAATCATCTAAACCCAACAACACTCGAATCAGTCGACTGAAAATGTCCATGGGTGAACTGGTAGAACTATCGGTAATTTTAAGCTGTTTTTTGATCCCCTCCGGGACCTCAAATTGCCTCTTTTCTTCATTGTAATCAAAGGGGGTATTGTTTTCGCTATAATAACCATTTGGTAAAAATTTCAATCTTGCAAAATTCATCAAAAATTCCTGTGTTGTTTTGCTTCTAGCTAAATCCTGTTCCAGTTCATTTTCAAGTCCTTCACCTTGTTTGAAGGAACTTTCCATTTTGTTCAACAGGGTGAAAAATATGTGTGTGTTTGTCAACACCTGATATATCATTTTACCCTCGGATGATGTCATTTCTTTGCAGGCTTTTTTCAGGGCAACCATTTGAAATGGCTGGAAAGGATCGTAAGTTGGTTTTTTATTGCCAATAGCAAGCTCACTGGATTTTTCAGATTTTTTTGTTTTTCTAACCTTGGATTTTACCACAATAGAATCTTGCTCTGATTTTTCTTTAGTGCTTGTCAACTCTACTTTTCTTGCAGATTCTTTTATTCTAAGAGCTTTAATCCTGTCACTGACTGGTATTAACTCTGAATGAAGTTCATCGACAAAACGCTGCTCCTCTTGTACTCCAAGACCTAACATTTCATCCAGTATCCAATTCAACTCCTCCACTTGATCCGCTCTTTGCCGCAAACTATTTTCAGAAAATCCCGTGTCCTGTCCCAGCAGTGCTATTGTTTGCTCATACAAGGCCCCTGAGTCAAGTTTTTGTTCTCGCAACTTAGCTAGTTCCAGCCACATAGATTCGACTTCCTTGATGGAACTTTTCAACAAAACACATGTTTTAGTTATACTTCCAAAAAACATTGATGCTGAGGTTAAAATCGCATTTTCATCATAAGCGTTCTTCAAGAATTTATAAGTCTGCCTGGAGTCCCAGTCAGAGGCATTTGAAAGTGTTTCCAAAAAGGTTTTAAGTTTGTCACAATACTGACTCATCGCTTCTTTGCCTTGTTCAAGTAAGTCCAGCGAATGAATCATTCCTTCTGTAATTGGGTCATCAAACAAGTCAACATCATTGACACTTTGATGTAATTTAAGCAATGTATCGCTCTTTGAGTCAGCAACGCGACCACCTTTTTCCAGCATACCTTTGATCAGTTCAAGGACTTTGATCAGGAAAGAATTGGTGATAGTTTGTGAAGATGCATTGTGATAAATCTTTCCAAAGCAGATTGAAAGGTTTTGTAGAATTCCTGTCACTTCCTGTAAAGTTTCGTCAACACCTGCAAAAGACTCACTAAAAAGTTGCAGTTTCTCCAGTTCCTGTACAGCATTATCATGGAAGCTTGAGATACTTTTCTCAATACCATCACTGTCTTTTTGCTCTTCAAGTATTTTCAAATGTCTATTAAGAAATCCCAATGGTTCAAAAGGGATACGGAGCAGATGCATACGGAGGGTCATATCCGTAAGTGACATTTCGTACAGATGAATACCCCAGTCCGGAATATTTTTTGAGGTCGGAACTCTTACATTTTTAAGCTTTCTTTCAAAACTGGAAAGTTTGTCCAGAATTTCATTTGGAGTAGACTGTTCCGCAGGCGTTTTTTTTGAAAGAGCATCCGTCAGTGCTTGCTGCTCCAATTCCTGGATTTGGTGAACATTATGGAAAAACTTATAAACAGATTGAACTTCTTCTATGGTCATTGGTGGATCAAAGTTACCAATATTTTCATTTTTGAGTAATTTTTCTGCAAGTGGTGCGCTCTCTGCGTATATTTTTTCAACTTCAGTTTTTGCAGAATCATCTGCATTTACATCAATTGGCAATCGTGTCCATTTTCCTTGCTGGTGACCGTCGCGTATTTTCCGGATTTGTTTCAGAGATAATTCAATTGCTTTTCCGGCAGAAAATCCAAGTGGTTCTGTGGCATAAAATCCTTGATCCAGACTAAAATGGATGCACTCAGACTTGCGGATTATATGATTCTTCATTTTCAAATAACGAGTTGCATCTCTATTAAAATGCTCCGGAGTGCGGCATTTATTATACAGTTCCTTGTTGGTTCGGTTGATCTCCGCCAGAATTGAAACTATACTATCCTGTTCACCGGCCTGAAAAATCCAGCGATTTTCTTTACTCAGTGCAATTTTAACAAATTGAGTGATATCTTTTGTTGCCTTTACAGCTTCCTGAACATGAGATACAGGTTTTCTCTCAGCCTCAAGAGCCGATTTGGCCTGTTTTAATTGTTCCAGTGTATTAGTGGACATAAGAATCCCTCCAAGATATACTGTACCCTATGATTATCTTTTCGTACTGACAGACATGGTACATCAGTGGCCTGAACCAATTGGGAAATAAAACTGAAGATCTGAAGACATTTATATTTTTTCCCATTGAAACTAAGTATTTAAGATTCAAGAATGAAATCGTTATTGGAAAGTATCTCACAACCTACAGAGATACAAAACTTAAATTTGCAAGAATTAACTCAGTTGGCCGAAGAATGCCGTCAACGTATCATCGAAGTCACCAGCCAACGTGGAGGCCATCTTGCTTCTTCCCTTGGTACTGTAGAAATCACAGTAGCATTGCTGAAAAATTTTAATTTCAACATTGACCGAATTGTCTGGGACGTAGGACACCAGGCCTACGCCTATAAAATTCTGACCGGCCGCAATGAAAAATTTGATTCGCTTGGTAAAGCCGGCGGCATCAAAAAATTTCTCTCACGTGACGAAAGCAGTTTCGACCATTTTGGAGCAGGACATGCCTCAACTTCAATTTCTGCAGCACTTGGAATGGCCATTGGACGTGATCTTCAACAAAAAAAACATCGTGTCATTGCTGTTATCGGAGATGGAGCAATGACCGGAGGTTTAGCTTTTGAAGCACTGAATCACAATGGTGCTCTCGATAAAAACATGCTGGTTATTTACAATGATAACAGCGTCAGTATAGATCCAAATGTTGGTGCAATTTCAAAATTATTGACTCGTTTTGCCTCTTCCAGGTTTTACAACAGTTTCCGTGAAGAAACTCTGGAATTCGCAGAGAAGGCACCTTTTTCTGAACGACTGGGTCTGAAAACTACTTTACAGAAATTACACGATTCTGCAAAGAGCTTTTTTTCTCCGCCAAGTATGCTCTTTGAACAATTGGGTTGGCGATATTTTGGTACAGTCGATGGTCATGATCTTCCAGAACTGCTGGATTTAATAAATCATGTTAAGGATTTAGACGGTCCCATTGTCATCCACGCCATTACACAAAAAGGTAAAGGCTATGCTTTTGCTGAAGAAGATGCCCATAAGTATCATGGTGTTACCCCATTCGAACCAGAGGATGGAAAATTTGTAAAGAAAAAATCATCCGGAAATGCAATTAGTTTTTCTCAGGTTTTTGGAAACAAACTAGGAGAATTGATGGCACGAGATGAACAAGTCGTGGTTGTGACTGCCGCCATGCTGAGTGGAACGGGTATCGTTAAACTGCAACCAAAATATCCGGAACGTGTGCTTGATGTCGGTATCGCTGAAGGTCATGCTGTGACGTGCTCAGCAGGACTTGCAACCACCGGTAGTAAACCATTTGTTGCCATTTATTCCACATTTTTGCAGCGTGCACTTGATCACATTATACACGACGTAGCAATTCAAAAATTACCGGTACGCTTCATGCTCGACAGAGCAGGATTTGTTGGAGCTGATGGCCCGACCCATCACGGATTGTATGACTTGACTTACCTGCGTATGATTCCGAACATGACAATAATGGTACCCCGTGACGGGGAGGAATTGCGCGGCATGATGGAACTTGCCTATAATAATGAAAGCGGTCCCTCGGCAATACGCTACCCTAGAGGAAATACTGCTAATCCTGACGAAAATGATTGTTCTCAACTTGAATTTGGCAAAGCACAAATTTTACGAAAAGGGAAAGATATTGCGCTGTTTGCGATAGGTTTAATGGTCGATATTGCAGAGCAGACAGCTGATCTTCTTGAAAAGAATGGTTACTCAGTTGCTGTTGTAAACGCAAGGTTTGTCAAACCGCTGGATGAGGATGTAATTGTTAGGCTTGGTAGAGAAGTACAATTACTGGTAAGCCTTGAAGAAAACACAATCCACGGAGGTTTCGGCAGTGGTGTGCTTGAAACTCTAAGTGTAAGTGGTATTTGTGTGCCTACACTGCAGCTTGGAGTTCCTGATCGCTTCATAGCACAAGGGAACCCGGATGAACAACTAAGGTCGGCTGAATTGAGTATGGAACAAATCTACTCTCGTATTCTTGAAAGATTACCCGTTCCTGCTCATAAGAAAATCAGAAAGAAAAGAATAGTCTCACCAAAAATACTTGCCTCATAATAATTGAAGAATTATTAAACAGTGCCTGAACAATATTATCTAAACCGGCTTCTATCTCCGTTTCAGCTGATTTGTTATTGCCCAATTGTATGGTCCCCAGTTTTCATCAATCAACGATTAGTCTGAAAAATCAGGCCGAAAGTAGGTGACTGACAGTTGCATACTTTTTTTGTTAAACCTTTATTTCAGGAATTACAAGCAATCAATTGTTATTATTGTTGATTACCTTTTTCATTCAAGTATAAGCTAAAATGTACAGCTCTTGCATCAGAGTTGTGCTGAAAGTTTTGCCGGGGATCCGGTTAACGAATTCCGTGAGGAAGTTGCTACAACCATTTTTTAAGGAAATTAAACATGTCAAACGATTTACTGAAACAGCTTGAAGCAAAAATTAATGAAGCGATCGAAACCATCGAATTTTCACGAATGGAAATTACGGATTTAAAAGAAAAGAATGATGAGTTGGAAAATCGATATGAAGATTGGGAGCAAAGGCTATCATCCTTAATTGAAAAATTTGAACAGCTGGAAGATGTGGAAGCTGTTGAAGTTGAGGCAGAGGTTGATACGTCAATTCAAAAAGACGAAGAGGCTGAGGAAGTGGTTGCTGAGGAGGCTGAGGCGGAGGAAGTTGAGGCAGAGGAAGTGGTAGCTGTGGAGACTGAGGATGAGGAGGCTGAGGCGGATACGGAAGAATTTGAAGGAGATGAAATTGAAGGGTCCACTTTTGGTACCAGTGCAGATTCATACACTGAAGCCCCGGGATCCTCACAACACTACGCATGACGCTAACGACGTGTTTCAAATCTACCATAATTTTTTGCACTGCTCGTTTGCCTTCATTTTTAATTGCGAAGGAAATAAAAAATCAGTTTCTTCGCAAACTTCTCCCCTTGCTGTTTACAAGCCTGCTCTTTGTAAACCTGGTGTCTCCTCAGTTTCTCCAGGCACGTCAATCAGTTGGATTACTTTCAGTTGATGTCAAATACCCTTCAAAAGGATTGAATTGGTTGGGGCTGTTTGTTCAGGAAGAACTTTCCATGCAGCTGCAACTGGCCGATCGATTCTCTGTAATAACTCCGGATATCATGCGCCGCTGGAATCAGCGCCTTCGTGACTCCGGACAGCTTACCTCAAGTAATATATCATTACAAAACTCGGAAATTTCCCAAATAAAACCGAACAGACTAATTCAAATATCTTTACAGAAAGTCCTTAACCAACTTTCGGTTACATTGAGCATCAGTATTTTCGGAAAAAGTAAATCTACTCTGAAAATACAAAACACTCATACCTGGAACTCTCCTGATAAACTAATAGTTTCACTCTTGCAAAGCCTTGGTGAGGGGGACAAATTTTTCAGTAATCTGACTCATTTCCCCAAAACCTACGATTGGGATGGTCTAAAGCATTTTTATCAGTGGAGACTTAAACAAGTACCTGTCCCTAATACTTCTGCATGGGAAGCACATAAAGATGAGTTGGAGGCATTGCTAATTAGTTATCCTTCTCTGGCATCATCGATTCAATTCTACAGAGCTGTCATGCTCATTATCGAAAGCAGAGTTTTAGAACCAGCTCTTGTCCCTGCTCTAAATTCTGCAGAAACAGAAATTTTGGCAGCCATGAAACAGCACCCTGATAATAGCGAGCATCACACTTTACTCTCGCTCGTGCACTACCTTCGAAGAGAACCCTTGTTTGCTAAACAACAGGCAAATATTGCCAATCAGTTAAATCCCCGCGATGGTATGTCTTTGATCCTCTATGGACTTACTATCGGACAAACCCCTCAGGCAGGTGATGCTTTCGTCAGGCGGGGGCTAAAACTTTATCCGTTTGTTACCGAACCAAGTACTGATGGCTGGCAGCCTTACCATGTGCTGATCAAGGATTTAGAACCATGGATGATTCCTGCACTTTCCGAAAAAACACAAAGTTTCGAACAGCTGATGCATTCCGGTCAGCAGGATTACAATGCCCGCCGCTGGAAAGAAGCACTTCAGTCTTTTGAAGATGCTGCTGCACTGCAACCATTACAACCAGAACCTCATCTGTATCTGGCAAAATTACGGCTGGTTCAACACGATCCGCAAAGTGCGCTTTTACTACTTGCTAAACTTCGAAAGAAATTCCCCAAACATCCTGAAATCAACCTTTATCTGGGTTATGCACATGAAAAACTAAAACATCTGGAAAAAGCCGAAACATTATACCGTCAAGTACTTCACCTGAAACCTGAACATCATAAAGCACTGTTGAGGCTTGGAGCTGTGCTTATAAAACTTGGAAAACGCCATGAAGCCCGCAGTTTCCTGGAAAGTCTCACTAGAAAATATCCTATATATTCTGTGGCCTGGTGGAACCTTGGAATTGTCTATTATCAGCTTGGAGAATTGCAGTTAGCAGAAACTGCGTGGGAGGAGTCGTTGAGACTTGAGCCGGATAACAGTCAAATCAGGTTACGCATCGAACAACTGCGTGAAGAATCCTCATATATACCAGCCACACTGTAGAATTATTAAACAAATAATCAATTAGGCTTCACACTTGCAATTGTTGTAATATACAGTTTGTTTTGCATAAAATATTAGGTGTATTTGAAGCTGAAATAATTTTTTTGTGGAAAAATACTTTTTTATAGTGTATTTTAACTTAAAAAAAGTATATCATACGGTTTTTTTGGAATAAAAAGCTTGCAATACTCTTTAGTAAACAATAAACTTTCATGCTAGGTTGGAAAAAGATTTTCAAATTAATTAAGAGCAGAAGAAGGAATTGAACATGAAAAAACTCATAATATTACTCATATCTATCTTTTTTTCTGTCCAGGTTTTAGCTCAAACTGATAGTCAGGAGGTCGCACCGACAGATGAAACTTCAAAGACAAATTTGTCAGGAGAGTATATATACGCCAGTTCATACTTTAAGAAATCCAAAACAGGAATAGTTCTGAAGTATGCCCCCGGGTTGCCAACTGTGTTTTACGGGTGGCGCTTTGTTGTCTATAACACAGAGAAGTTTTTTATTGGTGGTACAGGTTTCACGGGACAGTTGGGTGGTCCTCTAGAAAGTGGTACTTTTACTACTGCTGCTTTGGTGGCTGGTTATGATTTTACCATCTTCGACGATATATACGTTGATTGGGGTATTGCAGCAGGTGGAGCCGGGGGAAGAAGGATTAATGAAGATACAGAGGTATCTATACAGGAAGGCGGAGTCATCGTAGAACCCTGGTTCGGTTTCAACCAAAAAATTGGCGAGAAAACTGATTTTAATTATTCATTTTCGTTGCTTATGATGCCAAACAGTACAACTTTTAATAACACTTTTACCTTCAATCTTCGAGTTGATTTCATTATAGATTAAGTTCACTGTTCAACAATGCTGCCTCAAGCATTGTTTCAAGAATAAAATCCGGGATTTGCTGATTCGTAAGTCCGGGACTTCCTTTTGTATTTTTTACCAATCCACAAATTACTTAAATTATCCATTCAGAGTTTTGTGTAGTTTCCTCCTCGTTGGCAGGCTTTGCTGTGTTAGAGCGTTTTTTCTGGCTTGGAATACTTTCCCTTAATTTGTATTTTTCGTAAATATCTAACCTCAATATTTCCTCTCTCTTAAAACAGTTTGCTAAAGTTATCAGTCAGAAATAATCAGTAGCGTGTAATTGTGTGTTTTTAAGCTTTCAATATAGTGCTATTCTGCTAACGTGTCCTTTAGAAGAACTGGGTGAAATATTGAACCAAGACAGTGGTTTAGTTTGTTCTTAATTGAACTTTTCCACTTATTTTCGATCAAATTAATAGTCACGGATTTAGTCTTATTTGTGAAAATTGGCAAGTTATTTCAAACTAACATTTCATTCTTGTTGGAAAGTTGAAACGATTAAGCGCACCTTTCAGGTTGATTTTGATAGTTTCGCCACACTGGAATGTACTCAGGATTGTGCTAAAACTGCTGATTCCCTTTTTGAGTGCAGGCGAAGGTGTGACTTGGATATTCAAATCTATCAGTGACATTTGCGGGCGTTTCTCATTTAGTTGAATTGTACCCTCTATAATTCCTTCTAATGATCCATGTAATTCAATCTTCTTAATGTGAATTGACCGTCCGAGCTGCACCTCAAACTGAACTTCTGACAGATCTAATTCTGGTAATTGAAGATCCAGAAGTGCTGTACCACCAGAAATCCGAATTCTTGCATTTTTCAACTTTCCCTTAATAGTTCCTTCGGGAAACTTTGTTTTTTGTTGCTGCAGTGCATTAAAATTTTCGATATGCGCTGAGAGTGAAAGAAAACCTGAAACAAAAGTATATGGAACTAAAGAAAATAAAGGAACCCGTTCGATCTGTACTGAATCAATGGAGAGATCGAGTATTTTCTGTGTCAGCAATTCAGTGGAAATCCGGAAGGCTCCCTCATGAACCTGCCCATGTACTTTAGCTTTTCCTGATGTGATGATGGAGAAAAAAGGAACCTCTAAATTTTCAAGAATTAACAGGCGAATATCCGGAATTCCAGCCAACCATTTTGGGGTACGCAGGACAATCTCAGGGGTACTGATTTTGTTCCATCCCAACTCAATATCCTGAATTTCAAATGGAATTCCTGTTTGTGAGGTTAAACGAAAGCGAACTGCATCTGCTATTGATTTGCCGGGGAAATTTTGTTTAAAACCCCAAAAAGCAAGAACCAAAATCACTGCCATTCCCACTAACAAAAACGAAATATGTTTTATGATTCGCATTGATAGTCATCCTCCCAGTTGCTTGTGTACCTGAAACGAGGCTCGTACCTGACGGTTACCGGGGCTGATGCTGATACTGAGATGAGAAGTCCGTAGTACAGGACGGTGATTTTCGAGTTGATAAAGCATAGACATTAGATGATCAAGTTTAAGTCTGTCTAAACCTACTTTGACACCCTCAGTTCCCTTTTGAACATTTGTTAGTACATTGAGTTGCAAATTGTCCTGAATTTCAATGGATCGTGCAATCTTTTCCACAAAAGAGCTGAGAGCCTGCGGCATCACAGACGCAGTGGCGGAGCGCTGTACATCCTTTAATTCCCTGGATAGGAAGCGCACTTGTTTTATTTGCTGCTCCAGCTTGCCTAGTTGTTGAAGCAGCATTTTTTCCTGACGGTTAAGCTGCTGTATCCCCCACATTCCCGCAAGTACAAATATAATCAGGAACATCGAGGATATCAGAAGTTGTTCCCGCATTGACAAATTTGGCATGGGAAGCTTCTATTGAGGTAGGCAGAAATCAGTTACGTTGACTGAGAGATACATAATTTCGCTCAGTTTGTCCTGTATAAATCTGGCGTGGTCGTCCAATTTTTGAGATTCCATTCCGCATTTCCAGCCAATGTGCAATCCAGCCTGGCAGACGTCCCAGAGAAAAAAGGACTGTAAACATGTCTGTTGGAAAGCCAAGGGCTTTATAGATGATTCCGCTGTAAAAGTCCACATTTGGATAAAGATTCCGTTCAATAAAATATTCATCAGTCAATGCTGCTTCCTCAAGTTGCTTTGCAATATCCAACAAAGGATCCGGAGTTCCAAGCAGATCTAATATTTTATCGCAGTAACCTTTCAGGATAGTGGCTCTTGGATCAAAATTTTTATACACACGATGCCCAAATCCCATCAAGCGAAAACCTGAACCTTTGTCTTTGGCCAGTTTTACAAATTTTTGTACATCACCACCGTCATTATGAATTTGTTTCAACATTTCCAAAACCGCCTGATTTGCCCCTCCATGCAACGGACCCCAAAGTGCGGCAATACCGGTTGAAATTGAGGCAAACAAATTTGCTTCACTGCTGCCCACCAATCTAACTGTGGAGGTTGAGCAATTCTGTTCATGATCTGCATGTAAAATGAAAAGTACATTAAGGGCTTTCACGAATTCCTCTGGAACTTCATAATTCGTGGTAGGTACACCAAATAACATATTCAGAAAGTTTTTAGTATAAGTGAATTCGTTAATTGGATAAACAAAAGGCTGGCCGATATTTTTTTTGTATGACCAGGCTGCGATGGTGGGGAGTTTGCCCATCAGACGCCAAATCGCCAAATCTACTGCATCACTGTCGGTAGCACTGAAATCAGGATAGAATGTTGAAAGTGCACAGACGATGCTTGAAAGAATTGCCATCGGGTGAGCGTCCTTGGGAAAGGCCTGATAAATGTGCCTGACATCTTCGTGGAGCAAAGTATGCTGTTTAACATTGTATTCAAAGTCATTCAGCTGCAGATTTGTAGGCAATTCGCCATAAATCAATAAATAACTGACTTCAAGGAAATTTGATTTTTCTGCAAGTTGTTCAATTGGATAACCCCGATAACGCAAAATACCATTTTCACCATCCAGGTATGTAATACCACTTTCACAAGATCCTGTATTAACAAAGCCCGGATCAAGAGTTATTGCTTTTGTTTGAGAACGTAATTTACTAATATCAATGCCAATTTCACTTTCACTCCCCATAACCAGTGGGAGATCAATAGATTTTTCATTGACTTCAAGTCTTGCTGTATTCGCCATGCTGCCTCTTTTTAGCTAAAATGTGGAGAATTATAGATATTTCAACCTCCTGGTGACAGGTTATCAGATCTTCACCAAATGGGCAATATTTTCAGCCTTAGAAGTTGTAGTTGTTATGGAAAGTATTTAAGGAATTGACCAGGAAATTCTCTTGATTCACTCCTGTTCTATAATGACGTCTTCCGGTCGAGTGCGGGAATATCGGGCTTCAATCTGGCGTCGCAGCCAGGATTTGATTGCATTTCTGCTGCTTGGAACGAGGAGGATAAAACCTATTGTGTCTGTTAAAAAACCTGGAGTCAGCAACACAAGTCCTGCTACACCAATTAACAAAGCATCAAGTAGTTCTCCAGAGGGCATCCTTCCTTCACGCAGACTTTCCTGGATACGAAACAAAGTTTGTAATCCCTGTATTCGAGCTAAATATGCTCCTAAAAAACCGGTAAAAATGACGAGGGCAATTGAAGTTAGTGCACCAAATACAGTACCAATTTTTATCAGCAGGTAAATTTCAAAAATGGGAATGATAGTAAAGGCGAGAAATAACTTTAATAACATAAGCCTAAGACTTGTGTGTTGTGAATATAGTGTATGAAAATCAGGAAGAATCGGAACTAACCGGTGTGATACTGAACCTGTTAATTCCCGAAACTGCCTGTCTTCCACTGGCTTGACGACCAATCACACGCCAGTAAAGCTGATTTTTCTCTTTTGCTCTCATCAATCCCATCGCCATTCCCGGAAGTTCTCCTGCAAGCGGAACCAGTTCCTTGTCAGCAATCCAGCGGTTTCCCTGAGGTAGATCAAAATATAATCCGGAGTCTTCAAATTTTTCATCAACACCAACTTGAATTTTGAATTCACTGAAAGCCAGACTGTCCCACTGAAAAAGAAAAAGCCCATTTTCTTCAAAAGTGAATTTGTCAGTAGGTAAAAGGAGCTTAATATCACTGAGTTTGATTACGTTGGATTTTGCAGCATTATTTTTTTCCTTCAGTTCTTCAATTTCGTTATCTGGATCAACAGTAGCAATAATTTGATATTTGCCCAACAATTGGTCATCCGGAAGGATGTATTCCAAGTCAAAAGTTGTGATTTCTCCCGGTGCCATCACGTGTACACTGGGCATGGCTATTACAGACTTTCGCATTGGTTGTTTGACATTATAATATTGAACCTTAGTTAAAATATCCCTGACAATATCCCCACCTGCATTCATTAAGTTCAAACGTAATTTAAGCTTCTCACCACGAAGGGCGTGCTTTGGAAGAACCTGTACAGATTCCCAGCGCAAATCAGGCGGATCAAATCTCAAAGGAGAGATGACGTTTTTCCCGGATACTCTCACACCTGACGCTAATTGGGTTTTTGCAACTTCAACATCCTGATGAGATGCTACAAAAAAATATCTCTCATCTCCTGCAGTTGTATTGATTAATATCCGTTTGAATTTAGCATCCCAAACTCTAACCGAGATTTGATAAAGGCCGGGATCACCCAAATCAATATCATGCAGTACCCGTGTTGTGTCACGAGCCTGAATCGTATAAACTTTGCGAAGACCCTTTTTTTTCAATTCCTGATTGTCAACTCGAACTTTTATTTCTACGCCTACTTTAATTTGAATCTTAGCATGATTGGCAATTGCAGTTTGAACCAACTGTGTATCACCATGTTTTGGGCAGTCTGGATTGTTTACAGATTTAATAATGGAATCCGGAGAGTCAATTGTCATATCCGGGCCATCAGGTAATGGACAGGTTTTAGAAAGGACAATTGCAATGATTTTTAGATCAGGAGACTGATGTGCAGACAACAAGGTCGGTAAAAATAGAACAATTATCCCGGAAAAAATCAGTTTCAACAGTAAAATCCGGAACATTTTATACCAGGTTATTTAGGTTTATCAATTTTCTATTGATCTGTTTTTGCTGGGAAATGTCTTGAAACAGGAAAACGTTTTTCGTAAGAAATTTGGAAAATCACAATTTTCATACATTTTATATTTTCAGTCAGCTGGGAAATGCCGGGCTCTCATTGCACAAGCTTAAGTTGATTAAACTGTACTTCCACCCAGCATAATTTCCCTCTGTAATAAATCTCGCCCTGAAAAAATCAGCTTGCTTTCAGCAGGACTGTTTCCTCTTTTCCATTAATATTTTGTAAATGGTACCAGTGACTGATATTTTGATCAAAATCATCATGAACAGTACAGTGAATTGCACCAAGCTGGTCAACCTGAACTATGGTGATAAGATGCAGTCGTACCATTTCCAAAATTGCCATGAACGTAATTATAAACCACGACAGAGGTTTGTTATCTTCAAACAGTTCTTCAGTAAGACAATGCTTCCGTTTCCCGAAAAGAGAAATCAGTTCGTCAATGCGATCCTCGATCCGTACATTTTCTGTTTCAATTAAATGTCTGGTTATTTTAGGAAGACGCTTCATTACCCGCCCGAAAGCTTCCATCAGAGCAGAAACTGAGATGTCTTCGTATTCCGGTGCAGTTTCCTCGTTGTCTGCAACTAACTCCACATTTTCCGGACGCTGAAATACATCCCGTCCCAGTATATCAAGAGAACTTAGTTCAAACGCTGCATCCTTGTAATGCTGATATTCCAATAAGCGGAGCCGCAGAATTTCTTCCGGATCCTCTTCTTCCACTTCTTCAATATCTTCCGGAGACTTGGGGAGCAAATTTCTGGACTTGATTAAAATCAACAAAGTGGCAATTTCTAAGAATTCACCGGCAAGATCGAGATTGATTGTCTGCATCATCTCCACATATTCCAAATATGAGGAAGTCAATTCAGAGAGCCGTACTTCTTCAATTGAGACTTCTTTTTTTCGTATAAGATGCAGCAACAAATCCAACGGCCCCTCAAATAAAGGAATTTTGATTTCGAGAGGGTTTTCCGGATTTGGGAAAATTGCTGGGATCTCTACGCTTTTCTTAATTTGTTCCATTGTTTCCATACCATCCATGTCTGGAGAAAATGCAGATTTTATTCCGTAACTTTATCTAAATTGTCAGAAAGTTCAGGTATCCCCATATCTTCCAGAACTTGGTCAGATACCTTGTTGAGTTCTTTTGCTTTTTTAAACCGGGCACTGGCGCGCTGATTAACTTTTTCCAAATCTTTTTTCGTCCGGATAATGGTTGGACGAATAAAAATTAGCAGGTTGATTTTCTCAAATTGATCCAATTTGCTGCGAAAAAGCCAACCAATCAAGGGCAGGTCTCCAAATCCAGGAATCTTATTTTGATTTCGTGCAACCTTTTCTTTGATCAGACCACCCAGAACAATAATCTCACCATCCTCTGCAATCACAGAGGTTTTAATTGTCCTTTTAAATATCGTAATTGCTTCCGCACCAGGATTTACAACATCACTGGACTCTTGTGAAATATCGAGTCGTATACTGTTTTCTCCACTGATTTGCGGTCTAATTTCAAGTTTGATACCAACTTCCTTATATTGGTATTCTGTTGTGGTAATGTTACTCGCGCTTGTTACCGTTTTTGGTGAAACAGGCACAACGGAAACTACGTTAATGTTAGGTATTTCACCCTCTTGAGGATTATTGATAATCATTAATTGCGGATTTGCAAGGACATTCACATCATTGTTGTTTTGAACCGCTTTGACGAATGCACCAAAACTAAAAAATTCCTTTCCTCCAATGCTGATTGTGTTACCGTTCAAGACTCCGATTGTGGAACTATCTGCAGCAATTGCGGCGGTCCCTCCTGTTGATGCATCGCCGGTGAATGCACCTGCCCCGGGGAAACCACCTGTTATCACCCGTCCCCCGCTGGTTACACCGGTTGCTTTCCAGTTGATACCTAAATCCAAACTTTTTGAAAGTGAAACCTCCATTACAAGTGCCTCCACATAGACTTGCATTCTAGGAACATCAAGTTCAATAATAATCTGGTCTAAAGTTGTGAAGGCATCAGAAGGAGCAAAAATCAAAAGAGAATTTGTTGCCTCATCGGCACTGATCGAAATGTCAGTTTGCCCCCCTGAACCAACAGTTTTGGACTGATTTTGAGATTCAGGTTTTGGTTTTTCATCTTTTCTGGCAACCTCAGTAATTCTTCCAGTAACTTCTTTGAGCAGGACAGCCATATCTTTTGCCACAGCATGCTTGAGATGATAAAGCTTAAAATTACTTTTTATTTTTCCGCTTTCCTGGAAAACGTCCAACTTTTTGATCAGAGATAATATTTGTTCGATTTCAATCCGTCCTGCAATAATGATCAACGAGTTCAGACGTTCTTCCTCAATTATTTTAACAGGACTGGCTTTTGCGGTTTTACCCTCTCCTTTTCCGGCTACTACACCGTCCGAAAATATCTTTGATAGTAGGACGGCCATCCTCTTTGCAGAAGTATTTTCCAGTGCAACCAATTTTAGCTGAGTTTCTCCGGATGTTCCTTGTACTGTGTCAAGTTTTGCAATTAGCTGCAACACCCGATCTGTTGCCAGGCGATCTGCGATGATGATTAGTGCATTCAGTCGAGGTTCTGCGATTATTTTGACGGCACTGCCTGTTGCAGTTTTCCCTTCACCTTTACCTGCAACTATTGTATCTGCAAAAATTTTTGAAAGCAGCGGTGCTAATGTTGTGGCGTAAGCATATTGCAATGTCTGTAGTTTTATCTGACGGTTTCCTCTAGGAATATCAAGTTGATCTACCAGGTCAATAATTTGCTGGGTTGTCACTGGATTTGCAATAATTATGAGAGCATTGAAAGGTGCAAAAGGCAGAATTTTAATCGATGACGTTTTTGGAAAAACCGTCGTTATGAGTGGGATCAGTTTTGCTGCATCAGAATACTGTAGTTCATGAATAGTCGTTGTCGCACCTTCTACCGGCACATCAACCTGTTCAATTAATTCAATTATTTCAGCTGTTGTTTCTCTATTTGCAACAATAAAAAGTGAATTCAAGCGGGCCTCAATCAAGAGTTTGAATATAGGAGGTTTGCCGTTGAGGACAATGTTGGAAAACAGTTCAGAAACAGTTTTGTGTATTTCAGTAACATCATTGTGAACTATTTGCAGCAATGTGACGATTTGCTCGACTCCTTCTGGCGCAGATATATCAAGCATATCAATTAGTTCTACAATTCGACTCACATTCGATTCAACATCAATTACAATCAACATGTTCATCGGTTCGTAAACAAGCAGTGCTCCTGTCTTTGAAAAAATTGGCTGTAATGTTGACTGAATCCCTTTCAGGTCTGCGTGACGAATTGGAATAAGACGCATGACATAGTTCCCCCCCTTGGCGTTCACCTTTCCACCATCTTTTGAAATCGGTAAGCGTGAGAAACGTGCATCTGCAGCGGTCAGTATTTCCACAACCTTACTGCCCTTTTTACGTACCATAGCCAGTCCCTGACTGGCCAATATTTTTTCAAAGAAGTAAAAGGCGTCCTCTGCAGATACTTTGAAATTACGAGGAGCAGTGATGGACATTTGCCCTCGCATATTTTTTTCTTCATACACGAAAACGGTGCCGGTATGTTCTGAAATTATTTTGATGAATTCTTTGAGGATCAGTGTTTGAGGCAGATTTATTGTAACCTTTGAGCTTTTTTTCTTTTTTGCTGCTTCAATTTCTACGGGGAATGAGGCCTGAAACAGAAAGAGGCTTAAAAATATTATTCCAGACAACCGATGAAATTTACGGTATTGCTCAGATAGGATGGAAAGAAAGAAAATCATGCAAGACTAGAGAAATTAAACAGTATTTCAGGAATTACTCATTGATTTCAGTATCCAATTTGCCCGCTCCAAATCAGCAGGAGTTGTTATTTTTATATTTTGTGGTTCTCCTTCTACTGTTGAAACTTGATCACCGGTGTTTTCCACCAGTGATGCATCGTCAGTAACTAACCACTTATTTTCTATTGCCTGCTTTGAAGCATCCAGAATCAACTTAGTTCGAAATCCTTGCGGTGTCTGAGTGGCAAATAATGCGCGCCTATCCAGAACCTCCGTTTTTTCCTCAGTAATTCGGCGGATAGTGTCCTCTAAGGGCAAAACCGGAATTGCGGCATTATGTTCATGTGCCGCATCTATAATTCGATCAATTAGTTTTTCGCTGCAAAACGGCCGAGCTCCGTCATGTATCAAAACCAATTCTGCAACTTGTTCATCCTGCATAATTTTCAACAAAGCATTGTGAACAGAGTCTTGGCGACGACTGCCTCCTTCAACCAGAACAATTTCTTCTGGAATCATGTTTTCAAATATTTGACGATCCTGTGAGGAAACGGTCAAATATATCTTCCGGATTCTGGGATGCTTTATAAATGTTTCAAGGCCGATCTCAAGTATTGTACGTGTTCCTAAAGGAAGAAGCAATTTATTGTGCTTCGCTCCCATGCGTGTTCCTTGTCCTGCGGCAACAATTACAGCAACCGTATCCTGCTCAGCCATTTTGTGCTTAAGAATTTAAAGATTGAGAACATCACTACATTGACAGTATATTTTTCAAATATCTCAACTGCCTAGACTAAGAAAGTTTGGTACTAAAAGTCCAGATAA
The DNA here is from genome assembly GCA_002082305.1 of SAR324 cluster bacterium SAR324-CTD7B. Classification (GTDB taxonomy): domain Bacteria; phylum SAR324; class SAR324; order SAR324; family NAC60-12; genus Arctic96AD-7. The sequence continues at coordinate 49,381 of LSNO01000091.1, forward strand.
AACAGTGAAATTCTTTGACAAATCAAAATGAAGTGTATATCAGACTTGTAAAAAAGATCACACAAACTAAACTAAGTGCTAACAATTGGACAGAGTGTTTTAATAATGCAAAATAACCATAAACAATAACCAACAAACTAAAAATGTCAGAAAAAACAGCGTTTATAGGACTCGGTGTGATGGGCTATCCCATGGCCGGGTTTCTAGCCAAGGCCGGAAACGAAGTCACCGTTTACAACCGCACCACTGTTAAAGCAGAAAAGTGGGTCGAGGAATATGGTGGGAAACTAGCACTTACTCCAGCGGAAGCATCAAAGGATGCAGCTTTCGTTTTTGCATGTGTGGGCCTCCAGCCCCTTGGCGACCAGGGTAGCCATCATATTGTCGGGGCGCAGATGGGAGAGGAATTCGCGGTAGGCGCCTGAATCCTCGCGAGCGTAGATGAACTGCACCCGCTCGACCACCTCCATCGGGTAGGCCGACAGCCGCCAGGCCAGCGTGCGGGCGTAACCGCCGCCCTCGCCACGGTCGGCGTAGATCTCGTTCAGGGCGGCTACCGCTTTTTCCTCCTGGAAGTGATAGGCGGGATAGGGAGACTGTCTAAGCATGCCAATGTAGCTCAGGCAGAGGCGCGCGACCCGGCGGTACTCCTCCAGCCCCTTCGGGGTCAGGTCTACGGTGATGCTGAACTTGCCGTAGTCGGGCGACAGACCGAACATCGGACCGCCACGCCCGGCTCCAAGCGCCGTGGCGAGGTCCTCCTCTTTGAGCAGAGAGAGCAGGCTGCCCTTGCCTTCGTGGCCTATCAGGCTGCCGATCAGACTCAGCGGCTTGCTCCCATAGTGGTCGAGGAAGGCGGGTAGGGAGAACTCGAGCTCCAGAGTGCGCAGCTGCTTGATCGGCTCGATCTGCGTCAGCCGGAAGGTCTGTTTGGGAGGTAGGTAGTCGGCCGGGAAGTGCAGTGTGGGACGGTTCTTGTTCTCGATCGGGCCGAAGTATCGGCGCGTCCAGGTCTCCATCGAGTCGAGGGGAGCCGTTCCCAGCAAACATAGTTGCATCTGGTTGGCGCTGTAGTAGCGATCGTGGAAATCGAGCAACTCCTGGCGGTCGATGTCAGCCAGGGATTCACTCGAGCCGATGGTGAAGCGGCCGGCGGGATGACCCGGTCGGGCCAGCGTATTTTGCACTCTCCACGCACGCCAGTTGTCCTGCTCCAGATTCTTCTGAAGTTCCGAGTTTACCGCGTTGACCTCGCGTTCGGCGTAGTCCTGGGTGAAGAGCGGGGCGATGAAGAGCTGGGAGAGGCGGTCGATGGCGCCGGCAAAGGCGTCGTGATTGACCTCAAAGTAGTAGTTGGTGTGGTCCGCATCGGTATAGGCGTTGTTATAGCCACCATTCTCGGACAGATAGGTGCCGTAATCGTCGACGCCCGGATACTTGTCGGTGCCCAGGATGAGCATGTGCTCCAGATAGTGATGAGAGCCCGAGAAATCCCGCATCTTCATCCAATACGATGCGCACGATTTGCTCGGGTGTACGGCGCAGGCCAGTGTAAATCACCTCATGGCCAGCGTCGCGCAGTGCCCGGGCGACGACCTTGGCGCCACGGTCGTGGCCGTCCAAGCCCGGCTTGGCGATGACGATGCGCAGTGGCGTGCTCATATCCCAGCCGAGCGTGAACCTGCATTTCAAGCCGTTGCCGCCCCCATAGGGGCGAGTCATTTGTCGAGAGGGCAAGTCAATTCCTGCGAATTGCCGCCACACCATGCAAACACAACCCATAAGGGCGAGGTGCCACACCCCGAACTGAGTCTTATGAGTTCAACCGAGGAGCGCCTTGACGACTTGCGCCGCCGCAAGTTGGAAACCAAGGCCGGCGGCGGTCAAGCACGGGTCGATGCTCAGCACACCCGCGGCAAAATGACCGCCCGCGAGCGGCTCGACGTTCTTCTCGACGAAGGCTCATTTCAGGAAATAGATTCACTGGTCGAGCATCGCTGTACCGATTTCGGCATGGATGGCAATATCATCCCCGGC
>LSNO01000092.1 GCA_002082305.1 SAR324 cluster bacterium SAR324-CTD7B
AGAAGTACAAATCAACAACTTTATATCAGATGATCTATGGCTTCAGCAAGAGATTTTTATAAGCTTCTAAATGTATGATCATTTTTCCGACAGCGCATCAAATTGGACCCAGCTCAGTTGTCTCTCTGGGTAAAATATAGTAGTGAACCACCATTCTTTTGAAAATAAGCAGAATATGTGGTTTACTAACGGCACTGGTGGAGGTGCTTACTTTACTTTCAGCTATTGTCGGAAAACCGTTGCCTTTCTTTTAATGTCTTAAGCGGCAACCGTAACAGTCTTCCATAATAGGACGATGTTTATTGCATCCGGATAGAAATTATTTCAGGGATTTGGCATTGATAAAAAACCAGAACCAGTTCCATTGGACGGGGCAGAAAACAAGTTTGAAGAAGCTGCGATTGAAGCTTATAACGAAAGTCTTCTTTCAATTCAGAATTTTAATACTAAATTAAATTTTTATAGATTAAATCTTGAATTATATAATTTTAAGTTTTTTTCACCAACTTATTCTCTCATTCAAAAATCACTTCAATTCAAACGGGAGAATGCACCGGGAGAGAGTCAAGGAGAATTCCGTTATTCCAGTAAGTCCCTGACCAATGCGCTCTTCTTGGACTACTCCCTGGACGCAGAACTCAAGCTAAGAGGATATTTTTCACTGGAATCGAGTACTCGAAAATATTCTGAATCCGGTAGCCTGGAAACTTCATCCAAAGGCTATCCTAAGGCCGGTTTGTCTGTGGCCTTTCTTTTTTGAATTAAGACGATCCTAGTGGGCGCAGTGAAATAATCAACCACGCTTTTCAGCTTACATCTCCCACATTATCGGACCGCCTCTTCGATTTGGTGGAGAAGTCATGAACTCAGCCATCCCGCCCAAAATACCCTGGATCGTTTCTGTTGCAGCAACAGCACTTTCCTCACTGTCGTAACGTGCAATGATGACAGATTGACCTTCGCCCACTTCAACGACATGTACCGTTTGAAGGCCATTAACAGCCTGAATTTTTTCCCTTTGACTATCAGTAAAGTCCAAAAACTCATCGCGTCGGCTTGGATCAAAATTGATGTCTGTTATTCTGTAACTCATAATCAGCTCTTCTTGAATAAGGTTTGCCCGTAAACCTTCATTACAAAAATACTCTCATGATGCTGATTAACTCGGACTTGCTGACATCATGCGACTGGAAATATAGAAAAGCAATACTAATAGGAAATTGAAAAAAGGTCAACAAATAAAAAGTGAAGGACATTAACGAGTCGCATGAAAGATGTCCGACTATTGGGTAAACAAGAATCAGTGACCCGAATCGTTCAGGAAGAAATTAGCCCAGAATATGAATGTCTCCCGAAATCTCCGGACTGTATGTGCCAAAGGTCTGCGTAAGTTCCGTTTATTAAAATCAGTTCATCGTGATGTCCTTCTTCTGCAACCTGACCGTCACGCATCACAAGTATTCGGTCTGCATGTCTGATTGTAGAAAGCCTATGTGCAATAACCAGCGCTGTTTTTCCCTTGGTGATTCCTGCAAGATTAGCTTGAATTGCCCGCTCGGTTTCCGTATCAACAGAACTCGTCGCCTCGTCAAATATCATCACAGGTGAGTTTTTAAGCACTGCACGGGCAATACTGAGACGTTGACGCTGTCCTCCTGAAAGGAGGATCCCCCGTTCTCCGACAATAGTCTGATAGCCTTCCGGAAGTGTCTGTACAAAATCGTGGAGTTGCGCTGACCGTGAAGCAGCTTCAACTTCTTGAAGGTCCAGTTTTTCCGGACCGTAAGCGATATTTTCAGCAATAGTTCCGTGAAAAAGATAGACTTCCTGACTTACAAGTGCAATTTGTTTACGGAGTTCTGACAGTTCCAATTCCCGCAGGTCAATTCCATCAAGCAGTACCTGTCCTTCTGTGGGATCGTAAAGCCTCAAAAGCAGCTTAATTAAGGTGGATTTTCCGGCACCGGTGACTCCGGCAATGCCAATCATTTCACCTGGATTTACAGTTAAATTAAAGCCCTTTAAAACGTCACCGCCCCGCTTATAGCAAAAACCCACATTGCTGAGCTCAATTATGCCCTTAACAGGATGCGGAAGTATCTTAGGCCTTACAGGACTTACTATTTTACTGGGTGTATGGAGCAGACCGAATGTACGCCGTGCGCTGGCCTTGGCACGTTCATACTCATCAAGCGTCACTCCCATCCTGGTTAACGGCCAGAGCATTCGCTGAATCATCATAGAAAAGAAAACCAGTTCGCCAACTGTCAGCAATCCTTTGTCTTCCAACACCCAGTAACTCCCCAGTAAAAGTACACCGCCAAAACCAATTGCAATCGCCATACGAATAAGCGGTACATAAAGCGCACTGAGCTTGATCGCCTGGTAGTTTGCCTGTTTATATTGATGTGAAGCATCAGCCACACGTGCGGATTCAAATTTTTCTGCAGTGAAACTCTTGATTACAAGAATACCTGCAATATTATTCTCAAGACGGCTACTGAGCGCACCGACTGCTTCTCGAACCTTCCGGTAGCGTGGAGATATTAAGCGCTGGTACATCAGGCTTCCACAAAGTACAAAAGGCAGAGGCAATAACCCCACCATGGCCAATTCCCATGAAACTCCTAACATTACACTGCCGGCAAAAATGAAAAGTACAAGCAATTGCAGGATTTCGTTAAAGCCGATGTTAAGGAAACGCTCAATCTGGTTCACATCATCGTTCAGCATCGCCATCGTCTCCCCCATTCGGTGGTTCTCGAAAAACTCTATCTCACGCGTCTGCAAGTGATTATAGGCGTCTGTGCGCAACTGATGCTGTACACGCTGGGCAAGATTCATGAATCCGTACTGATAAGCCCATTGGAAAAGACTTTCGAAGAAAAAAATTACTACACCCAACACTGCCAGGAATACCGCCAACCTCCAGGGGTCTATAGTTCCGAGTAAATTCGCAATCCACTCCGGAGGCTCACGCCTGACGGAGTCAATCACCCAGCCCACCAGTACTGGCGGCATCAGGTCAAGAACCTTATTCAATATACTGGAAAAACAGGACCACGAAAAAAACCGCCAATGCGGACGCAGATAACGGAAAAGATTCCACATAGGAACGGCAGTTTTAACCGAAACAGGCAATGATTCTGTCATTTAAGCAAAATTATATATTTTTAATTATATTGAGAGCGCGAATTAAGCACTCTATGTGACACTTTGCGGAGAGAGCCAAAAACAAATCTGATGAAATACCTAAAAATACATACGTGAGTTATAGCTAAACTATTCCAGTAAATCAAGCAAATACACTTTAATTTATAAGATTAAATTATTATCTTCCCCCAAAACTTCAGCAATAATTTACCTTGGTATTGGCAGAATTTTGAACATTGATAATTATTAGGCGAGAGGTGCTAATCTAGTCACACCATTGGCAGGATTACAGGAAATAATTTTCGGATTCAAACTTGATTTTTTTCGGTAGCAGTCCTTAACCGAGTTATAAAATTTTATTTCAAGTTCTGTTTTAACAATTGCAACAGCACAGCCTCCAAAGCCCGCACCTGTCATTCTTGCCCCCAGACATCCTGGAGCAGAGAGAGCGCATTCCACCATTGTATTCAAAGCGAAATTGGACACTTCAAAGTTATCACGCAAACTAGCATGTGACTGCTGCATCAGTTGACCAAGTAATTTGAGATCATTGCTGCGCATTGCTCCTACAGCATGTTTGACACGCTGATTTTCGCTGATGACATGTCCAGCCCGGCGATAGAGTAAAGGACTTAGCTTTGACGATTGAGCTTGAAGTTCTGTAAGAGACACTTCTCTCAGGATAGATTTTCCCAAGATTTCGGCAGCTTGAAGGCATTGACTGTGTCGTTCGTTATAAAGTGAGTCAACCAGGCCACGTCGTGTCATAGTATCGAGAATCATGACTCGTATTCCTTCCGGCAGCTTTACCGGTTTCATTTCCAAATTACGGCAATCGATAAAAAGCGCATGTCCAGCAACACCACATGCGGAAATCAGTTGATCCATAATACCGCAGCTAATTCCAACCCACTCAGTTTCTGCCTGTTGTGCCATTTTTGCCGCAATTTGGGGCTGCCACGATTTTCCGGAAGCTTCTGCAAAAGCTCTGAGACAGGCCATCTCAAGTGCTGCGGAAGAGGAAAGTCCAGCTCCCTGTGGAATATCTCCCATCATCACTCCTTCCCAACCAGTTAGTTTCCATCCTGCCTCCTGCAGGACCTTGGTGATCCCCTTAAGGTACTCCTGCCAGCCTTTTTCTTGTTTTTGCGGTTCCGAAAGATCAAGTTCCGCGGTTTCAGCAAAATCCAGAGAATGCAGTACAACACGTTGGTCCGGGCGAGGACGAAGGGCGATCCAAACAGCATGTTCAAGTGCAACAGGCAAAACAAACCCTCCACTGTAATCAGTATGTTCACCAATCAAATTGACTCTTCCTGGTGCCCGAATCACATGCTCTGGAGCAGAACCAAAACGTTCTTCAAAAGCTAGTTGGACTTGAATGGCCATTTTGCTCATAGAGTACGCTTAAGATAATGCTGAGTCGAACATTCACGGAGGCGTCCGGCCGCTTGTTCTGGAGTCAAATCACGTTGTGCTTCAGCAAGCATTTCGTAACCTACCATGAATTTTCGGATACTGGCTGAACGCAATAACGGAGGAAAGATGTGCGCGTGTAGCGTCCATGACTCCTTTGAGAGCGATGAAAAAGGAGTACCGTGCCATCCCATCGAATAAGGGAAACTGGTTTTAAAAAGATTGTCGTATCGCGTCAGTAGATTCTTCAGCAATTCTGCCAGCGCAGACTGCTCAACTCCGGTAATACCTGAAAAACAAGCCACCTGTCGTTTTGGTAAAATAAGTGTTTCGAAAGGCCAAACTGCCCACCAGGGAACTACTGCCAGCCAGTGTTCATTTATTTCAACCAATCTCTCCCGGCTTCTTATTTCATGTTCAAGGTAATCAGCTAAAAGTTGAGTTCCATGAGTTTGGAAGTAATCACGTTGTTGTCTATCTTCTCTACAGATCTCGTTGGGCAGAAAATTACCAGCCCATATTTGACCGTGTGGATGGGGATTGGAGCACCCCATCATTTCTCCCTTGTTTTCAAAAATCTGTACCCATTTGAAGATTCCTCCCAATTCTTTAACCTGTTCCACCCATACCCCCACCACTCTTTCCACTGCATCCAACTCCAATTCCGGAAGCGTCAGGTCATGCCTTTCCGAAAAACAAAGCACGCGGCAAATGCCAGAAACTGATTGAACTTGTAAAAGTGGTGATTCGGATTCACTGAATTCTATATCAGGCAGCAAAGCCGGAAAATCATTGGCGAAAACAAAAATCCCTTTGTAGTCAGGATTTTGTTTTCCCTCTGCCCGTGAGTTTCCTGGACAGAGGTAACACTGCGGATCATAACTGGTGCGTTGTTTACCTTCCGGAGAATGTACGCTCCCATTCCAGGGCCTCTTGGTACGCTGCGGAGAAACCAGTACCCATTCGCCGCTGAGGATGTTCTTCCTACGATGAGGATCTTCAAGAAATGTCATGCTGTAATCTGCAGAAATCATTGGTTTTAAGGAGTGGACTCTCCTGGATGAAAAATATACTACAAAAGAATAGAACTAATTCTCGAGGAGTCTCATATTTAGCTCAGCAATCACATCGGATCATATGTGTTTCCAAAGGAATGAAAGCATTTGAGTAAGGACTTTGCAATTAATAAATTAAGACAAATTGTAGACAAGATTAATACAGTTGAAATGAACTACTACGGCTATAATTCTTTACCAGCAGGTTTTCAAGACCTCAAGTGTGTGGTCAATTTCAGCAATGGTATTGTAATGCACCGGGCCTATTCTAACAACACCTCCTGATTTTTCCAGATCCATTTGACGAATTGCTTCCAGAGCATAGTTGTGTCCGTGCCAGGTGAAAATATTTTCTTCAGCCAATTTCTGCGCAATCTCTTCCGGATTTTGATTTTTGACCGTAAATGAAACAGTTGGAACACGGCGGGAGAATTCATTTTGATTGCTGATTCCCTTTACATCTACTCCAGGCAAGTTTTGCAGACCGGAAATCAGTCTTTTGCTTAGAGTCTCTTCATAGTCCTGGATAGCCAGCATTGCAGCGTGTAAATATTTTCGGCGACCACTGAAGTCAGGGAAATTCGCCTGAAATTCTGTCGCCATCGTTTTGCCGATCCACTCCAGATATTCCAGTACGCCCAATGTGCCTGCCTGGCCTTCATGCAACTGGGTTCCAGTTTCAAATTTTCCTGGTGCAGTATTGTCTGCAGGCCTTACTTTATAGGCCTCCAGTGAAGAGAGCAGTTCTGCTTTCCCCCACAAAACCCCCTGGTGCGGACCGAAAAATTTATAGGGTGAACAGACTAGAAAATCACAACCGATATACTGAACGTCAGTAGGCCCGTGAGGTACGTACTGTACTGCATCTACAAAAACCAGAGTGTCGGACTGATGGGCCAGTTTTGTGATTGTTTTCACGTCATTAATTGTGCCCAGACAATTGCTGGCATAGTTGATTGCCGCCAGTTTTACTGCACCGTCCTTGAGTAAAGCTGCGGCTTCGTCAAGATCATATTCATATGTTTTCAAATCAAAATTCAGCCACCTGACTTTTAAACCCAGATCCTCAGCCAGATGCAGCCATGGACCAACATTGCCGTCATGATCCATTCTGGTCAGCAATATAGTGTCTCCGCGTTTGAAAAGACGCCCAATAGACCTTGAAACTGCAAAGGTCAAGCTTGTCATATTCGCACCAAACACAATTTCATCCGCAAATTTTGCATTCAGCAAATCCGCCATTGCCTGATGTGCTTCTTCCAGCACCAAATCTGACTCAATCGAAGTCCGGAACGGACCTCCATGGTTCGCATTGGTGTGAATCAGATATCGTTCCATGCGCTCCAGAACTTGTCGCGGAACTTGTGTTCCTCCCGGATTATCGAGGTAAACCCTCGCTTTACCCTCATCTGTTATGGCCAGTGCCGGAAACTGTTCTCGAATTATGTTTATGTTTATTGCCATGATTTTTGCTTGGTAAATTTAATATTTTTGTGAGTTTCATGAATACTTGATTCCAGGTCTACGCATCTTTACGGCTGGAATAACAATTGTTATAAAAATAGGACTCAAGGACTTATTAAGGCTGCATCAATAACGATCCGGAGCTTCTTCGGGTAATATTCCTTTTGGCCTGAATCTCAGCACCAGCACCAGAATAAGGCCCATCAGCACCATTCTCATATGTGGTGCAACTTCCCGCAGATGCTGTCTCAAAGGATTGGATTCATCAAGAAAAACATTTATATGACTCACCAGCCAAAGCGCTGAAGGCTCTGCTTCTATCCAGACAAACCAGGTAATGAATGCACCAATGATTGCGCCTAAATTATTCCCGCTGCCGCCGATAATCACCATAACCCAAATCAGAAAGGTGAAACGCAGGGGTATATAGCTGCCCGGAGTGAACTGTCCATCAAGTGTGGTCAGCATTGCACCGGATATTCCGATTACTGCAGAACCGATGATAAAAACCTGTCGATGCCTGCTGGTTACGTCTTTCCCCATTGCAGCAGCAGCGGTTTCATTGTCACGAATGGCACGCATCATTCGACCCCAGGGCGAATTCAGGGCACGTGTGGCCAGACCCAAAATAATCAGTACTACCGCAAGAAACAATGCTGAATAGCAAAGTTTCACAAACACGCCTGCGCTTAACTGCATTGCCTCGTGCATTACGTTTGCACTGAGAGATTTGCCGTCTTCAGCAGTTCCGTAAAACCAATGCACGAGCTTAATAAACCATTCTGCCTGCTGAAGATCCACCTCATAAGGCACAGGACGTTTCAGTCCGGTCACGTTCTTTACACCACGGGACAGCCAATCCTCGTTTTTGAGGATTGAAATCATTATTTCTGAAATGCCGAGTGTCGCAATTGCAAAATAATCAGAGCGCAGTCCAAGTGCAATTCTTCCAATGAGCCAGGCTAAACCCGCTGCAGCCAGTCCACCTGCAAACCATGAAAGAATAATCGGCAGCCCCATTCCTCCCAAAAAACCTGTTTTTGCAGGATCAACAGCTTCAATTGCTGCAGTACCCTGTTCATAGAAAAACCGCATGAAGAGATAACCTGTCAGCACCACTGCAGTCATTCTCCATGACCTTTTTTTGCCTTTAGCTGTTTTTTTCCATACCAGTACCCCTGCAACTATTGTCAGCAGCAATGAAATCAGTGCCGCAAAAAGTGAAGTACCACCGACAGACCAGGCTTTTGAGACCGGTGCATACGAAATAAGCAATGCCGTCAGACCTCCGATTGCAGTAGAAGCCATAACTCCGGCATTAAACAAGCCTGCAAAACCCCACTGCATGTTGAGACCCATTGACATTACTGCTGAAATCAGGCATAGATTAACTATAGCCAGTGCAACGTTCCATGATTGTCCAAAACCCACAATTGCAATCATCAGGGCCATAATGGAAAAACTGATTACGGCACGTCTGTTATTACTCACAGCACCCTCCCGCGTAATATTCCAGTCGGTCGTACCAGAAGCACAAGCACCAGAATGAAAAAAGATACCGCAAATTTGTATTCGGTAGTTAATAATTGTGCCAGTCCATCAGGCACAAAATCACCTGGCGCAAGGTATTTAATAAACTTTTTAAAGGCATAGGTTGCAGTAATTTCAGAAAAAGCCACAATGTATCCGCCAAGAATTGCTCCCAGTGGCTGCCCTATTCCCCCGACTATAGCTGCCGCAAAAATGGGCAGTAGCAAATGAAAATAGACCATTGGTTTAAAACTTTTATCGAGCCCATAAAGAACTCCGGCTAACGTTGCCAGACTTGCGGCAATAATCCAGGTCACCAGTACAACCCGTTCCGGATTGATTCCGGAAAGCAATGCGAGGTCTTCGTTATCAGAAAAAGCCCGCATGGCTTTACCCGTACGTGTCCGCTGCAAAAACCAGAATAGTGCCAGTACTGCGATTACCGCCAATACAAAGGTCAAAACTTGAGTTTGCTTTAGAGCCAGACCTTCACTCAATCCAGTCATTTTTTTGAAGACACCGGCTTTGATTAAAAATTTTTGACCGTCCCGGAAGATAATTTCGTCTGTACCAATCAGGATCCGGACCAAGCCGTTCAGCATAAACATCACACCGACGGATGCCACCACAAAAGTCACCGGTCGGCTTTTATGAATACGGTAAAAACTGAAAATTGAACGGTCAATTGCAACTGCAAGCAGTGCCGTGATGAGAATGGCAAAAGGCAGGGCAAGCAGTGCAGTTGGGAAAACTCCGCTTGAAATACCCATTGATTGGAACCACCAGGTAATGAAAATGGTGGCCATGCAGCCAAAGGCCATCATCTCACCGTGAGCGAAATTCGCAAAACGCAAAATACCGAAAACAAGTGTGACCCCAACTGCTCCGAGCGCCAATTGAGAACCATAGGATATTGCAGGTATCAAAACATAATTTGAAATCAACACAAGTGCATTTAACAAGTCAGTCGAATATTCCAACTATTATCCTCCCAAAAATGATTTCCGGACCTCTTCATTGGCCAGCAAAGCCTCTCCGGTGTCAGTAAATCGATTTTCACCTGTAACCAGAACAAACCCACGATCGGCAATATTCAAAGCTTGACGGGCATTTTGCTCTACCATCAGAATCGCGATTCCGGTACGCTTGATTTCAATAATGCGGTCAAAGAGTTCATCCATCACAATTGGCGAAACTCCGGCAGTAGGCTCATCCAGCATCAAAACGGTAGGCTTTGTCATCAGAGCGCGTCCGACAGCAACCTGCTGTCGCTGTCCTCCAGAAAGTTCTCCGGCAATTTGCCTGCGTTTGGTTTTCAATACGGGAAATAATTCAAAAACCTGTTCCATAGTTTCTGTGATGTCATCCCGTCGCAGATAAGCGCCCATTTCCAGGTTTTCCTCAACAGTCATCGTAACAAATACATTTTGGTTTTGCGGCACAAATGCCATGCCTTTAGCTACTCTTTGCTGTGGAGACAGGGCAGAAATGTCCTGACCATCGAGCAATACACGTCCTTCACGCAGATCAAGCATACCCAGCAAAGCTTTCATAGCAGTTGATTTTCCGGCACCGTTAGGGCCGACTACTACCACAATCTCTCCCTGGTCAACTGAAACAGTACATTCCCTGATGATATCCGGTCCGCCATATCCACCGGTTAATTTTTCTCCAGTCAAATAACTCATCCGGCCAGTACCTCACCCTTGTTTTTGAGCCCGGTTCCCAAATAAGCTTCTATGACGTCCTCATTGGACTTAATTTCATCTGCACTACCCTGAGCCAGTATTTTACCTTCCGCCATCACCACGACAGGATCACAGAGCCTGCTGATGAAATCCATATCATGTTCAATCATACAAAAAGTATATCCACGGTCACGGTTCATACTCAGAATTGCATCTCCAATTTCTCTGAGCAGTGTCCGGTTAACACCTGCACCGACTTCATCCAGCACAACAACTTTTGGCTCAACCATCATGGTCCGCCCAAGTTCAAGCAGTTTTTTCTGACCACCGGAAAGGTTTCCAGCCAGTTCAGCAGTCATATGCTTCATATTCAGGAAGGAAATTACATCCTCAGCTTTTTTCCTGATTTCAGTTTCCTGACGTACTACCTCTTTCCTGCGAAACCAGGCCCCAAGCAAAGATTCACCTGTCTGCATTGGTGGAACAAGCATCAGATTATCTAAAACGCTGAGAGTGTGGAATTCATGGGCAATCTGAAAGGTACGAAGAAGTCCCTTGGAAAACAATTCATGAGGCTTAAGACCGGTCACATCCTCACCATCTAAAAAAATACTGCCTTTGCTAGGAGCAATATTTCCGGCAATCAAATTAAAAAGGGTAGTTTTTCCAGCACCGTTTGGGCCGATCAAGCCGGTAATGGATCCCCGCTCAATCTTCATATCAACACCGTCAACAGCAGCTACACCGCCAAAGTGCTTAACAACATTTTGTACTGAAATCATGACAAATCTAAACTAAGCTTTACTTTCACAGACCACCCAATTCTGCAAATAAAATACTATAATGTCAAATTGAATCAAAGTTTAGTTTTGTATAATTTCAAATCAATCTACGGCTAATATAATCCACAATAAACTTGTCTTATTTTTGCGTTACATGACATAATCTAGCACCACTTGATGGCAGGGTAGCTCAGTTGGTGAGAGCGCTGGATTCATAACCCAGAGGTCGGCAGTTCAAATCTGCCTCCTGCTACCAGTGTTAAGATAGTTTTATCGACCCAGCAATTGGGGGATAAACAGTAGATCCTCATAGATATCCATGGTTCCGTGTTCTGGTTATGCTTCTAGATTTTCATTATTCTTCCTTATCCAGCAACTCAATATCCAAGACCACTTCCTGATTTCCTGAAAACAATATAATCGCCGCTGACTTTTCTTAATAAGTTGATATTTTTAAATTTTACAAACATTTACTCAGATGTAATAAGAGAAACCTTTATACTTGCAAATGAAATTTTCATCTATCTTCCAGGCAAACTTCCCTTTTAGTCCTTTACGTTTTCCTTTTTTTTATGGGTGGTGCATTGTTATCTTCACAACCCTGGGTATGATTGCTAGCATACCCGGACAGACAATGGGTGTTGGAGTTTACACAGATTTTCTCATACAAAACAGTCATCTAACTCGTATGCAAATCAGCATGGCCTATATGACTGGAACTATATTAAGCAGTCTGCTTCTTCCCCTTGCAGGACGCTATTATGACCTTGTTGGTGGACGGATAATGATTGTTTTTGCAGGAATTGGAATGGGAATTTCGCTGCTTTTGTTTGCTGAGTCATTAACCATCATTCACCTCGTACATTCATTGCTTCCAAACATTTCAATATTAACAAGCGAACTTCTAGTGATCACTGTGATTTTTCTTTTACTGAGACAATTTGGACAGGGAATCATGGCCATGGTTAGCCGTAATACCTTGGCTAAATGGTTTGAACGCAGACGAGGCATGGTCAGTGGTATCAGTGGCATCTTTGTAGCCTTCAGCTTTTCTGGTGCACCGCTTTTCATGAATATTATTATTGAAGATTACGGTTATTCTGGCAGTATGATACTCATGGCCATTATTTTCGGATTCGGCATGGCCTTTATAGGCTGGTTGTTTTTTCGTGACAAACCGGAAGATTGTGGACTGCTCATGGATGGGGATAAAATAACATCTCTGGTCACAACAAACTTGTTTCCCGAACCAGAAACAACACTTAAAGAGGCGTTAAGAACCTACAATTTCTGGATATTCTGCCTTGGTTTATGCTCTGCGGCTGTGATAGTCACCGGTCTCACCTTTCATATCAGTTCAATAGGAGCACTTGCCGGACTGTCAAGAATGGAAGCCTATGGATTATTTCTTCCTATGTCTGTAATCAGTGTGATAAGCCACTTTTTTGCAGGCTGGGCCAGTGACAGAATGCCTCTTAAGTATCTTCTTATGATTCTGCTTGCCGGGCTTGCTGTAGGCAGTCTTGGAATACTAAATTTGGAATCGTTCTGGTTCAGACTCATGTTAATTATTGGTTTTGGAGTGCAGGGAGGAATTTGGGGCTGCCTGACCATCGTTGCCTGGCCGCGATTCTATGGACGCAAGCACCTTGGGGCAATCAGTGGAGCATTTATGGGGGCTCAAGTTTTCGCCAGTGCGATTGGGCCGCCTATATTTGGTTTGTCGGAAAGCTTAAATGGTGACTATTCTTCAGCCGCCTGGATTTCAGTAGCCTTAAATTTGCTGTTGCTGCTTGGAACTGTACGGGCTGTCAGCTACTATCGTCCATTGCCTTAACCATATTTTTATTTGCTCAAGCTGAACACCATAACAATTCGTTCGATCATACTAAATTCTATTTATATGGTCGGTAAACATACAGTCACATTTAAATTCACAGTTCCTTGAATGTTTTTGAACAAAGTATCCTGAAAGACCTTAACACTCTGCAAAGTCTGTAATTAATTCCCACAAGTCTGATTTTCAAAACTGACTTTGTTTTTGGTCAGAATTCTTCTTTTCTCGCCTCGGGGCTGCCTTAATCAGCTTGGACAATAATATCAAATCGTTTTTCAATTCTTTAATTGATGGTCGTACTTTCGGTTTAGTTTTGTTTTCAGCATCTTTATTATTAGTTGTTATATCTGAAGCATATACCCCATCATCTGTTGAAGAAACCCCGGAAAGGTACTTTTTAAAACTCTGAATAACAACAACTTGATTTTTAGCCTTTTCAGGTACAGGCATCGATTGGTTACTGAAAATTTCTTCCTGCTCTTCAGCCGGTTCAGTTGACAAAAATCCAGGCAGATTTGTGCTTTCTGCCGCCTCTTCTGAAGGCTCTTCGGCCTTATTATCAACAGATTCTTCTTCTAACATTTGTTCATCAACATTTAATGTTGGAACATCTTCAAGAGCAGATATCACATTTATTTCATCTTGATTTGGCTCATTTGACATTATTTCAGACTCATCATTTGCTTCTTTTGCCTCTCCATCCCGGTTGGCTGCCGAAACATCAATTAAATCCTCATTTAACTCTTCAACTTTTGGCTCTGAGGCCACATCTCCTGTAAAACCTGATACCTCTGCAGGTGTTGAAGGATTTCCCGGAACATCTTCCGGTTGAGTTTTTAATGCTTCAGTCTGTTTGAAAAACTCAGTAAAAGCGTTATATGACTGAGATGATTTTTCCTTGACAGGTGCTGAAACCTGACTGTACTCCTGACTTTCTTTTTCACGAACTTTTACAATATTTTCAGTTGACTCATTCGAACCTTGAAAATAAATTTCCACTTCTTCTTCAACAGTCTCTTTTGACTCTTCTTCTGCAATAATAGACTCTTCTTCTGCATCAATAGACTCTTCTTCTGCATCAAACTCAGTCACTTTTTCAATGTATTCTGGAGAATAATCTTCTTCTTGCTTTGCTTCATGTGACTTTGAAAACACATTCTCGTGTAAACCAACCTCTTGCTCTGCTACTTGCACAAACTCAGTTAGCTCTTGTTCTTCAGGAATATCAGTTTCAGGATTTTCTTTTTCAAGAGGTTCTGCATAGGTTGTCTCACGGATAAAATCTTTTAACGGTTCCTCTTCTGAATGTTCTGTATCCACGTCTTCTACCGGACAATCAGTTTCCTGAACTTCTTCTGCGAGAAGTTCTGCATTTACTGTTTCACTAACATAATTTTCTTCTTCAGTTGCATTTGATAAGTTATGCTCTCCATCAGCAATTATATTTTCCGAATTTGTCCGTGATTCATCAAGCAGATGAGCATAACGCTGTGTCATTAGTGGCGATTTCTGCGTTAACAGAGACTGCAGGGTTTCAAGATCCACCTTTCCACTGGATACCAGCATGGAGGCATATACATGTCTCAGACCCTGTAAAATACGAAAATCATCCGGCAGTCCAGCTTTTTTCCTGATCCTCAGCAATGGTCGTTTGCACTCAGTGCGTTTTTTACCACCACGTCCGGGAAAGACAAACTTGCTGCCGTTTTCAGTGTGAGCGTGTTCAACCAGTACCTTTTCAGCCATCTCATTCAAAGGAATTGTCGGTTGGTCTCCTTTTTTGTCGGATTTGACGGTGATGGTTTTGTTGTAAAAGTCAATATCACCCCAGTTTAGATTAAACAGTTCACCACGCCTCATTCCGGTATAGAGCGCAAGACGCACCAGATTACTGACTTGAATATCCGATTCTTCTTCCAATACCTGCATCAATTTCTGCAATTGAGCATTAGTCAATTCCTCGGTTTTATAATTTTCAACCTTGGGCATTTGAATCTTAAAACTCAGTCCGGAGCACAAATTATTTTTGGCCGCAAAGTTTGCAAGACGCCTGAGCAGTTCAAGGACGTGACGGATAGTGGCCGGTTTTAGTTCTCTGTTTTGGAGATTGTGCTTAAATCTCTCTATATCGTCCTGAGTGACACATGAAGGGGTAATATTCGCAAATTCCTTTTCAAGGTAGTTCTTGAAGCGGTAAATGTCATTTGCACGGCCTTTGAGCTTGTTTCGTAAACGCAAATACTCAGAAAATATTTTAGAAAACGTCCAGTCCTGCTGCGAAAGCAAATCTGAATTTGACTGCAGTTCGTTTCCTGCAGCACTAGTTCCTGACATCCTTTCAGTCCTCAATTGG
The DNA here is from genome assembly GCA_002082305.1 of SAR324 cluster bacterium SAR324-CTD7B. GTDB lineage: Bacteria > SAR324 > SAR324 > SAR324 > NAC60-12 > Arctic96AD-7. Next base: position 15,279 of record LSNO01000092.1, read on the forward strand.
TAGGCTTTTTCCGCATTCCATCCCTGATTGCTGCGTCCGGCCTTTTCTTCAACACTTTTTCCATTACGTTTGTAACGGATAAAAAATGATTGATCCTGATTTGCAAGCTTAACAAAATACACTCCACTATACTCTGTACTGACCCTTATTTGTCTTGGCATAATAGTCTCCGATTATAAATATCCTCACAGTCACGAGTTTTGTCGTGTCATCCAAAACATATGAGAGTGATATTGTACGATATCAGCACTTTAGCAAATCTTTCACTTCGGTCGAAATGACAAACAGCAGTACACAATATCAGTATCTTACGATAACTCATGACTAACGAGTAATAATTGCAGTTAGCAAAAATTTATCCCCCAACGTTTAAAGGTTGAAAACAGAAAAATTATAAATATTAAAAGAACTCATTTAAACTGTGTTTCTTAAACAAATTACTAAAATTAAAGATTATTTTTAAATAACTATGCATAATTCGTGTCAAACATATCCGCAATTATTTAACCCCGCAGTCTAAAAATTATTATTGAATTATATTAAGTATTATCAATGTGTTATAAAAAATATTAAATTACTAAATTATTTTTGTTTTATGCCATATTTCAACTGAAAAGATCTGATTTATTTTTCTGTCTTTATATTTACGCCAGTTGAGTTTATCGTGTCTTACCGACTTTTGAATTTCACAAACAAATATTTAATCAGCTGGAGGGAAAAACAAATGAGTAAACCAATTTCAATTCTGGGAATTTTTGTGGCAGACCTGACGTTTCGTACTGACCGTATGCCTCTAAAAGGGGAAACCTTTATCGGAAATTCATTCAAACTAGGTCCGGGCGGAAAGGGTTCAAATCAGGCTGTAGCAACTCGTAGAGCCGGTGCTGATACAATCTTCATCACCAAGATTGGAAAAGATACATTTGGTGAAATGGCAATGAAACTCTATGCCGATGAAGGTATCAATGCAGAATATGTCTGGGAAATTCCAGACATGGCGACAGGCGCCGCTTCAATTGTGGTCAATGAAGAAACCAGTGATAATGTGATTATAGTCGTTCCCGGAGCCGCTGATGCCATGGTTCCGGATGATTTGGATGCCGCTGAGGCTGGAATTGCAAAGTGTGCTTTTTTCCTGGCCTCGCTTGAAGTACCGATTCCTGTCATGCAGCGCGGTTTGGAAGTAGCAATAAGAAACGGAGTTCCCACAATCTTAAATCCTGCACCAGCAGCAATACTCCCGGATGACGTCTATGGACTCACTGATTATTTTACTCCAAACGAAACTGAAGCAGCCATGCTGGCCGGAATACCTGTTGAATCAGTAGATGATGCTCAAAAAGCTGCAAAAATATTTATGGAACGAGGAGTTAAAACCGCAGTAATCACACTGGGTGAACTTGGAGTTTATGTACGTAATTCTGAAATCAGTCAGCACGTACCTGCTTTTGACATGGGAGAAAATGTAATTGAAACGACTGGAGCAGGAGATGCCTTTAACGGCGGCTTTGCCCATGCCCTGGCAGAAGGAATGCCACTGTTAGAAGCAGTACGCTTTGGTTCTGCAACTGCTGCCATTTCCGTGACACGCCTTGGAACTGCTCCGTCTATGCCTTTTAACAATGAAATCCTGGACTTACTCAATAAATAAAAGGAGAAATTATGCGTTATCAAGTCAAACTTACAAAATCAGAGGAAGGTGTTGCTGTTTCATGTCCTGGATTACCAGGATGTTGGTCACAGGGTGCAACAGAAGAAGAAGATTTGGAAAACATTCAGGATGCTATTGTGGACTATTTATCAGTAGTTGATGAACTTACTCAAGAAAGTGAAACACGTTACGTGGAAGTTGCGAGAGATGCCAAAACTTTCGGGAGTATCTCACAAAAGAGCGATTAAAGCCGTGGAAAAAGCAGGGTTTTCGTGTAGTGAGACAATGAAAACATGTAACGATGACAAATGGAGAACGAATTTTGATCATTCCGCGGGCAAATCCTATCAACGCCTTTACTATGGCTGGAATTGTGAAGGATGCAGGCTTAACCATTGAAGAGTTTAAAAAATAAATTTAAGGATTATTTTGACCGACTACAAACACACGAGAAATCCCGGTATAGCGTTTAATTCAGACTGGCTGGACAGTATTCAGATGAACCGAAGTGCAATCGAACGCCGTTGTGCAACCTTGACGAAACGTCGCAGCATCAAAAAAGAATGGCAGGCCGCGTGGCTGCTGAAAAGTTTACGCTGCATGGACCTCACCACTCTTTCCAGTGATGACACACCTGATCGTGTAAACCGTCTTTGCGCCAAAGCGCGTCAACCGCTGCGTCCGGAACTGATTGAAAATTTATGTCTAAACGGACTTAAACCGCGTGTAGGAGCAGTCTGTGTTTATCATGCTTATGTGGAAACTGCAGTAAATGCCCTGAAAAATTCCGGTATTCCGGTTGCCGCAGTTTCGACAGGATTTCCACATGGACTTAATTCCATGCCCCGACGCATTGAAGAAATCAAAGATTCTGTAGCTGCTGGTGCTAAAGAAATTGACATTGTAATTACCCGATCACATGTGTTTGCAGGAGATTGGCAAGCTCTTTACAATGAAATTTCTGCATTCCGCAAGGCATGCGGGGAATCACATTTGAAAACTATTTTGGGAACCGGTGAACTCGGAAACTTCCGTAATGTAGCCAAAGCAAGTTTAGTTTGCATGATGGCTGGAGCTGACTTCATCAAGACCTCCACTGGGAAAGAAAGTATCAATGCTACTCTTCCTGTGAGTTTGGTGATGATTCGTATGATTCGCGAATATCTGGAAATCACCGGATCATACGTTGGATTCAAGCCTGCGGGGGGTATCCGCAATGCCAAACAATCATTGGAGTGGCTAATTTTAATGAAGGAAGAACTTGGGAATAAATGGCTGGAACCGGATCTATTTCGTTTTGGTGCCAGCGGTTTACTGACAGATATTGAACGGCAGCTTGAGCATTTCGTTACCGGACGTTATTCTGCGGCGCATAGACAGCCCACAGCTTGAACTGACAATGTAGTGCAAAATATTTTTGAAGGATTAGCATGATAAACAGGTTTGTTTTGATAATTTACTAGTTACAAGGTGGAGTCCCGGAACGATGAATTAAAAATATTATAAAATTCAGTGTTTTATAAAAAACCAAGCAACCCAATGAAGGTATGTCATGACTGGTGAATTAAAACAAGAAGATTTGGAGCAAGTCCAAAAACTGTGCAAGGAAGCGGGAATTGTTCCCGTTATCAATCCCGCAAATGAGGATTTGCGAATGAAGGAATTGAAGCGTCTGGGGATGCTGGAAAAGGATTTGGAGAAAGACCGACGCTACTCCTCGCTAACCGAAGTGGTAACCTACCTGACCGGATGTACACACTGTTTCATTAACATTTTGGGTTCGACGGTTCAACGCTGTAAAGTCGCCTACGGGTTCAGCAAGGAAGAAGCAGAAAGTGCGCCGCGGGACATGCCCAGAGATTTTTCAATTTGCCAGTTCAGCTTGAACAACCCCCATCAACCCCTGATCATTGAAGATCTCTTGGAAGACGAGCGTACTAAGCCGATAGTTAGCCTCCCGGATTACCCGCCGATACGCTTTTACGCCGGGTCACCACTGATCAGTTCACGGGGGTTTTCAATGGGAACGCTGTGCGTGGTGGATGGAGTTTCAAAATCCTTGAAACACAATCAAATTGAAGGCTTACGCCTCCTCGCTGATCAGATCGTGTCGTTGATTGAAAGCGAACATGATGCGAAGCAGCCTAAGGAGTCCGAAACGAAAACTGATGGAGAACCTGCTGAAACCTCCGGACGTTACTACTCTTCAGCCACGATCCTGTTTGCAGATATTGTGGGATTCACCTCAAAAGTGGAGCGCTTGGAGCCGGGAGAGTTGCTGGCGACCTTGGATACGTTTTTCCGGGGCTTTGACAAGATTGTTGAAAAGCACAAGATTCGCAAGGTCAAAACCATAGGGGACGCCTACATGTGTGTAGGGGGGATTTCGGAACAGCGAAACTCCCATGCTAAAAACGTCTGCGTGGCAGCGTTGGACATGCTGCGGTTTGTGGAGGGCGTGAATCTACAGCAAGAAGTCCTTGGCAATGAACGCTGGGAACTGCGTATCGGTATCCATTCCGGACCGTTGATTGCGGGTACCTCTGGCAACGCCTTCGACATTTGGGGTGATGCGGTCAACATTGCCTCCCGCATGGAAAGCAGCAGCGAACCGGGGAAAGTTCACATTTCCGAGAAAACCAAGGATTATCTGGAAGGGGTCGGTCAACTGACTTCTCGGGGAGAAATCAAGCTCAAGGGCAAGGGGGTCTGGAGTACCTTTTTTCTGGAATCACTCAATTCATAAAAGATGCTCTCGCAAGGATCAAATCGGTGCTGATTTTCTCGTTCCATTGCAGAGCCTCTGAACGAATATTTGACTGCATTCTGTCGCAGAATTGTGCAACATATTTTTTATAATAACACAGAAAATAAATGAAAATAATTGAAATATTCGAAACAATGGAATACAGTCCTGCACCTGAAAATCCAGCTTTGGCACTTGATTGGCTCAAAGAGCATAAATCTAAATTTGGGCTTTTTATCAATGGGAAATGGTGCAAAGCAAAGTCCGGCAAAGTTTTCAGCACAGACAATCCGGCAAGTGGCAAAAAACTGGCCTCGATTTCTGAAGCAGGAAAAAGCGACGTAGATTCAGCCGTGAGAGCGGCAAAACTAGCATTTCCAAAGTGGAAAGCCCTTTCCGGACATGAGCGTGCCCGCTATTTATATGCTCTCGCCAGACAGTTGCAAAAACACTCACGGC
>LSNO01000093.1 GCA_002082305.1 SAR324 cluster bacterium SAR324-CTD7B
ATATGGTGAAAGATCTATTACTCCCCTGTGAGTAGAATCTCTTAAATAACTTTCAACGGCCCAAATTCCATTTGGGGGAAATATCCACAAAAGCCCGGAACAAACAATAAAAAAATATTTCTTACAATTAAACATAGATCGTTATGGCTGTCTCAATTCTATCTTTTCCTGATGTCTTATAAGTAGGGTTTATTGAAAAGTTTTAATTTTTTCATCCCGTACTTGATCCCGGATACTGGTCTCTGCTCATGTTGAGAACAGGATTTTGAAGCTGTATCCCAATTGGTTTATACTTTATGCTCCGCACCAAGCAGTGACAATAAAACGGAATTGAAAGCGTAAATCAAGGTAAGCTTTTCCGGCTTTAATTTTTCATTCTACAAAATAACATCTTTCGTAGCACATTGATTATAGCAAACTTTTTTACTGAAGCCAGTGAAATATTTCCTGTGGAACTTGAGTCCTGTCCATGTTGATATTAGAATAAACATATCAAACAGTTTGAACTGTTTTAATAATTGCACACGCAAATCAATAATTCTTCAAACATTCTTAAATACCATTACTACGAAGATTGTCTCCAACCCGTTCGAAAAGCAGGAACCTGTTTTTTCAATTACTGAGAGCAACTGTATTCTTGCACTCACTGGAGTTACACATTTTTAGGGGAACATCTTACTTAAAATACAAGAAATTATACAAACCACCACATTAAAAAATGGATTCAAATAAAACTGCAGCGCTTTCCTCCCGGCCTTTTGTTATCGGAACCAGCGGACATATTGACCATGGAAAAACTACTTTGGTCAAGGCTCTCACTGGAGTGGATACGGACCGCTGGGCAGAAGAAAAAAAACGTGGGATAACCATTGATCTTGGTTTTGCTCATTATGAGGATGAACAAGGAAATCAAATGGCATTCGTGGATGTCCCGGGTCACGAAAAATTTATTCACAACATGCTGGCAGGCGTGGCAGGACTGGATGCAGTTTTACTCGTTGTAGCTGCAGATGAAGGGGTGATGCCACAAACACGGGAACATCTGAATATCTGTAATCTGTTGAAAATTCAAACAGGGTTGGTGGTACTCACAAGAATTGATTTGGTGGAAGAAGAAGAAATGGTCGAACTCTGTCGTGAGGAAGTTTCAGAATTGCTGAAAGGAACATTTCTTGAGGGGGCGCCGATTTTAGCTGTCTCTCCAGTGACGGGTGAAGGATTGGATGAACTCCGTAAGACACTGTCAAAACTACCGAAACAAATACAGCATCCGGCAACAGAAAAACCATTCAGGCTTCATGTTGATCGTTCTTTCACGCTAAAGGGCTTTGGCACAGTCGTCACGGGAACTGTGCTCAGCGGAACCGTTAGACAAGATGAGGAAATACTGCAATATCCACAACGGCGGAACGTACGTATTCGAGGATTGCAGAACCACGGCCAGGAAGTCAAAGAGATTAATGCAGGACAGAGGGCCGCCCTGAATTTAGCAGGAATCGCCAAAGAAGAAATTCAGCGTGGTGACCAGTTGGCGCATCCGGAATCATTACTGAACAGTTATTTGCTTAATGTGTCATTGACTCTGTTGGAAGACGTTTTAGCCCCACTGAAAAACAGGACCCGTGTTCGCGTTCATCTTGGCAGCAAGGAAGTTTTTGGACGAATTGCTTTGTTGGAAGGTGAAACTTTGTCTCCTGGAAAAACAGCGCTGGTTCAATTACGTTTGGAAAGTTTGGTAAGCGGTAGTTATGGAGACCGATTTATCGTCCGGAGTTATTCACCAATGATTACCTTAGGTGGAGGAATGGTGATTGACCCTTCTCCCGGTAAATCCAGGAGAGTACAGCACGAACTTCCTGAACGGCTGGAACGTCTTCATGTTGGTGATGAAAATATTCGATCTGAAGAAGTGATCTATTTGCAGTCTGTTCGGGGAGTAACTGAGTCTGAATTTTCGGTTCGTACCGGCCTTTCCAGCAGGCAGTCCGGAAAAGCTTTGCAGCTTTTGCAAAGTCAGCAGAAAGTACTTTGTGTTGAACCTCTCACAGGACGTTATCTGCATGTGGAGCATATTGTGCGAATCGGCAAATTTTTGAGCAAAGCGTTGGAGCAGCATCACAAAAAATTCCCTGATCGCGATGGGATGACCCGTTCTGAACTTGGTGGTAAACTTTCCTTGATTTTTACAGAAAAAGAGGTTGAAAAACTGCTAAAATATCTGGTGAAGGTTGGTCTGTTTACACAAAATGATCAGTATATTTCCTTAGCAGAACATCAGCCGCAGGCATCACAAAGCAGGGAAGACAGTCTTGCACGCTGCCTTGAATTGATTAAGTCCGGTGGTTTTCAACCTTTACGCCGTACACATTTACTCCAGGAACTGGGTTTAAACGAAAAGGATGGAATGACATTACTCAAATCTGCAGCACATTCAAAACGACTTGTACGGGTTGCAGAGGATTTACACTATATTCCAGAGCAAATTGCATCAATTATAGAAAGTCTGCGGTTTTATTTTAGTGAAAATCCAAACATTACTGTAATCCAATTCAAAGAATTACTAAACATTTCTCGCAAACATGCAATTGATTTGTTAGAGTATTTTGACAGTCAACAGCTCACAATTCGGGAAGATAACCACCGAATTCCGGCCAGAATTACAGCTTTAAACAATTAAAGAAAACGGCATACAAAGTGTTTTTACTTCAAGTTATAATTTTCCCAATTTTACTTGTCACTTTACTGAGCGTGTGGAACTTTCAAACAGTAACTGTAACAGCTCATGCCCAAAGTTTGCTGAGTGACAGCGAGTGGTTGGAGGAAAATAAGGATGTTTTCGGCAAACAGGAGCTTACTTTGCAAAATATTCCGTTGAGACCTTCTGACTTGTCCTCCACTCCTACAGTTCTGCCGGAATCGTTCCTAATTCCTCTTGAAACCGGCGGACAATATTTTTCAACAGTTCCTCAAAAACCTGCCCTGCCTTTGATAGAACAGAAAGATCAAAGCGAAAATCCTTCAGGCTCTTTTTTAAGCAGACTTTTTCCCTGGTTTAGCAGTACAGAGCAATCTACATCCACTAACCTGGATACTGCTTCAGAAATGCATAATGCAGAAACTAGGGTGGAGTGGGCTGATTCAGAATTTGCGGGAATAAAAATGCTGATAACAGAAATTGAAAGGCTGCTCATATCAGATCCGGTAGCGGCCAGGGAAATGTACGAGGAAATAGAAGATCAGTTGGAGATTGATGAGCGTACACGGCTGAAAGTACAATTGCTTTATTATTTGAAAAAGTGGTCTTCTGCAGAGCAGTTAGCAGAAGTATTTTTGAGCGAACGTCCAGAAAGTAAGATGGCCTCTTTGATGTTTTATTTTTTGAACAAATCACTGATGGCTCAGCATAAGCCTCTCAGTCAAAATTTGATTTTCAGGAAACGTGCAGTGGAAACTCTGGAAGCAAAATTCCGCAGTGATTTTTTGTTCATTCTCAGTAACGAAGCATTTCTTGAAGGCGATCTTTTAACTGCAATACAATATCGCCTTGAAGGAATGAATAAAGCAAAAACTGCTAATGTTGCCAGTATGGAAAAATTGAATGGTTTGTTAAATCAAGTTCAGTCTCCTGAAATACTGCGAATTTTATCAGAGAATAATAAGAATGTTAAATGGCTGCAGAAAAAAATCTTCATAATGGAATTGGAACTTCTGGCTAAACTGAAACGTTACCGTGATGCATTGGGGATTTTAGAGCAAAGAATGTCTGCTGCAAGGGTAATAGGAGATCAGGAAGAGCTTGAAGTTTTGAAGCAAATACAGATCCGCTATACAAATGCTTTGAACGTCAATCCTCGCCGAATTGGGGTAATACTTCCCTTGAGCAGTTCCAGCGTAAAAGTTTCCCGATTGGCACAGCAAACTATGAATGGTTTGTGGCTGGCACTTCATGCAAACGAAATTCCTGCAGTGCCTGAAAACATGGGTGACGATGAGGCTTCGCAAGAAAATGAAATAACCGGCAAATCAGAAGATAAAGACAATGCTCAGGCGGAATCTGATTCGAGGAAATTTGAAGATTCTTGGGAACTTGTGGTACGTGATTCACAGTTGAATCCGGAAATAACCAAAAGCTTGGTACGCGAATTGGTGGAGACGGAAAGGGTGATTGCCATCATTGGACCTCTTGCCCGGAAAACATCAGAGGCTGCTGCAGAAGAAGCTGAGCGTTTGCGGGTTCCTTTAATTTCTCTTTCTTTGACAGAAAGCATTCCGGAACTTGGTGAATTTATATTTCGTAATAATCAAAGCTGGAAACAGGAAATCCAAGAATTGTTGGAATATGCAACGAGTGAGCTCCAGGCTTGCCGTTTCCTGATACTTTATGCAAAAACACGGGAAGGTCGACAAAAAATGAGACTATTTTGGGATGCCGCAGTTCTGAAGGGATGCAAAGTAGTTGCAGTTGAAGGTTTTAAGGATGAAGGTCAAAAAAGTCTAGTGAACGAATTCGATACTTTCACAGGCAAAATAAGACGTTTGGGTACAGAAGACAAAATAATTTTGAAGGAACTTAAAGAGAAGGAAGTGCCGATTCACAACTTTGATGCCGTTTTTGTAGCCGTTGGTTCGGGTGGTGTAAAAAATTTAAGTCTCATCTTTCCATACAGTGAAGTGTACAAAATGAGAAAAACGACTTTTCTGGGAGATAGTGGTTGGAATGATTCAGCCCTGCCGTATGCTCCGGGACTTCGAGGAGTGAAAAACCCCGTATTTGTGGACAGTTTTTTCCTGCAAAGTAAAACACCGGCCGTGCAGCAACTGTTAAGGCTGCATGAGCGGATTTTATATCGGCATCAAAATTATATTGGTCCTACAGCTTATACTGCTTTTGCCTATGATACGCTAATAATCTTGATGCGGTTGCTTGAAGACGAGCGAAATCAGAGCCACCGCGATCTGCGGGATGCCTTGTTAAATATGCAGATGTTTCCCGGTGTTACCGGCAATTTACGCTTCGATGAAATGGGTAAAGTTGAACGTGAATTGCAGCTGTTGACTTTGCGGAGGGGGAAAATTCAGCCTTTGAATTAAAAGTATTATGAGGCTGAATATGTCCAGGCAGCAGATTTCACTGCCTGATTAAGTCCTGACTATTTTACAAAAAGTGATTCAAGGTCCTTAAATGGAACTTGTTCAGGCTTCACATTTTGCTGCGGTTCATTGGTATTTCCCGTGTTACCGGCGTCGCCTATTGCAGATTCTGGATAAGAATCATTGGGACCACCAATCATCAAGTCATCCTCTTTTTTCTCAAGGCGCTTTTCTGGTCGGATTTCTGCGTGAAAGTTGCGCTTTGACTGTGCTTTCATAAGAATTTTTTGTTCTTCCAGGGGCTCTTCAACCAAATCTGCAACTTGCCGCAAACGATAACTATATTGACGACTAACCTCTAAAAGACGTCCGCCGGGAATGCACTCCGGACTGTCCTGGAATGTCCCAAAATCCTCTACTATGACTGCGTGTTTTAGAGCTTCAGGACCCAAATAAACTAAAATATAGGAGTTTTCAGGATCTGATACTTCCTCTTCCTCATGAGTTTCAAATTTTAACCATTTCATATTTGCCTCCTAATAACTTAAATATTGTTAAATCATTGATTAAACCCCTGCGAAAAACATGCCATTTCCTGTGGATTATTAGAACATTTTACTATGGAATATTGAAAAACTTAGCGGGATGTGGATCCGCGGAATAATGAGAAAATATCAATAATAATTACAGTTACATAGTTAGTAATAACGGTTTATACAAATTTTCTTTATCAAGTTCACCTAACAGGAATTGGATATTGCTTTCTGGTATTCAGAGAATAAATTTGATTTATTTATATTTGTATATTACGATATTTACTAATGAAAAGGAGATACCATGAAAACTTCAGCAAGTAAAAACGAAATATTAAAACGTGAGCTCGAACAACTATTTGGCGAGCAGGATGCAAATATTGAAACTGCAGCACAGTGTTTAAAGGTTATGTCTCATCCTGCCCGCCTGCGTATTTTGTGTGCCTTGCGCGAGGGTGAACAAACAGTCCAGAACCTGGAATACTACACTGGAATTAAACAGTCGACTCTGTCACAGCACTTAGCTTTGTTGAAAAGCCGAGGCGTTTTAGTCTCACGACGTGAAACAACCTACTCTTTTTACAGTTTTTCCAACGATCAAATTACACAATTATTCGATTTGATAAAGGAAGTATTTTGTACCTGAATTAAAATGACAAATTCAATGGCTAAACCAGCCCAAGTTGGTCTTCCGACAATTTTTTGACAAGGATACGGGAACATTCACGTATTTTTTGTTTGATTCTGAAACTATGGAAGGCCTGATAATTGATCCGGTTAAAGAGCAATTTGATCTAAGTCTACAGTTCATAGAAGAACTGGGAGTTGAGCTAAAATACGTAATTGATAATCATGTCCATGCGGATCATGTTACTTCTTCATGTATGCTGCGTGAAGCTACTGGAGCAAAAAGTGTTTTTGGTGAGCCTGCCGGAATTGAATGTGCAGATATTCTTCTTGAAGATGGAGATGAGTTAGAGTTTGGACACTTTAGCCTCAAAGCAATTGCGACTCCCGGACATACAGATGCCTGTACCAGTTTTTATACGGAAGGGATGCTCTTTACAGGAGACTCTTTGTTGATTCGCGGTTGCGGACGCACCGATTTCCAGTTGGGTGATCCGGAAAAACTTTATGAAAGTATTACTCAAAAACTGTACTCCTATCCGGACGACACCTTGGTTTATCCTGGTCATGATTATCTGGGACGTACAGCCTCATGTATCAGAGAAGAAAAAGCTTTTAATCCCAGAATTGGCAGCGGACAAACGTTGGAAAAATTTGTCCAAATTATGAAAAATCTGGATTTGCCAAAGCCTAAACGCATTGATTCGACTGTTTCTCAGAATCTTCAATGCGGTTTTTCACTGGAACTTGGTCATGTAAATGAAGATAATTTTACTATGCATGATTTGTATCAGTTGCTGGATAATCTGAAATCTACAGAGAGGGTAATTGATGTACGGACGCCCAACGAGTATTCTCAAGGTCATGTCCCCGGTAGTTTAAATATTCCCATGGGTAACGAACAGTCGTTTCTTGAAGAGCTCAGCAGTTATCAAAGAATATTTGTACATTGCCACTCTGGACGCAGGGCACAAACTGTTTACACAATGCTTGGAATGCAGGGTTTGGAAAATGTTGTCTGTATCAACAGTTCCGGAATGGCAGACTGGACGATAGCAGGCTTTCCTGTGGAACGGTAAGGGAGCCACCCTCAATGAAGAAGAGTATCCTGGTCAAATTCAGTTTAATTCCCGCTTTATTACTTATTCCAACTATACTTTGGGCCGCTTCTACGGAAATATCTGGAATGCCCTGGTGGGGCTGGCCGACGGCCTTATTTTTCACAACCTTTTTCATGGGTGTTTTCGGTGTAATGGCCGGAATTGGCGGCGGTGTTTTGTTTGTCCCTCTGGTTAGTGGTTTTTTCCCGTTTCACATCGACTTTGTCCGAGGTGCAGGCTTGTTTATTGCCCTCGGCAGTTCACTTGCTGCTGCTCCACATTTACTGGAAAAAAACCTGGCTAGTTTGAAGCTCGCGCTACCGACTGCGTTGATTGCTTCTGCCTTTGCAATTGTAGGGGCATTTCTGGGACTTTGGCTTTCTGCACTGAATCCGGCATATATTCACGGGAGCCTGGGTCTAACGATTATCACTATCGTTTTCATCATGCTGTTTGCAAAAAACACGGAGAACCCTGAAGTGAGCAGGGGAAACAAATTGACCGAGCTTTTGCAAATCAATGGTATTTACACCGAAGAAACTACGGGCAAAGAAGTTAGTTGGACTGTTCACCACACAAAGAGAGGTATGTTCGGTTTTGTGGTCGTCGGTTTGCTGGCAGGTTTTTTTGGATTGGGTGCAGGCTGGGCGAATGTTCCCATTTTGAACTTGTTGATGGGAGCACCGGTAAAAGTCGCAGTTGCTACAAGCAGTTTTGCGCTTTCAATTACGGACAGCACAGCGGCCTGGATTTACATGAATAAAGGAGCAGTTTTGCCAATAATAGTTGTTCCCTCAATGGTCGGTATCATGCTGGGGGCAAGAATTGGTTCAAAGTTGCTGCCAAAAGTTAAACCAACTGTAATTCGTTACATCGTCATCACAGTTCTTCTTTTGGCAGGAGTACGTTCCCTGTTGAAAGCTTTTGGTATTTGAGCACAAACTTGGAGAACTAATGGAAAAATCTATAGTTTTTGAAAATGCTCCAGAGCAGCATATATACGCAAAAATTATATATCACATAAGTAATCTGGGTTTGCTTGCTCTGATTATGGGATTCATTTTGTATATTTTCGGAGTGCTGACTCCGCTCGTTCCGCTGGAAGAACTGCCTAAGTACTGGTCATTATCTTTAACGCAGTTTCTGGAAAAAACCGGAGCGCCTACCGGCTGGCGATGGACAGCAATGTTAGGTTATGGTGATGTAATACCGTTTTTAGGGGTTACCATTTTGGCCTCCGTTACTTTTGTTTGTTTTCTAGCTTTGTTGTTTAGTTTTCTGCAAAGAGGAGCCAAAGTGCTGGCATTTATTGCGGCAATGGAGTTGTTCTTCATTCTTATCTCTGCCTCTAATCTTATCCAGATTTCCCACTGAAATCTCTCAAATTGAAGCCTTATCTTCTTCCACTGGCAGTCGCCCAGAAAATCCCTGCCGAAATCAATAAGTCCAAAAATAAAGCTGATACCTCACTAAGAAGCGCTGCAGCTTAGACAAGGGCTTCCAGCAGCCGGTTTTGGTATGCAGTGATCAAAGCTTCGCCATAATGGGGTAGCTTCTCCAGGCGGCGTTTTACCGGTGTTTTGTCCGTTTGCGGGCGCATTACCTGATGTAAAGTGTAACGCAGAATATCCTGGGGATTTTGAATACAGTAAAGAATGAATGTCAAAGCATCGTTTTCCGGGTTTTTTTCGTAAATGAGCCACAACAGCCTAACTATGTGAAAATGATTGATTCCGCGTGAACATTGCCGGTCCACAAATTCCCAGATTGATTTAAGGTAATTATCGGCCCTGAAACCTTGCGGTAGCCCTGCTGATTCAGTGAACTCCTGATAATAAAGCAAAGTCAGCACCGAAGAGCAGAAATAGCTCCAGGCTTTTCTAAAATCATCCAGAGGTATCAACTGTCTTTGAGGGACCGTGTCCGGTTCTGCCTGCAGTACTGCCTCCTCGTTGGTGTCCAGTAACACTCCAAGGGAACTCTGTATTGACTTGATTGCCGGCAATCGAAATTTCATAACTGACATAAGCCTTTTCAGGCGCAGACCATCAGCACTTTCCAAAAAACCTGCTGCCCTTGATTCCTCCGGCGACTGTGTCCACGCACTTAAACTGTGAAGTGCAGAATACAGTTTAGAATAAATTGACTCGGCATAGTGCTTTTCCATCTTTTTTATTTCTTTTGACCATTCTTTCAAAGGGGTTCCGGAAGGAAGCATTTTTATCAGGCGCAATGGAAATTTTTGCCGTATATTGTCCAATTCCGAATTTTGCGGCATCTCCGGAACATAAAAGAGAATCACTTTTTTCTCTTTTCTCAACTGTCGCATTCTGGATCGAATTTGTGTACCGACTCCGTCTAATTCTACAGCTTCCGGAGGTTGTTTCAATTGTTCGTACAGTTCTTCAATAAATCCGGTAAGTGCAGAAATTTCTTCCAATTTGTGAAGCACAGAGCGGATGTAATGTGAGAATCGTTCTTGTTCAAAATTTTCATAAACCCGCATCTCATGGGGCAGAATGAAATGTAAATGTGAATTCAACTGCTTGACTCGTTCACTCACTTTCTGATTAAATTGCTCGGGATTTGTCCGGAACAATTCCTTAAACTCGGTAAAAATGGAGGAAAGTGTATGTTGTTCTTCGGTTGAGAGTGACTGGGCTTTCCACTTTTCGCGCCACTCATCTATTAATTGCTTCCGGATTTGATCTCCCTCTTTTTCCATGGAAAGACGGTATGACTTTGCAACACTTTCACAATGTCCTTCCAAACTATCTGAATGAAAATTAAATTCTTTGACCAGGTCCAGTATTTCAGGAATTGCGGCAGTAATTTGTTTTTGTCCTTTCACACTTTGCTGGTAAAACTCAAGAGGCAGGATTTGCTCATTGAAGAATATATTTCCGAATAATTTTGAAAATACATTGCGAGTAATGTTGACGATAACTTCTGCAGTTTCCAGTTTTTTTGGCAGAATGATCGTCACCTTGAATGATCTTGAATCAATGAAGGAATCTATTCGTGAGGCAGGAAGTGTAACATTTTTTGGTAGAGGTGAGCCGATTTCAGTCTCGTATGTTGTCTGATCAATAAAACGCAGCAGATGGCTGGCGTAATTTATTTTCAAACCTAATCTGCCTGGAAAATCAAGCATGTCGGGAAGTTTTTCGCTCAAAAATGTTTTTGTCTCAAGCGGAATCGATTCAGAAAATTCTAACCGAAAAAATTTTGAGGTGGGAGTTTGTTCTTTTTCCTGATCATGATTTTGGAGTTGGGAGTCTCCAATTGTACGGAGCTTAGGATCAAAACGCTCTTCAAAAGATTTGTCGTTGCTGTCAAAGGACTTCATGAAATTGTACCCTTGAATTGCCTGGCTCACGACCGGGGATCAATGCTTCCTGACAGAAGCTATATCTTCGTTCCATTCTCTCAGTTTATGCGGACCTTCGAGTGTAGTTTTCAGTTCGATTAAATCCAAAAACTTTTTATCTTCCAAATCAACATTGGGATACCTCCTTCTTAAATAACCCCAGAGGTTAAGGTAGTTCTCCTCTTTTTGCCAATCTTCATTCTGTGACTTCTGCTCTGTTTTGGGCTGTTCAGTAAATGGGTAAAAAACCTTGCTCATACTACTTTCTCGAAAACTCTGTTTATTATCTTTCCAAACTCGCTGTTCCAAAAAACTAATCCGGAAATTTAGAATTTATCACCAATGCTGCCGAAAGTTTTAACGGCCTTATACTCTATGTAGCAATATTGTTGCCTGAAAATATAATCAGGATAGGAAAAAGTTGAATAATCTATTAAATACTGGGCTAATATATTGTTAATACAGACTAATTTATTATTATTTTAAAATAAAAAAATTATAAAATAATTTTCATAATTTACAATTGCGTTGATCAAAGAGCAAAACAATTTGTGGATTTGGGAGGAGAATTAAGATGTAAATCTATTTCATTAAATTCCCAATTACTTGTAAAAAATACAATATGAAGGTATATATTGGTTTCAACTAAAACCACCAAATTTGGGTTTCTATTAAGTGGATAACGATTCATTTGAAAAAATAAATCAGTACAGCAGGCGTGAGGTGCTGAAATTTCTTTCATACTCAGGAGTGATGGGTACAATCGTGTTTCTTCTGAACAGTTGTACTCTGCCTGCCGGCATGAGACAAATCATTGGTGAAGTTTTCATTAACGGACGTAGAATCCGGCCCGACCAGTTGAAAGGAACTGATGGTGTGCTTGTAGAAAATGATGCTTTGATCAGTACAGGATCAGCCGGATCTGCTGTCTTTGTTATTGGTAGAGATGCATTTATTATCCGGGGAAACAGCAGACTGGAACTTAACCCTACACTTGACAGGAAACAAAACTAAATTTCCGGATTCGGTCTCAGATCATGAGCAATACTTTCAGTTTTTGCCGGGAAAAAGCGTACATTGAGAACCGTTACAGCCGTTATTGGAATCAAGGGAACTGGAGTCTATCTTGAGGCTGATTCTGAAAAAACCTACGTGTGTACCTGTTACGGGACTTCCCATTTGCAGGTTAAGGATGCCCCCGAAATCAGTGAAACCGTCACCACCAGTCATCATGACCAACCACGTTTCATCTACTCTGGAGAAAAACGGATTGAACAAGCACCGGTGATCAACCATTCAGATCAAGAACTGATACTGCTTGAAAAATTGGTGGGCCGCATTCCTCCTTTCGTAAAACCGAATAGGAACGATGGAGGAAAATCTTCAAAGTCAGATAACCCTTCTTCATCTAATAAATACGGATATTGATCCATTAATTAAGGTTTCCTGAATACCAAACCGGAATCGCTTTTATTGTGTTGGAGAGAGGCTTATACATTTTCACCCTGTTCCATTTTCCCGTTTAATATGGAATTGAATTCCAATATACAGGGATTATTAAAACCACAGCAAGTTCAGAATTACTGTCTTAAGGTGAAGGACAAAAGGGGAATTATGTTTTAGATTGAAGCGGATTCAGATGAGTGATACTTTTATGGAAGCTAAAATATTTTGCAAATGAAATCACCATCCCAAAAGAGCCCTTATGCGAGATCGAATAATATCTATTAAAGCCATGGAAATCCTGGATTCACGCGGAAATCCAACAATTCGCTCCACAGTAATTCTTGAAAACGGAGTAACCGGAACTGCGTCTGTTCCGTCCGGAGCATCAACTGGTGAAAATGAAGCTCTTGAACTCAGGGATGGTGACAAAGCCCGTTATGCCGGAAAGGGAGTACTCAAAGCTGTAGAAAATGTGAATCAGGAAATTGCACCGGAACTGCTGGGAATGACTCCGGATCGGCAGGCAGAAATTGACAGGATGATGCTGAAACTGGACGGCACTGCGACCAAAAGTAATTTGGGCGCAAACGCAATTCTCAGTGTTTCCATGGCCGTTGCGGTAACTGCGGCCAATTCACACAACCTTCCACTTTATGCTTATCTCGGAGGTGTGGGCGGATTCCGTTTACCGATGCCGATGATGAACATTATCAATGGCGGAGAACATGCTGACAATAGTGTAGATTTGCAGGAATTCATGGTTATGCCGATTGGCGCACCAACATTCCGGGAAGCCTTGCGTTATGGCGCGGAATCATTTCATGCGCTGAAAAAAATCCTGCTTAAAAAAGGCTATGCGACAAGTGTAGGTGACGAAGGCGGTTTTGCGCCAAATCTTAAAAGCAATGAAGAGGCATGCGAAGTAATTCTTGAAGCAATTAAGGCTGCCGGATATGAACCCGGAAAAGACATTTCACTGGCCATGGATGCCGCAGCGTCATCTTTTTATAAAAAAGGTTCGTATGACTTTTTTAAGTCCGGACAGGGCACAAAAAATTCAACGGAGATGCTGGGATTTTACAGTAGTATGGTTGAAAAATATCCGGTTGTATCAATTGAAGATCCGATGGATGAGCATGATTGGGACGGTTTTTCAGCCATTACCAAAAAACTTGGTAAAAAAGTTCAAATTGTTGGAGATGATTTGTTTGTGACAAACACAGATTTTGTCAAAAAAGGGATCAGTAAAAATGCGGCCAATGCGGTTCTGATTAAACTCAATCAAATCGGGACAGTTTCTGAAACTGTTGCCACCATTCAGCTTTGCCAAAAAGCAGGCTGGAATTATATTATTTCGCACCGCAGCGGTGAAACTGAAGATACGTTTATGGCAGACTTTGCAGTTGCAATGGCCGGAGGGCAAATTAAAACTGGCTCAGCTTCACGCAGCGAGCGCATTGCAAAATATAACCGCTTACTTGAAATCGAATCAGAACTCGG
The DNA here is from genome assembly GCA_002082305.1 of SAR324 cluster bacterium SAR324-CTD7B. GTDB lineage: Bacteria > SAR324 > SAR324 > SAR324 > NAC60-12 > Arctic96AD-7. The sequence continues at coordinate 13,668 of LSNO01000093.1, forward strand.
TAAGTCCGCAATTTTCGGTAGTTGACCGCAAGTCTGCCGGGGTCGTGATTCTGAACCCAATCTGTCAACATTGAACCACTTGACATTCATTCCTTTGAAAAACAATCCTGAGGAGTCCGGACGCATTCTGAAAAACGCGCGGACGGTTACAATCTTTACCCTTTTTTCACGAATCCTGGGTGCAGCGCGGGATTTAGTGATTGCGCATGTCTTTGGTGCCGGTTGGGTGACGGATGCTTTTGTGCAGGCTTTTACAATTCCGAATGTCCTGCGCCGCCTGACTGCAGAGGGTTCGATGACTCTTGCTTTTCTTCCTCTCTACACAGAAATCCGTGAACGCAAGGATCCTGAAGCTGCAAAGAAATTTGCGGCAAAAACTTTAGGGCTCGTCCTGGCAGCAACAACTATTCTGACCGGCTTGGGAATTCTTTTCAGTCCTCAGTTGGTTTATCTGTTTGCGGCAGGTTTTGCTTCAAGTCCGGAAAAATACGACTTGACGGTGCTGCTGACCAGAGTCATGTTTCCATATTTGATTTTTGTTTCGCTCGTTGCCTGGGCAATGGGGGTACTCAATGCCGAAGGCCGTTTTGCAGCTCCGGCTGCAGCACCGATTTTATTAAATATCGGAATTATCGGGGCAGCATTCGGTATTTCTCCATTGTTGGAAGAACCGATGATCGGCATCGGTATCGGTGTTCTTCTGGGTGGAATCGCGCAAATATTAATTCAAATACCCTCACTGAGAAAAGTTGGGCAATCCTTCAAACCGCAAAATTTTCTCAATGATGAGAATATTCAGCGCCTGCTGAAACTGCTTGGTCCGTCTTTGCTGGGAGTGGCGGTCTATCAAATCAATATCATTGTGCTGCGCAACCTCGCCAGTTTCATGCCCACAGGGCAAGTCACGCATTACTACAATGCCAGCCGACTCTCGGAACTGACTTTGGGTGTATTTGCTTTTGCAATCACTTCAGCCGGCTTTCCGGAATTAAGTCAGCACACTGCTGCCAAAAACTGGGAGAAAATCCGCAACACCCTGCGCTTTACCATGTCCACAACTTTACTGGTCATCTTTCCGGCCAGCGTGGGTTTGGCGGTTGTTGCAGAACCGATTGTGTCAATGCTATATCTGCATGGAGCGTATGCATGGAGCGACGTTCAAAATACCTCGCTCACGCTGCAGGCTTTTGCATTGAGTATTCCTGCGGTAGCAATGATTCGGTTGCAGACTTCAGTGTTTTTTTCACTTAAAGATACCCGCACTCCGGTCAAAGTTTCAATGTTCAGTATTTTGCTGACAGGGCTTCTGGGTTGGTGGTGGAGTCAAAGCCTGGAAATATTTGGCCTGGCCCTGGGGCTTGCTGCAGGAACCTGGTTTCAGTGGATTCTGTTGTCGCTCTTTTTGCTCAAGCAATCCGAATTACGTAAAAATTGGTGGCCCCTGCGGTCGTCTTTGCTTTATATGCTGGCTTCAGCAGGAATGGGAGGTTTTGCCTGGTATTACAGAGGATATGGATCATGGGAAAACGGACCTTTTCTTGTTTACAACTGGGTGATTTTTGGAGGAATACTGCTTGGTTCAGCCTTGCTTTACGGATTATTGCTTTTAGTTTTCAGGGAAGAGCAAGTGCTGAGATTGAAAAACCATATGCTACAAATTAACACCTAATAATTCCAGCGTTGATGCCGCCATCACTTTGGCTGCCGTAACCATATCATCAATCACTATGTATTCGTCCGGCTGGTGAGCAAGGTCAAGGATGCCTGGACCGTAGGCAATACAGTCATGCAGATGTCCGATGCGGGCAATGTGTTTTTGATCATAGGTACCGGGAGAAATGACATGTTCAGGAGTTTTGCCCAGGATGCTCTGAATTGCAGAACTGACGGCTTGGACAACCGGGGCATCCGCGTCGGTCATGGTGGGTAAAAATTCCATAATGTCCCGGATTTGATAGCGAAAATTCGGACGGGAATCAGCGAGTTCATCCAATAAGTTTGTGACTTCTGCTTTGACTTCCGTGATATCTTCTTCAATTAAAAAACGTCTGTCCATAATGAGTCTGCAGGAGTCCGGAACACAAGGGCTCGGTAAGCCTTCAAAAGATTCGGCTTCACCTCCGTGAACTGCCTGCAGATTCAAAGTGGATCGCCTTGCTCCTTCTGGAACAACCGGCATTCGTGTTTGTTTTTTGTCCAGTGCAGGAAAAAGCCGTGACTCAATTAGCTCCAAAAATGCACTCATGTGTCGAATGGCGGAATCGCCGAGAAAAGGCATTGAGCCGTGTGCGATTCGACCGAATGTTTCAACTTCCGCCCACCATGCACCCCGGTGTCCGAGACAGACACGATCAACATTCAAAGGTTCCGGAATAATTACATGATCGACCCGCGGTTTTGAGAAAAACCCTTTTTCTGCCAAAAAGGCAACTCCACCGTATCCTCCGGTTTCTTCATCAACAGTTCCGGAAATTTCGATTGCGCCCGGAAAATCAATGCTTTCTTCCAGGATAGCCTCCATGGCAATTACTGCGGATGCTAGTCCGCCCTTCATGTCGCAGGTGCCGCGCCCATAAATTTTTCCGTCACGCACCAGTCCCTCAAAGGGGTCAACAGTCCAGCCGCTGCCAGTAACAACAACATCAAGGTGTCCGTTGAAATGAACACATGGTCCGGAATGTTTGCCTTCAATACGTGCAATCACATTATGACGGGGGTAACGCTCTGTGTCTCCGGGGGTATTATTGGCGCGTTCATAAAGCAGTGAAAAACCACTTTTCGCCAAACGGTTTCCCAGCAGTTCCGCGCATAGTAAATAATCCTCTCCCGGAGGATTGATAGTTGGAATACGTACTAATTCCTGTGTAAATGAAACCAGTTCTTCACGTTTGGAGTCGATTCTGGCAAACAGTGATTCAATCATCTATGACCCTTTGATGGAGATTTGTAATCACGACATGATAACAATATCAATATCAATAAGACAATCTTCAATTGAAAAGTAAGTAAATGATTTCAGAAACAGGAGAGAAAACCACGGGGATGAACATTGGAAACGGCAAACTGTAGATCTCTTGTTAGGAGGCTTAAAAACAAATGACCCAGCTGCCTGCCGGTTTCCTTTGAACTTCTGGTCAGATTCTTAACAGGGATGCGGTAAAATTTGGGAAAGCATGAGGGGGCACTTTGCTTTTCGGTCAATCTCCCGCAACCATAAACTAATATCTGTGTCCAGTGTGTTATACTATGCCACGGGATAATTTTGATTCATATTAGTAAATTTACGTAGATTGCAAAATAAAGTAAATTAGATGCAATATCAGTATTTTAAATAAAAACTACTACTAAAATTCATGTGATTTTCGGTGAGTATGTAGAGTGCCGGAGAAAAAATTCTAAAGGAATTTAATAATTAGGTGACTTCGTGTTTCTGCCTGAAACGTTCTTCCCGCCATTCTTCCGTTTTGAGTACGTCAGCTAAAGCTTCCGCGGCATCCCACACATCAGTGTAGCGTAAATAAAGGGGAGCAAAACCAAAACGCATACTTCCCGGCTCTCTGAAATCGGCGATTATTTTTCTGGCAATAAGAGCCTGAATGACAGCAAAACCATTTTCAAAATGAAGGGTGACTTGAGAGCCTCGTTTATCATGATCAGTTGGGCTCTGCAGAGTTACACCATAATTACGACATCCACTTTCAATAAGTTCAATAAATAGTTGAGTCAGACGCTGACTTTTTTTTCGCACTTGCTGAAGATCGACTTCCTGCGCAATTTCAAGACCGGCCTGCAGTCCCCTCAGAGATAAAACAGGTTGTGTTCCTGTCTGGAAACGACGAATGCCTTCTGCAGCATGGAAATTTTCTTCAAACTCAAAAGGACGTGCGTGTCCCCACCATCCTGAAAGAGGATTCTCAGCTTCGTTCTGGTGCCGCTTTGCCACATAGATAAAGGCGGGCGATCCCGGACCACCATTCAGATATTTGTAAGTGCAGCCAACCGCAAAATCCACACCCCATTGGTCAAGTTCTACCGGCAAAACTCCTGCACTGTGACAGGTGTCCAGCACAAATAAAGCTCCTGCGTCATGAGTTTTTTGGACAAGTTCTTCAATGTGCAGGATTTCCCCTGTACGGTAATTAACATGCGAAAACACGACTACCGCGACCTGATTGTCAATTAATTCTTCCAGTGAGTTTCCATCTTTGCCCAACAAACGCCTTTGAATGTTTTGATGAGTTGACGTGACTCCTTCCAATATGTAAAGATCAGTCGGAAAACTGTCAGCTTCGGAGATCATCACTGTGCGTTCCGGACGTAGGGTCAATGCGGCATGGACGGTTTTAAACAGGTTTAGTGAAGTGGAGTCAGAAACAATAACTTGTCCGGAAGCAGCGCCGACAACAGGTGCTATTAATTCCCCTAGAGTTTCCGGCAACTCCCACCAGCCGGCCTTGTTCCAACTTGTTATGAGGTCTTCGGCCCACTCTTTCCGGATAGCCTGCTCCAGTTGTTCGAGTGCCTTTTTTGGCATCGGGCCCAAAGAGTTTCCATCCAGATAAATCAGTCCTTGCGGCAAATAAAATGCCCCCTGCCAGCTGCGCAAAGGATCTGCCGCATCCTCTCTTTCACAAGCAGTTCTGGATTCAAGTAAATAAGAGATGTTGATCGGCATGGAAGGAATTTGAGCTGGGGATTTATGAATTCAAATGCTTTTCTTTGTTGAATTCTATAGACCCTCAGTCTGTATGTCGAGTAAATATTTTGGTTTGTTCGGCAGGTTAAATTATCCTTGATGTAAAATTCCGAGAAAAATCAGACCGTCTCGAAACAGCATAATCGCGAATCCAATTAATGCAAAACCAAGGAATTGCATGATACGCCGATACAATATTCCGTGCAGGAAATTTCTTGATTTTCCTGCTGCAATTGCGAGCAAAAGTTTGACTCCACACAAGCCTAAATAAAAACTGAAAAGGAAAGTTATTCCGGAACCCAAAGTCTGTTGAAATGAGCGAACCATCAGAGGTGCTCCCACAGTAAACCAAAAAAGGTATGGATTGGGATTAACTAAATTTGCAATCATTAATTCTTTCAGGAGTAGCGGGCGGGGTGTAAAATCCGTAATTTCTGCATTGGTGGTTCGAATACTATTTGTGCCCAAATATAGTAGAAAAACTGATCCAAACAGAGAAATTGCACCCAGCAGGATATTCATATTTGAAATTTGGGCGAATAAGAATCCGGAAATTAATACGACAGGGGTATCTGTCAGTAAAGGAATACAAGCCACTTTTGCACCGGCGCGGATGCCGTGACGTAATGTTTCAGAAATGATAAGTATCAACATTGGCCCGGGAGCAATTCCGGACGGAGCACCCAGGAGCAATCCAATAGTAAAGATTCCCCAAATACTATCGATCATGCAGGAATCTCAAAATCCAGACACTCTAAATCAAGGGTCATTTTGCCGATTCTAGTGACCGAGCCTTTCATAATGATATTATAATTTTCGCTGATTGTGATGTCGATTTGCCCTCCCGGCATTAAGACCGCGATTTCAGCATCGCACAAGCCCAGCCGATGAGCCACTGATGCCGCCGCACAACTGCTGCTTCCTGATGCCAAAGTGTAACCTGCACCACGTTCCCAGATTTCGATCCGGATCGTGTTGCGGTTCAGTACTTCCAAAAACTGCACATTTGTACGGTTTGGAAAGCTCGGATGCGTTTCAATCAAAGGCCCGAGCCGTCTGGTTTCGTCTGCCGATATTTTTCGCTGCAGCACCACACAGTGCGGATTACCGATGGTGGCGGAGCAGAATGTTAATTTTTCACCGTTTATTTCCAATGTTTCATTCAACACTTCCCGACTTTCCCCCGTGACCGGAATAATGTTGCTTTGAAAACTTACAGAGCCCATTTCGACAGTTACGGACTGACCGGAACTGTCTACCTGTGCGCTGACAATACCTCCGGATGTAACGATTTTAAATTTTGACTGGTAAACCAGTTTCCGGTCCCAGAGCGAACGCGCAAAAATGCGTAAACCGTTTCCGCTTTTTTCAGCCGTGCTGCCGTCCGGATTATATATTTTAAGTGTGAAGCAGTTTCCGGAGTCGTCTTTTCCTCCCACTAATATACCGTCTGAACCAAGTCCAAAGTTGCGGTGACATATTTTACGAACTTGTTCTGATGTCAGTTCATTTTCCGAAAAGTCCGGATGTTCACTGGTTGATACCAGGTAATCATTGCCAAGAGCATGATATTTGAGAAATTCCATTTTTTCAGGTTAAGATGATAACATTATAATAATTTAGGCCTTAAATAGTTAAACTATTATGCCCGGAGATTACTTTTGGTAAAACCACATTCTGAATCTAATTTTGCTAACTTTATTCAATAATCAGCTATTTTCTGAGCGGCTTCTGTCGGAGTAAGCGGTTTGTCTAAAAGCTGGCCGTTACTCAGCCGCAATAAAACGCCTTCTTCAGTCATGTAAACTTGCATAGGGTCACCGTTTTCATCCAGCATTTCCAGGGCATATGTCGATTTTCCGTCCAGAAAATCCGGAATTAATCTTACATTTTCCGGGGCGTTGTCGCCTATTTCTCTCCAAAGTGATTCTACTTCCTTGTATTGCTGGTCCAGCTGCCGGAGCTTTTTTTGCAAATCCTGGGGCGAAGCAAATTTTTCCAGTTTGCCTTTCCAAAAGAGAAACAATGATTTTGCTTCAGAAAAAACAAATACTGTATTTTTACCTATTTCCCGGAGGATATTATTCGCAATATTTTCCAAAATTTCTGGCGATGCAGTGACCATTTTTTTCAGGCGCTCACTGGATTCTTGAACAGGGATGTTAGAACCAAATGACTGCATCATATCTTCCAAATTAAACTCAGACAATTTATTTGCAGTAGAACTCTTTGCAGTCAAAGTTTTATTTTTTGGCACAAATTTTAAATGTTTCATTAAACTTTTCCCCGGAGGCTGTCCCTGATTCTGGAAAAAAAATATTAGAAACGTGCCCAGGAAAATAAACAATATAATCAGAATAATTTTCCGTAAAAATTTTCCCGCAGATTTATTTTCATTTTTACTCCCAGCGGCAGATCTTTCCCTGTGTTTAAAAGAGTGTTTGGTTTTTTCGAGCATTTTCGCAGAAATTATCGGCTCAGGGAAGTATGGCTGCAACTCCTGCATTAGTTGATCATTTCGTTCCTGAACCAGTTTTACTCTTTTAATTAACTCAAAACCGTGTGTTTTGAGGTAGATTTTCCGGAGCTCTTCCACAAGAAATTTTACGCCAGGATGGGTAGCTTCTTTAATTTCTTCCGGATCTTGCTTCGTTCCATTCCTAAATCGCTGGCATTGATGAAGGACTTCTACTTCAAGTGCTTTTGAACCTACACGCAAGGCATGCCAGCGGTCCCGCGGAAACATAGGCGGCGAAACCGGCGGTGTTATATTTTCTTCATTTGAACTATTATTTGCAGAGTCTACAGATAGTGTTTTTGCCGATTTATGCTTACTTTTACGTACCTGACTTTTTTTCATTTGGAATATTTGCCAGTCTTTTTTGTAATTTGACCATGCCTGCTTGAATTCATCCCAATTATTGCGTAACTCTTTATTATGCTTAAATAATTTATTAAAAAGTGGTGCAATATCTGGAAAAGAAAGTGGATCTTTTTTGCGGACGAGAATTGACAATTTCCGCATCTTTTCCATTTGCTTCTCCAGTAGCACGGACTCTTTGTCGATATGATTCCATTCAGTATTTGTCAATGGGCGTTTCCAATGTTCAACAACTGGAAAAATAAGCAATTCCATTCTGATTGTATCTACACAAATTCGATTCAGATCGATCGATTTGGTACTTGGGACATGTGTTTGAGTTTGCTGTTGCAATGCATGCCAGGCTTGCTTTGTTTTAGTGGATTTGTGATCCGGATTTGTGAGGAGCATAAAATCCTCAAAATGGTCACCTGAGATGGGAGTAATGTCTGATTTGTTCATGTTTTTTATATAGACGAATTATGTTCCAACGAATATAATGTGTTTAGCATTGCAAAACTCGTACTTTAGTGTAATCCACTATCAAAACCGTGGTCGATCAGGGAATAAGTTATGTTTGACTTACAAATTAAATTACAGTAGAATATCCTAATCAGTACCAATTTGGTGCTGTTTCTCTAATTACTTGGTTGAATCATGCCGTTACTTGAGTATTGCACTTTGAATCACCATGCATTCACATTTAATTTTCAAATTATTTAACAGGGTTAGGTTATGAAATTTAAAGTTGTTTCTCCAAATGTAGAAAGTTCAGGGAATTCCGGAACTGATCCGCAGGCTCAGATTGAGCAAATGCTTTCGGGCAGTCCTGTTTTTTTATTTATGAAGGGTACGCCCGAATCACCTCAATGCGGATTTTCTTCCAAAATAGCAAATATTTTAAAGGCCTGGGAAGTCCCTTATCAGTCATTTAACGTACTTTCTGACGAAAGTATTCGGCAGGGAGTCAAGGACTTTGCAAACTGGCAGACCATCCCCCAACTTTACATCAACAAAGAATTTGTCGGTGGATCAGATGTAGTTGAAGAAATGTCGAATAACGGTGAGCTGGGTGATTTGTTGAAAGAAGCGTTTCCTGGTCGAGACATCACACCACCCCCTCCTCCGGTAGAAGTACAGGAAGTAGCAGCCCTTGAAGCTGCTTCAATTCTGAAAGAAAATCCTGAAATTCGTCTTTTGGATGTGCGCACGCAGCATGAGCGGGAGACTGCATCTCTGGATAATTCTGTGTTGCTGGATCAGGAATTAGTGGAGGAGATCCTTGGTTCGTGGGATCAAAACACACCACTGATGTTTTTTTGCCACATGGGAGAACGCAGCAGACAAGCAGCTCAATATTTTACCTCACAGGGTTTTCAACAGGTGTACAACATCTCTGACGGAATAAAGGGCTGGTCAAGCAATGTGGACTCCTCAATTCCTCAATACTAGAATTCATAATTTTTTTTACTTAGAAAGCTCCAGGGTTATGAAAACAGAAAAACCACTTCCATCAGTCGTTCTAACAGAGCGTGCTGCACAAGTTTTTAAAGAATCTTGTGAAGCAGAAGGCTCAACTTTGGAGGATACATTTTTACGCATTGGAGCACGTCCGGGTGGGTGTTCCGGATGGAAATATGAGCTTGAATCAAATACCTCGGAAGATATTGGGCCAAATGATGTGCAAATTCTGTCAAGAGAAGTTTCTGTAATTGTAGACAGGGAAGCACTAACTGAAATCTTAGGGCCACTAAAGATTGATTTTTCAGACAAAAATATGGTTGAACAGGGGTTTGTCTTTGAACAACTGACAACCGGACACCAGTGCGGATGCGGAGAATCTTTCACTCCCGTAAAAGATTTGAATACCGTAAAATAAAATGTTCCAGTTTCTTGAATGGCTGGCTGGGGCAACCTGCTTCGGGCTGTTTATTTACAAGTGGATTATCATTGCAGCAGTGGTAATGACCTGGGTCAGCGCTGATCCGCATAATCAGATTGTTCAGTGGATCGGACGTGTAACTCGTCCATTATGGGTCTGGTGTGAACAGCGGATGCCGGTGATGATGGCACATTTCAGTGCCTATGCCTCAATTCTTGTTGTTATCTTTGCCCAGATTGTATTACCGGCTGAAATACGCTCACTGAATTTGTTGTTTCAGGGGCAGACGGATTTTGCAGGTGTAGTGCTTCAGAGTGGAGGGCACTTGCTGCAGGGTATGAGTATTGTAGTTCAAAGCCTTTTGTTTTTTTGCATATTCGTATTGATTGCCTGGTTTGTACTGACTTTGGTAAACCCGTCTTTAAGTAATCCGTTGGTACGCATCATCCATGTACTTGCCGATCCTCTGATTACTCCTGTTCAAAGTTATCTTCCAAGAACCCGTACCGATTGGTCACCATTGGTTAGTGTACTGTTATTTTATCTGATCAGTTCAAGCATAATTTCACCAATAGGATTTTACGGGAGCACGCTTTCAAATCCGGTCTCTATCTGCATTTATTAGATGATACTTTTAACATTACATATAGTCGCCATTGGAGCCGTGATTGGTGTAACTGCAAACTTTGCTTATTCTATGGGTAAAAAAGAAGGCCTCCGGGTCGCTCGCAAAGAGCACGAGGATAAGGAACTAAAAAAAGAAGTACCAAAAATCGAATCCTAATAGAATTTATATCAGAGTTTTTTTGCAGCTTGTTGGTTTTTCAAACGTACTTTAATTGCTTCAGCATGGGCAAACAATTGTTCTTCCTCTGCAAAACGAATTATTTGCTCTCCCTGACGCACAAGACGCTCAGGAGAATAGCTGATGACAGAACTGGTTTTTACAAAGTCCTGTACTCCAAGTGGTGATGAAAACTTTGCACTACCCGAAGTGGGCAAGGTGTGATTCGGGCCAGCAAAATAATCTCCGACTGGTTCGGGAGAATTTGGTCCAAGAAATATGGCTCCTGCATTGCGAATACGGTGCAGATCTTCAAAAGGTTGTTTTGTCAAAACTTCCAAATGTTCCGGGGCAAGCTCATTAATCACTTCAAAAATTTCTTCTAAATCTTCTGCCACAATTATTGCCGAGCGGTTTGCAAAAGATGCTTCTATGATTTCACGGCGCGGAAGTGTAGGTACCAATTTTTTAAGACGTTTAGATACATCTTTTGCCTGTTTTGCTGATGTTGTAACGAGAACGGCTCCAGCATCAGGATCGTGTTCGGCCTGGGACAGCATGTCCCGGACAAGGTATTCAACCGGAATATCGTCACGGTCACAAACAACCATGATTTCACTTGGTCCTGCAAATGAGTCTATACCGACAGTTCCGAAAACCTGCCGTTTTGCTTCTGCAACATACGCATTTCCCGGTCCGGTAATTTTGACAACTTGCTGAATCGATTCTGTACCATAGGCCAATGCTCCAATAGATTGTGCACCGCCTACTGAATAAAGTTCTTCGAGACCCATCAATGCTGCACTTGCCATCACTAATTGGTGCGGAAGTCCGGAAGGTCCAGGTGGAGACACCATTGCAATTCGAGGCACTCCTGCAACCTGGGCCGGGATCACGTTCATAAGCAAAGTCGAAGGATAAGCTGCACGACCTCCGGGGATATAAATTCCGACACTATCCACTGGTGTGACTTTCCAACCCAGCACAGTGCCGTCTGGACTGAAATCCAGTTGGCTTTCTGTTTTTTGCCGCTCGTGAAAAAACATGATATTGTCTGCAGCTTCTTCCAAAATGTGAAACAGCTCGTGATCCAGGTTTTCGAGAGCTTCTGTCAGTAAAGGTTTTGGTACTAGCCACGATTCGGGAATCACGTTATCGAACCGTTCAGTATATTCACGCAAAGCCGAATCCCCTTTTTCCCTGACGGTTTCCAATATTTCCTGAACTGTAACGGAAACGTCTTTATTTTCTTTAGCATCGAAGGATTTTGAAAAGAGATCAAATCCTTCAAATATTTTAACCTGCATCGTTTTCACTGTATAATTACAATTTTGTTACTGTTCGTTTACTGTATCAATCATGGAAAGAAACAATTTTCGTTCAGAAACAACACTTGAGATATGTTGTTCTATTTAGGCAATTAAGCTCTCTGCTTCTTTAAATTCAACGGAAACAGTTTTGGAAATACCGGGCTCTTCCATTGTAACACCGTACAAAAGGTCGCCGATTTCCATAGTCTTTTTATTGTGGGTGACAATTATGAACTGAGAATCGTAAGATAAACCTGTAATAAGCCGGTTGAAGCGCACTACATTCACATCATCCAAAGGTGCGTCAACTTCGTCCAGTAAACAGAATGGGCTTGGTTTAACCAAAAAAATCGCAAAAATCAGTGAGATAGCAGTCAGGGCTTTTTCTCCTCCGGAAAGCAAATTGATGTTTTGTAATTTTTTCCCCGGAGGTTGTGCCAAAATATCAACTCCTGCATTCAACAGATCTTCAGACTCTGTCAGTAAAAGCTTTGCTTCTCCTCCTTCAAACAAAGAACTGAATACATTCATGAAATTCTCATTGACCTGATCAAACATTTCTCTAAATCGACGTCGGGACTCAATGTTGATGTCTTTGATGGTTTCTTTTAAATCATCTACGGCTTTTTGCAAATCTTCGGACTGTGATTTCAAAAAATCAATCCTTTCTTTCAGCGCCGCATATTCTTCCGGTGCAGCAAGGTTTACTGCCCCCATTGCATTCAAACTTGCCTTTAATGAACGTAATTCCAGTCCCATTTGTTTATGATCGGAAGTATCAATATCAATTTCTGTAAGTATAGCTTCAGGAGTTTGCTCGGTAATTTCTCTCAATTGATCTTCAAGCTGTTCCCTTTGCAGTCTGAATTCAGTCAACCGAATTGATTCCTGATGTGCAACGCTCACTGAATTTTCAAGATGACCCTGACGTTCCTGCAATTTTTGAGAGAGCAGAGTCTGCTCTTCATTTTTCTGTTCGTGCAGTTGAATATCTTCTTCCAACTCCCGCTTCATGTCGGAACGTTTCTCCAGCAAGTCCTCAAAAGATTCATCAATTTCAGTAATTCGTTTACGACTTTGTTCGAGCCTCAGATCTCCCTCATTAAGTGCAGTTTTAAGCTGTTCAAGTCGCAGAGAGGTTTCTTCATGTTCTCTGTTCAAGCGACTTTCTGTTTCCTCAGTGTTTTTTTGCTGCTCAGTTGTCTCAGTCAAAGAAACTCGATGGGCAAGCAGTTCCTCAGCAATTGCATCGTTGCGACTTTGCAGCAGTTGTATGCGTTCCTGCAGCTGATTTGTTTTTTCTTCCAGTTCAGTACGTTCTTTTTCCAGTGAAATAATAGTTTCTGCGGCAGTTTTTTCTTTCAATCGTGATAAGTCCATTTCTTCAAGTATGCTGTCTGTATCTTGAGAAAGTTGCGAAACTGTCTGCTCCATTCGGCGCTCCTCCAACTGGTGGTGTTCCAGTTCCTTGTTGTCGCTCAGCAGTGCAAATTCCAATTTTCGAGATTCCTCTTCTCGTGACTCCTGCTCCTCTTTCAAAGATTCATGTTTTTCCCGGAGAGTAAGCAATTCACTCTCAAACTTTTTTATCTTTTTTTGTAAATCATCAACATATGTTCCAACATCAATGATTTGCTGCTGACGCTGTAAAAAACCCAGAGATCCGGATTGTACTTTTCCCATGCTGGCGGAAGAATTTGAAAGACAAATTCCGGATGAGGAGAGCCACTCTTCAGGAGAGTCCGGCCACTTTTTATCAGCTTCATTCCAAAATTTTTTTTCATCTTTCAGCAGTGCAAATCGTGAAAAAAACTTTTCTCCCCACTCTTGTAAAGGTTTCTTAAACTTGAGAATTTCCGGAAGAGGAATACCTTTGGTTCCTGCTGATTTCGGAACAGATGCAGGACGATCTAAAGCTACAAACCCGAGTTGCCCCAATTCGTGTTCAGCACAAAATATTTCTATTTGCGGAAGCTTTTCTGCTCGTTCAATAACCACCCAGTCCAGCACTTCAGCCATTACAGGAGATACGATATCTAATGTATCCGCAGGCACAGTAATAAAATCGGCAAGCAGTCCTGACACTCCCAGTTGCTTCTTAGTTTCCGGATTGTCCTGCATCAACTGCATGAAAATTTTTACACTGTCACTAAATCCTTCATAGTGAGTTTGGATTTGCTGCAGGGACTCAATACGAGATTCTGCAGTGCTTTGCTGATAACGCAGATCCTCAAGTTTTTTCTCCTCTTCAATTAGTTTCAAGTGCTGATCTTCTATGCTACTTTCAAGTTCAGTTAATTTTCCCGACAATTCTTCTTTCTGCAAACGGATGGTCTCCATCTGTTCTTCTCTGTCTGAAACCTGGAGAGTTACTTCCTGAAGCTGATTTTTGTGAGATTGTTGCTGGTCTTGAAGACGTTGCTGTCGTTCTGTAAGATTCTCCAGGCGTTCATCCAGGAAATTCTTCTGATTAGTTTGGTTAGTTAATTCAGTGTGTACAGTTAACTGTCGTTTTTGAAGTACAGAAGTTTCATCGGTGGATTTTTGGAGAGTTTCGTTTTCTTCAGCACGCTTCTCTTCGATAATAACAAGTTTTGCCTGCATTTCTCCCAAACGTTCTGCCAGTTCCATGCTCCGGTTATTTATATCAGCTCTTTCTTTTTCACGTTCAGTTAATCTTTGTTTCAACTCTTCGAGCTCTTTTTCCTGACCCTCCCTTTGTTCACTGACATTTTGCAGATTTTGTTTTTCCAGTTCACGTTGATTTTCAGCTTCCTGTATATTTTGCTCTGTTTTAAACAGTTGTTCGCGCCGCTCTCCAACCTGTGTACCCAATTGTGTTTGCTCTAACTTAAGCCGTTCTAAATCAGTTTCAACAACTGACTTTTCACTTTGCAGATCCTGCTGCTGCTGCTGCTGCCCCTGTACCAGTTCTTGTACTTTTTGTTCGTTGAGACCTGCTTGATGCCAACTTAAACAAAGATGCTGACGCTCCAGCAGGCCGCTCTGTTCCTGTAGCTCCAAATATTTTTCTGCCCGTTCGACATGTTCCCGCAACCCGTCTTCCTGTTCCGAAAGCGCTCCAAGCACGTCGTTCACCCGAAGCAGATTTTGTGTTGTTTCATCCAGCCGTTTTTCAGCATTTTCACGTTTGAAGCGAAACTTGACGATTCCTGCAGCATCATCAATCAAGATGCGTCGATCAATAGGTTTGGCGCTGACAATTTCCTCTACGCGCCCCTGTTCAACAATCGAGTATCCGGTTCCGCCAATTCCTGTGTCCATAAACAATTCCCGCACATCTTTCAAACGCACGGGTATTTTGTTGATCATGTAAATACTTTCACCTGAACGGTAAAGGCGGCGGGTCACCGCAATTTCTGTGTAATCTGCAAATTGTTGAAGTGTGTCTCCTTTGGGGTTGGAAAAAGTCAGTGAGACTTCAGCCATTCCGGAAGGCTTGTGAAAGGAGCTTCCGGAAAAAATTACATCCTCCATTGAACTGCCGCGTAAATGTTTTACACGCTGTTCACCAAGTACCCAGCGGACTGCGTCAACAACATTGCTTTTTCCGCAGCCATTTGGACCCACTATAATTGTAATTCCGTTTTGTTTAACCTGCAGATTGACAGGATGACAAAATGATTTGAATCCTGAAACTCTTATTTTTTTGATACGCACAATTTTTTTCTATTTTCTTTTCAGCTTTTTTTACAAACAAGACACTTCAAATTAAAATTACTTCTCTCAGAATCAGAGCTAAATGCACTTTATTTATCAGGCATTTAAGATTTTAGCTGCAAACCGTTCAACTCTTTCCGACATAGTTTCCAGTTAGGATAAAACTGATCCATTAATGCCTTGAATCTGTTGTTGTGACTGGCTTCTAGCAAATGCACTAACTCATGTACAACAATATATTCCAGACATTCAGGTGACTTTTTTACAAGCTCAAGATTGAAACGAATACCATGGGTTTTAGGTGTGCAGCTGCCCCACCTGGATTTCATGCTGCGAATGGAGAAGCGCTTGACTGAGACACCAAGTTTAAGTTCCCATTTTTTTATAAGAGGATTCAATAGCTCCATCAACTGTTTATGATACCACTCATTCAGGACAGAACGCCTTTTTTCCATGTCAGCTCCAGTAGGAACATGAATCAATATTTCGTTTTTCACTAGCTCTGCAAAAGGAGGTTTGTTATTTTCCAACACTTTTAATTGATAGCTGTGACCTCTAAAGTAGTGAGTTTCCTGATTTATATATTTCAAAGGTTTTTCACGCACCTGATTTCGTATTTTTAAACGCTGTTTTCTGATCCAATCAAGCTTGGATAGCGCGAAAACACGAATTTTTTCCTGATTCATACGGAGTGGTGCAGAAACACGCACGATACCGTTAGGAGGGCATACCTTCAAGTGGAGATGTTTGATTTTCTTTTTAGTTACCTCTGCATCGATATCATCCAGCATAATCATTGAAATCATACGTTTTTGTTTAACTTTCACAGCGCGTTGCTTTTCTGTAAACAAAGAGAGTACATTAATGCTTTCAAACATTGTAACAATGGTTGGCGGGTTAAGTGAAAAATTCTTGAACTGTATGGCTGGTTTCTTTTGTCAAATAGTTTTCATTCGTGGAAAGAGGCATAGCACCAGTTAAAAATATTCTGATCTTATATATTGTGGAAACTACCGGGGAATGAAAAATATATGGAATAATTAGAGACTCCGCAAGCCACCCCACATGACACTTTACAAACTTTCAGGCATTTGAAATAAATTTTATATCTAAAAAGGGATATCATCCTTGATGAAACCGTCATCAGGTGGAGTTTCCTGGGCGTTCCCTGGATCCTGTGTTGATGCAGAGTCCTGTGTTGATGCAGAAGTTGCAGAATAATTTGAAGAGCCTCCTTCCTGAGGAATTCCCCCATCAACATTTTTTGAATCCAGAAACTGCATGTTTGTGACTACAACCTCAGTTTTGTAGTGTTTTTGACCTTGTTGATCTTCCCAGTCTCTAGTTTGTAAACGGCCTTCAACATAGACTTGCGAGCCTTTTTTCAAGTAAGACTGTGCCAAATCAGCAAGTCTTCCCCACAACACGAGGCTGTGCCATTCTGTTCGCTCTTGTTTTTCACCCTGTTTGTCTGTCCAATAATCGTTAGTTGCAATGGTGGTATTAGCTACTGCACTGCCGGATTGTGTGTAGCGAATTTCAGGGTCCTGTCCTAATCGTCCAATCAACATCACTTTGTTCAGATTTGCCATGTTTTCTCCTGAATATTAGTATTTCTAAGATACTCTGTTTTAACGCAATGGAGTCAATAAGGAAAGTGCTTTTTTCAGTCTACCTTCAAACGGCAAATCCGAACTGCCGGTTTCTCGAAGTACTGGCAGGATTTCCTTTTCCGAATAGCCAAGGTTTTTTAATGCAGAAAAAACTCCGTCAATTTCAGTTCCTGAAAGAGTTAATCCTGCTTTAGAGCTCCCTGCAGGTCCTGGTTCAAATCCTGAAATTGGATGCCGCTTCAGTTGATCTTTCAAATCCAGACACAACTTTGCTGCAGTTTTTTTTCCTATACCGGGAACCTGGCTGAAACTCTCGGTGCTGCTCTGATGAACAGCATCCACCAGTTGACTGGGAGAAAGTACTGAAAGAACCGCTAATCCCAACTTCGGACCTACACCTGAAGTTTTGATAAGCATTTCAAATAATTCTTTTTCCTCTAATTTTTGAAAGCCATACAGGGAAATATCGTCTTCCCTGACATTTGTATAGATGTGCAGAGTGATAAATTCTTCCGGAGAGGCTTTAACAGCAAGATGTTGAGAAACATGAACTGCGTAACCCACGCCGTCAGATGTTTTGAGAACGATTAAATTTGCTTCTGAACGGAGGATCTGTCCTTCAAGATAGGCAATCATGAGATAAGTTATTCATAAAAATGTTCCTGCTCAGGCAGTTCATCAAGCTAAAGTGATTGTTTAAGGGAGAGTCCCAAATGAGCATGTGTGATAGCAACGGCAAGTGCATCCGCTTCATCTTCTTGAAGTGAGTTCTGTAAATTCAACAGAATCCTAACCATATGCTGTACTTGATCCTTGTCAGCCCTCCCCACACCGACTACAGTTTGCTTGACCTTCAGTGCCTGATATTCATGTATGGGTAAATGGCGCTCAGAAAATTTCAATAAAATAACACCACGGGCATGCCCTAAAGTAAGTGCTGACTGAGCATTCTTTGCAAAAAAGACTTTTTCGACAGCTCCACAATCCGGTCTGAATTCTTCAATCAATTGTTCCAGTTCTCTGGAGAGCATTGACAAACGATCAGAAAGCTGGTCCCTTTCATTCAGTCGGATACAGCCGCTGGCTAAATGTCTGGTACGGTTTCCGGTGTTTTCAATCAGACCGTAACCTGTTTTCCTGCTCCCGGGGTCTATACCTAAAATTCGCAGTGTTTCAACCAAGTTCTGCCATAACGCTTTCGCTGATGTCAAAATTGGAATGGACACTGTTTACGTCATCATCTTCTTCCAATAGATCAATCAGTTTTATTACTTGTTCAGCTTTTTTATAATTGTCGATTTCTATACGGTTTTGAGGATTCCAGATAACCTCTGCACTTAGCATGGCAACACCATTTTCTTCCAAGTATGAACGTACAGTATCAAAATCAGCAGGAGCAGTAATAATCTGATACGCGTCTGGGTTTTCAGTGTTTAAATCTTCTGCACCAGCTTCCAGAATTAATTCAGTAAGCCGGTCTTCGTCAATAACAGTGTTGTCAACCAAAATTGATCCCTGTCGGTCAAACATGTACTGAACAGAGTTAGCTGAACCCAGATTCCCATTGCATATACTGAAAGCATGTCTTACTGATGCAATGGATCTGTTCCTGTTGTCAGTCATCACTTCTACAATAATTGCAACATTGTGTGGTCCATAGCCTTCATAAATAATTTCTTCAAAAATTACTCCGTCTAATTCTCCTGCACCTTTTTTGATAGCCCTATCAATATTGTCTTTGGGCATGCTTTGACTTTTTGCATTGGCAACTGCTGTACGTAAACGTGGATTGGCATCGAGATCGCTTCCGCCAATTCTTGCTGCTATAGTTAGTTCTTTAATTATTTTTGTAAAAGCTTTACCACGTTTTGCATCTTGAGCTGCCTTGCGATGCTTGATTGTACTCCATTTGCTGTGTCCTGACATATAAATTCAGATTTAAAAGTTTGAAAAGGCTTTGATTCACAAACTACTGTAAATATAATAACGCAGACTACACTAAATCAGACAATGCGTCCAATTAAATCATAAGTGTGGGATTCCGTAATTTCAACATTATTGAAAGTTCCAGGACGAGCAGTCCCATCATTGATATAAACTAACCCGTCTACATCAGGTCCTTGAAATTCACTTCGGCCTTGAAGTAGCAAGTCACTTTCTTCACTAAGGCCATCCACAAGGACTTTCAATTGTTTTCCAATCCAGCTTTTATTTCTACCACTGCTGACTTTTTGTTGTGCTTCCATCAGTTGCTTACGCCGTTCTTGCTTAAGAGAATTTGGAACAGGATCTCCCAATTTTGCCGAACGGATATTATCTTCATGGGAGTATGAAAATACTCCAACATGCAGAAAATGTCCTGCTGAAACAAACTCAAGTAATTCCTGGAAATGATCTTCTGTTTCAGTAGGAAAGCCAACAATAAAAGTAGTACGCCAAGCCAAATCCGGAAGATGTTTCTGTATCTCCTGTATTTTATTTTCTATCTGAGCACGGTCTATTTTTCGGTTCATTGCTTTCAAGACTTCATTATTAATATGTTGAAACGGCATATCGAGATACCGGCAAAATCTTTTATCACCTGCAATCACCTCCATCACTTCATCAGTAAAGGAGTTGGGATAGCAGTAAAAAAGACGTATCCAGAAATCCCCTTCTATTTTACTGATGTTTTTTAAAAGTGTTGCCAGTCCAGTACCGTTCTTAAAATCTTTTCCGTAAGATGAAGTGTCTTGCGAAATCAGATTGATTTCCTTCACTCCTTTTTTTGTCAGATTAATGATTTCAGTTACAATAGAGTTGACTGTACGGCTACTGAAATTTCCTCTTAACGCAGGTATGTTGCAAAACGAACACATGTTGGAACAGCCCTCCGCCACTTTAAGGTATGTATAATGACGAGGTGTAGTTTGTATACGGGCCTGTTTTTCAAATTGTCTGTAGTGAGGTTTTTGCTTCAAATTAAGTTTTGTTTGTCCGGTACCCTCATACATTGAGTACACAAGTTCCGGAATCTGTTCAAATCCGTTTGAACCAAACAGTCCATCCAGTTCTGGAATCTGCTCCGCGAGACTGTCCTGGTAACGTTGAGTCAAACAACCTGTTGCGACAAGCTTTTCACAGTTGCCAGTACTTTTGAAATCACTTAGTTCAAGAATCCTGTTGATTGACTCTTCACTTGCTTCTGTAAGAAAAGCACAGGTGTTGACAATAATTACTTCTGCAGAATCCGGAGTCTTTGTCATCTCAAAACCCTGGTTTTGCAGACTGGCCAGCATTATTTCTGAATCAACTTGGTTTTTGGAGCAACCCAATGTTTCCAAATAAATTCGCTTCTTTTCGTGCGAAGGCGATACAGATTCTGCAACAGGACTTGTCATAGTGAACAGTTTTTTTCTAGAAGTACAAATGGTAGGAGTAAAAAAAGACTCCTGTAGAAAAAAGAAGCCTTTAAAGGAGGGATTACTTGAAGGTCAGTCTTAAGTTTTTGTCTCAGGATCCTTTTCTTCAGTTATAACTTTCTCGGAAGTGATCTCAGTTTCTTCCTGTACTGCTTCAGAATCTGCCTGTACCTCCTCTTTTTCAGGTTCTGTTTTAGCTTCATCCTCTGCTGAATCAGTTTCAGTTGTAACAGGTTCTTCCTTTTTTGTATCAGCTTCAAGTTGTTCTTCCGGAACAGTCTCTGTCTGAATATTCTCTTCCGGTTTTTGCTTTGCTGCCGGTTCTATTTGAACAGATTCTACAGGTGATTCTTCTTTTGAAGTTTCATTCTCAACTTGAGATATTTCTTTCTTCGTTTCTACTTCTTCACCTTCGGCCAAAGTAGGTTCCGCTTCTATAGGTTTAACTGATTCGTCATTTTTTTCTGAAGATGAGTTCTCAGTCCGGATTTCTTCACTTACCTCCTTTAAAACAGGGCTTTCCTTTTTCTTGGCTTTTTTCTTTTTACCTGACTGAGATTTAAGTTCGCTTAATCGGTCGGTTTCACTTCCAAGCAACTGTACAATCGCCATTTCAGAGTTGTCACCAAGTCTGTTTTTACCCAATTTGATAATTCGGCAATAACCACCTTGTCGATCTTTGTAGCGCTCAGCCAATTCTTCAAAAAGCTGTGTCATTGCTTCTTTGCTTTTCACAAAACTCAATGCTTGACGGCGAGCATGCAGACTGCCCTGCTTTCCCCAGCCTATCATTTTTTCAAGAGGCTTGCGTACCTCTTTTGCCCTGGCAAGAGTGCAGGTAATCTGGCCATATTCCAGGATAGATGTAACCATATTCCGCATCATTGCACGGCGATGTGCCGTTGTAACTCCTAAACGGTTTCCAGCTTTTAAATGTCGCATCGTATTATTGAGCCCTAATTTGTGTGTGGATTATTCATTGGATCAAAATTTTCCACTTCTGTTCCCAATGATAAGCCCATTTCTGTCAAGATTACTTTAATTTCGTTCAGTGATTTCCGACCAAAGTTTTTTGTTTTGAGCATTGCCTGTTCACTCTTCTGGACAAGATCTCCTATGGTTTCAATCTTTGCATTTTGCAGACAGTTGATTGAACGGACAGACAATTCCAGTTCGCTAACACTGCGATATAAGTTTTCGTTCAGTGGTTCTTCCTCAATTTCTTCTTCAGGCTCATCCTTTATGCTGCTTTCATCAAAGTTAATAAACACATCCATGTGTTCTTTGATTATTTTTGCTGCATAGGCCAGGCAGTCGGTAGGTTTTACAGAACCATTTGTCCATAGTTCAAAATTCAGGCGATCATAGTCTGTTTTTTGATCAACTCTTGAATTTACAACGTCATAGTTAATTCTACTGACAGGCGAGTGATTTGAGTCAAGGTAGATGGTGCCGACGGGTAAATCCTCCTGTTGATTTTCCTCTGAGGTAACATAACCTTTGTTGAAGCGGGAATACATAGTCATACTGACAGTTGCCCCATTTTGTAAGGTAGCCAAAACAAGATCTGGATTCAATATTTCTGCTTTTTCAAAGGTTGAAATATCTCCAGCTTTTATTACGCAAGGTCCTTCTCCGATCAGTTCCAGTTCAACAACTTCATCAACAAATTGCTCAACTTGAAGTTCCTTGATATTAAGGATAACTTGAACCATGTCCTCTACGATTCCAGGGATGTTGCTGAATTCGTGGGTGACACCGTCAATTTGTACTGCAAAAACTGCTGATCCCCTGATTGAAGACAGGAGAACCCGCCTTAAAGAATGCCCAATTGTCGTTCCAAATCCAGGCTCTAATGGATCCAGTGAAAACTTCGCATAATCAGATTTTAAGTTTTCCGACTCAAACTGTAGTTTCTTCGGCTTTGCAATTGACATCCAATTTTTAGCAAAGAACGGATTTTCGTCCGTTGATTCCTCTTCACTGTTGGAATCCGATTCTGTTCCGGTTATTGCATTATCTTCCGGAGAGACATTCTCTGCCTCCGGATCTGCTTCTTCTATAGTTTCATTTAATTCAGTCATCTGCATCCCAGTTAAGTTTTCTGGTTTTTATTCAGTCAAAAAAGACAATACTAATCGATGAAATAATCATCCTGAGAGTATTGTAATTAATGACGTTTAATTAAATTAAATCCGCCGTTGCTTTGGTGGACGGCATCCGTTATGAGGAATCGGTGTTATATCGTTGATTGACGTGACACGCATTCCTTCAATTGCTGAAATTGCTCGAAGTGCAGACTCCCGTCCTGAACCGGGTCCTTTGACAAAAACATCAACACTTTTCATACCACTATCAACAGCCTTTTTCAGGGCGTCGTCTGCAGCCACTCTTGCTGCAAAAGGAGTACTTTTTCTTGAACCTTTAAATCCATGTACACCTGTACTAGACCATGCGATTGTGTTGCCTTGAGTATCGGTAATTGTCACGATTGTATTATTGAATGTGGCCTTGATATAAATTCGACCCTGTTCAACTGTTCTTTTTTCTTTTTTCTTTTTTGCTTGCGCCATAAGTTCGGCTCAATTCAACGTTTAGGTTTATTTATTTTTACTGACTGCCAATCTTCGGGGGCCTTTTCGCGTCCTTGCATTTGTTTTAGTCCTTTGTCCTCTGACAGGCATATGCTTGCGATGCCTTAATCCACGGTAATTACCCAAATCCATTAGACGCTTGATATTCAAGCTGACTTCTCGTCGAAGATCACCCTCAACCTGATATTCTTTTTCGATAATTGTACGAATCTTATTTACCTGGTCGTCATCAAGGTCACGAACTCGTACATTTTTATCGATCTTTGCTTTGAGTAATATATCATTTGAAACTTTTCTGCCTACACCATAAATGTAAGTCAAACCAATTTCTACCCTTTTAGCATTTGGTAAATCAATACCGGAAATTCTTGCCATCCAGCTCCTTGTTATCCCTGTCGCTGTTTATGTTTTGGATTCTCACAAATTACCCGCAAGACGCCTTTTCTTTTAATGATTCTGCACTTTTCGCAGATTTTCTTTACAGATGAACGTACTTTCATTTCTTTTTCTTCAAAGTATCATAAACGCAGTGCTGCAGACATCTGTCGTCGTTTAGTCTTTTTCATGAAGCCGTCATAATTTTGGTTCAGCAGAAAAGCTTCAATTTGATTAACCAGATCGAGTCCTACTCCTACCACAATTAATAGTGCCGTCCCTCCAAAATAGAAAGGAATGTCAAAAAGATCAAAAAGGATGTATGGGAAAAGGCAAACAACAGCCAAGTAAGCTGCCCCTCCAAATGTTAATCGTGTTAGAACTAAGTTAACATATTCAGCTGTTTTTTTACCTGGTCGAATACCCGGTATGTATCCACCATGTTTCTTCATCTCTTCTGCTATCTTTACTGGGTTAAATGTAATTGCCGTGTAAAAAAACGCAAAAAAGAAGATCATAATTGCAAACAAAAAATTATACAACATCCTGCCTGGTAGCAACTGACTGCCGACTGCCTGCACCCACGGTACAGCAATGAAGCCGGTGATTGTTGCCGGGAAAGCAAGGATCGAAGATGCGAAAATTGGAGGTATAACTCCAGCAGTGTTTATTTTCAAGGGAAGATGAGAAGACTGTCCCCCGTACATACGATTCCCCTGCATTCGTTTTGCGTATTGTACTGGAATCTTTCTGTAAGCAGTCTCAGCAAAAATGACCAGGAATACGACTACTATCATCAGAATACCGACAACTGCAAGTACTAATGGTGACAATACATTGTCCTGCACCAAACGGACTGAATTTATAATTGCGCCCGGGATACCAACCACAATTCCTGCAAAAATCAATAACGAAATTCCATTTCCAATTCCACGTTCACTAATCTGCTCGCCTACCCACATCAGAAAAGCTGTACCAGCTGTTAATGTGATTACAGTTAGTGCCCTGAAAGCCCATGGGCTTAATGTCGAAATTACGATTGGTTGTCCATTTGGTGCCGCCATACTTTCCAGTCCAACCGCAATGGCAAAACCTTGAACCACACTGAGAACAATTGTTCCGTATCTGGTATAACCTGTAATCTTTTTTCGACCGGCATCGCCCTCTTTTGATAATCTTTCAAGGTAGGGAAATACTGCAGTCAATAACTGAATTATGATTGAGGCACTAATGTAAGGCATCACACCCAGTGCAAAAACGGTCAATCGTGCCAGTGCTCCTCCGGTAAACATATCGAAGAAGCGTAATATAGAACCTTGTTGCGCCTCAAAAAAAGCTGTCAGAGCAGCTCCGTCTATTCCGGGAGTAGGTATATGTGCACCAAGGCGAAAAATAAAAAGCATTGCCAGAGTGAAAAAAATACGTTGCCTCAGCTCTTCAATTCTAAAAATGTTCTGAATTATATTTAACATCAAAGAAGCCTTAGCCTATCGTAACCACTTCACCACCAGCTTTTTTTACTGCTTCTGCAGCACTTGCGCTAGTCATGTCAACTTCTATATTTAATTTTTTGCTCAGTTTGCCCTTACCTAAAAGCTTTACAGGCTTGTCTTCTTTTTTGATTAAACCTAAAGCTTTTAATTTTGTTTTATCAAGGCTGCTTCCTGTTTCGACATCTGCATTATCTTCCAGGTTTTGTAAATTTATCAACTGAGCATACACCTTGTTAGGACTTGTAAATCCAAACTTAGGCAATCTACGGTTGAGTGGATTTTGTCCACCTTCAAATCCTCGCTTCCTTTTATAGCCGGATCGTGATTTCGCACCGTTTTGTCCGCGTCCGCAGTTTTTTCCGCTACCGCTGCCTGGGCCACGTCCAACACGTTTACGACGTTTGTTTTTACTGGATTCAAGATCGTGGAGATACATATATTACCGTAATTCTATTAACCTGCTGTCTCAATCCTGACAAGATGACTAACCTTTTTGATCATCCCTCGAACTGCCGGAGTGTTTTCAAGCACTGAAAAATTGTTTATTTTCCGTAATCCCAATCCACTTAGACATGCTTTTTGTTTTTTTTGTGCCCCAATCCTACTGCGAATCTGGGTTACTTTTATCTTACTGGCCATTTTTATTGTTTCAAATAATCGATGTCTTTGCCTCTTGCTCTGGCAATCCAATCGTTACTCCTGAGATTGTATAATCCATCAAGTGTTGAGCGTACCAGGTTGTTTGGATTTCTGGAACCAATGCACTTAACACTGATGTCCATGATACCAGCTGCTTCCATAACAGCTCTAACAGCACCGGCTGCAATAATTCCATGTCCTTTGTCTGCAGGTTTCATTAAAACCTTTCCGGATCCAAAACGACCTATTGCTACATGTGGTATTGATGTGCCTTCCACACATATTTTTTTCATGTTAACCGAAGCCTGTTCAACTGCTTTACGAATTGCCTCAACAACCTCGTTAGCCTTCCCGAGACCAAGACCAACCTGACCTCGCCCATCACCAACAACGATTAATGCGCTAAAGCTGAATCTACGACCGCCTTTTACCACCTTGGCAACACGGTTTACGCGAACTACTTTTTCTATCAGCTCATTCTTTTCTCTATTTTTTTCTGCCACTACTTCACCATTATTCCGGTTTTACCGGTTTTCAGAATTTCAGGCCAGCTTCCCTAGCTCCTTCAGCTAAGGCCTGTACACGTCCATGAAAAATAAATCCACCGCGGTCGAAGACAACGGAGGAAATGGACTTTTCCATAAGTTTATTTGCTACGTCTGCGCCAACCGCTTTAGCTGCCTCTTTGTTCCCTGTGTAGATTTTTTTCAAGGACTTCTGGATTGCTACAGTTGAAGAAGCTGCCAAAGTACTTCCTGCATTATCATCAATAGCCTGCACATAAATATGTCGTGCAGATCTGAATACCGCTAGTCTAGGACGCGTATTAGTTCCAGAAATTTTTTTTCGAATACGTCTGTGTCTAGTTTCTCTTCCTTTCAGACGTGTTGCAGCATTATTCATTTCAAGCTCTTACTTGCGTATTAAGTTTTGCCGCTTTTACCGGCTTTACGTTTTATTTGAACACCTTCAAACAAAATTCCTTTTCCTTTGTATGGCTCAGGTGGTCTAAATTTTTGAATCTCTGCAGAAACCTGCCCCAAAAGCTGTTTATCGGAACTTTCAAGAAGTATCTTAGTATTTGCATTTACAGATGCTTTTATTCCTTCCGGCAACGTGTAATTTATTGAGTGTGAATAGCCCAGGTTTAATAACAAACTTTTCTGATTTACAACTGCTTTGTATCCGACACCTACCAAATTTAGCTGTTTTTCAAAACCTTCTGTGACACCGTGAATCATATTACTAATCAGTGCCCGGGTTGTTCCTAGCATAGGTGTCATTGGAGCACTCAGATCAGAAGGCAACACTGAAATATTTTCAGTATCAATTATTAACTCAATCGCAGGATGTGCCCTTAGTTCCAGCTCGCCTTTAGGACCCTTCACTGAAAGCAGGCGCTCCTTAAAATTTACTTCAACTCCCTGTGTTAGTTTAATGGGTCTTTTACCAATTCTTGACATTGTCTTTCTTGATTAAATCCAGTCTAACAGACCGTACAAAGTACTTCCCCACCAATATCATCGGCACGGCACTGTCGGTCACTCATTATTCCTTTTGAGGTAGAAAGGATAGAAATACCTTGCCCATTAAGTACAGGTTTACAATCCTTGCCCTTGCTGTAGAGACGAAGTCCAGGCTTGCTGATTCGGGTAATTTTACGAATAACAGGTAAATCGTCCACATACTTCAACCAAATTCGCAATTCCGGAAACTTACCTTTTTCGTCCAGTTCCCAGTTTACTATGAAACCTTCATCTTTCAGAACCTTTACTATGTTAAGTTTCATCTTGGAGGACAGCATTTCCAGACTTTCTTTTTTCCTCATGTTTGCATTGCGGATGCGAGTTAATAAATCCGCAATAGGGTCACTCATTGACATAACACAATCTTTTTCAGTATCTTATGTTGTTTTTACCAACTGGCTTTTGTCACGCCCGGCAGAAGGCCTGCATTAGCGTTTTTTCTAAAACAAATCCTGCACATACCGAACTTTCTCAAATATCCACGCGGACGCCCGCAATATCCACATCTGCTGTATTGGCGGACTTTAAACTTTTGAGTACGTTCGCTTTTTGCGATCATTGATTTTTTTGCCATTTAACCTATTTTCTAAAGGGAAATCCCAAGTCCTGCATCATTGCAAGGCCCTCTTCATCTGTAAGCGCACTGGTTACAATGGATATATTCATACCTCGGATATTATCTACATCATCAATTTCAATTTCAGGAAAAATCAGTTGTTCTTTAATTCCCATGGTATAATTTCCTGCTCCATCAAAGGCTTTTGGGGAAATACCCCTAAAGTCACGAATACGAGGCATTGCAATGTGAAGCAATTTATCTAGAAAAGTCCACATTTGTACGTTACGCAGAGTTACCATGCAACCGATAGGCATGCCTTCACGTAACTTAAATCCAGCAATTGAACGTTTTGCCTTGGTAACCACAGGCTTTTGTCCGGAAATCAAGGCTAACTGCTTGCTGGCTGCCTCGACTGCTTTGGGGTTCTGTACAGCTTCACCAAGTCCTATATTCAGGGTTACTTTATTGATAGCAGGAATTTGGTGCTTGTTCTTGTATTTAAACTTCTCCTGAAGCAACGGCACAACTTTCGAATTATAGGTCTGTAACAAGTGACTCTCTGACATTATCCTAATACCTCTCCAGATTTTACACAGACTCTATTTTTAACACCAGCATCACTTGTCTGTATTTTTACACGCACGCCTCTTTCTAGAGTTGGATTGTAAAGCTGAACGTTTGAATAATGAACTGGTGCTTCAATTTTGATCAAGCCACCCTTTTGATTTGCTGCATTGGGTTTTGTATGACGCGTGACCATATTTACACCTTCAATCAGTAAGCGTTCGCGCTTCCAATCTACAGTAATTACACGTCCGGTACGCCCCTTATCTTTTCCGGAAATAACCATCACAGTGTCTTCACGACGAATTGTGGCCCTTCTTTTTTTGCGTTGCTTAGCTTTCATGAATCAGACTACTATAATACTTCAGGTGCAAGTGACAGGATTCGCATGAATTTTCCAGCGCGCAGCTCTCTGGCTACAGGGCCGAAAATGCGGGTACCTACCGGTTCTCTTTTTCCGTCTATTACAACAGCAGAATTTGTATCGAATTTAATATAACTGCCATCTGGTCGACGGAACTCTTTTTTGGTACGAACTACAACGGCTTTCACAACATCTCCGGATTTTACTTTGGAATGAGGTTGGCAGTCCTTGATTGATGCAACAATTATATCACCTACCCGAGCATAACGTCTCTTGGATCCTCCAAGAACCTTTATACACATCAGGCTTTTTGCTCCTGAGTTATCAGCAACTTCAAGGATACTTTGTGTTTGTATCATTTTGACGGTTTAAATAATCGGTAGCGCTTACGTCTACTCAATGGTCTGCACTCTGCAATTTGAACCAAGTCACCTACCTTGCATTCGTTCTGCTCATCATGTGCAATATATTTTTTTGAGCGTTTGATGGTTTTCTTGTAAAGGGGGTGTTTTATTTTTCTTTCAATCTTTACAACAATGGATTTATCCATCTTGTTACTGACAACAATTCCACTCTGTAGCTTCAATGTACTCATTTTAATTTTATTTTCGCTATTGTTTGGCCAGTTTTTCAGTTAACACTGTATTCAAACGAGCTATATTGCGTCGAGCTTTCTTGATCAAATTAACATCAGCCAATTGCCGGGAAACGTGCCCGCAGCGTAACCGCAGATATTCTTCTTTGAGATCGTATTTTTTGGCTTCCAATTCATTGACTGGTAATGCCCGTAATTCAGACGCATTCATATTACAGCTGCTCTTTTGATAATTTTTGTATTTATTGATAATTTATAAGCAGCCAGGCGTAATGCTTCAGTTGCTACTTCTTCAGGAACTCCGTCAATTTCATAAAGCACACGTCCCGGATGCACAGAAGCTACCCAAGTGTCGACAGCTCCCTTGCCCTTCCCCATTCTTGTTTCAGCAGGTCGTTTTGTAACCGGCTTGTCAGGAAACACCCGAATCCAAGTTTTTCCACCTCGTTTTAACGTCCGTGTGATCACCCTGCGAGCAGCCTCAATCTGTCGTGTTGTCACGTAACCTCGTCCGGTTGCCTGAAGTCCGATGGAACCAAAACTAATTTTGTTTCCAGTATGTGCGTCCCCCCGCATTCTGCCGCGCATCTGCTTGCGAAATTTTGTCTTTTTTGGCATTAACATAGCTAAAACTCCTTAACTGAACGACCGTCTTCCACGTGATTTACCATAATCTTCTCCGCGGTACACCCAGACTTTTACGCCGATAATACCATATGTCGTATTTGCTTCAGCAACACCATAGTCAATATCTACACGTAAAGTGTGTAAACGTACCTGTCCTTCTCGTACCCATTCTGATCTGGCTATCTCTGCTCCATTCAAACGCCCGCCTACCATTACTTTGCAGCCTGCTATATTCATTCGCATCGCAGCCTGTATGGACCGTTTGACTGCTCTTCTGTATGCAATTCGCCGTTCAAGCTGACTTGCGATATTTTCTGCAATCAACGTTGCATCAATTTCCGGTCGTTTAATTTCCTTTATATTAATGGTGACATCGTTATAATTACGCTTGCTGAGTTCCTTTTTTAAACGCTCAACCTCATCGCCCTTTCGTCCAATGATGATTCCCGGACGTGCTGAGAAAATATTTATTTTGGTTCTTTTTGCTGTGCGTTCGACTTCTATTTTTGAAATTGCGGCATGCTTCAAACGAGCCTTCACAAACTTTTGAATATCCAGATCCTGTCTCAGCTGGCTTGCATAATCTTTTTCTGCAAACCACTTTGAGTTCCATGTTCTGGAAATACCCAGTCTTAGACCTATTGGATTAGCTTTTTGACCCACAGTTTACCTTGAAAAACGTGAATTCCCCTTGAAATAGAATAGGGAATTAAATTATTTAACTTTATTCTCCAACTTCCAGTGTAATATGGCTGGAGCGTTTTTTAATTCCAGATGCGCGGCCCATAGCTCTAGGGCGGAATCGCTTGAGCATCCGTGCCTCATCAACGTAAGCGGTAATCACACGGAAATTATCCACATCAGCTTCTGGATGGTGCTGGTCCGCATTTGCGAGTGCAGACTGCAAGACTTTCATTATCGGTTCAGCAGCTCTGTTTCGTATCGTGCTTAATTGTGCCATTGCCCGGACAACATTTTGCCCTCTAATCATATCGACAACCAGACGGGCTTTTCTTGGTGCCACTCTTACATTTCTTGCAGTTGCTTGAGCAGTCATTATCGCCTTACCCTCTTATCACTTTTTCCTACATGTCCCCGATATGTCCGGGTTGGTGCAAATTCACCCAATTTATAACCCACCATATCTTCTGTAATAAAAACAGGAATAAATTTGTTGCCATTATGAACAGCGATATTTGTACCAATAAAATCCGGTAAAATTACAGAGCGTCGGGACCATGTTTTGATCAAACGTCGGTCGTTGTTTCCTTTAGCTGCAGCAACTTTTTTTTCAAGATGAGCGTCTACGAACGGTCCTTTCTTTAGGGATCTTGGCACTGTTTATCTCCTCTTCAATATATATTTGTCTGTATCTTTACGTTTCCTGGTCTTTGCTCCTTTTGTGGGTTTACCCCACGGAGTTACTGGATGTCGACCACCGGAAGATTTTCCTTCGCCTCCGCCATGTGGATGGTCAACTGGATTCATAACTACACCACGAACAGTAGGGCGGCGACCTAACCAGCGATTCCGACCTGCTTTACCTTTATTAATGTTCATATGCTCTGCATTACCAACTGTTCCAACAGTTGCCATGCATTCTATTCTTACTTTTCTGATTTCACCGGAGCGAAGTTTGAGTTGAGCATAATCATCACCCTTTGCCATCAATTGAATTGCTGCTCCGGCACTGCGTCCTAATTGTGCTCCTTTTCCAGGACGTAATTCAATGCAGTGAAGCATCGTTCCAACAGGAATATTTTTTAATGGAAGAGCGTTACCGGTCTTAATATCAGAATTTTCTCCAGAAAAAATAACATCTCCAACTTTTAATCCGAAAGGTGTCAGGATGTAGCGTTTCTCACCATCTGCATAATGCAGTAAACTGATTCGTGCACTTCGGTTAGGGTCATATTCAACGCTGGCTACTTTTGCTGGAATCTCTTGTTTGTTTCTGGAAAAGTCGATTATCCGATATCTGCGTTTGTGTCCACCACCGTGATGCCTGACCGTAATCCTGCCATTATTGTTTCGGCCTCCCTTCTTTTTCAAAGGGGCCAAAAGACTTTTTTCCGGCGTGGATGCAGTTATTTCTTCAAATACAAAGCCACTCATTCCCCTTCTTCCAGGAGATGTAGGTTTGTGGAATTTAATTCCCATAATTCTTAGCAGTCAGTTTACGCACCTTCAAAATATTCAATAGTATCCCCTTCCTTTAGGGTTACTATTGCTTTTTTCCAGCTGGACTTAAGTCCCTGATAACGTCCAAGGCGTTTTTTCTTGCCCCGTACATTCATTGTTCTTACTTTCAGCACTGAAACCTTAAAGGATTTTTCAATGCTTTCCTTAATTTGAATTTTATTTGCCCTTTGGTCAACTTCAAAAGCGAACTGATTAGCTTCTTCTTTTAGTGACAAAGTCTTTTCTGACATTTTTGGTGCTCTAAGCACATCAAAAATATTCATCTAGCCAACCTTTCCTTGTATGCCTCAAGAGCATCTTTGAGGAAAACCACTTTTGTGTATTTCATCATCTCATAAACATTTAGGCTTCGAAAACTCAGAACATGTACGTCTGGAAGATTTCTCGAAGCAAGTCTCAAGTTTTCAGACACCTCGTCTGCTACTATTAAAACTTTTTCTGGAAGCTCAAGCTTGGTCAGCATTGCCTTCAGGTTTTTAGTTTTATTATCAGTCAGATTGAGGCTGTCAAGCACCAAGATTCCGTCCTGTCGAACTTTCTCTGCAAACACTGAACGTGTTGCAAGACGCTTAGTTTTCTTGTTCAGTCTAAAAGAGTGGCTACGCATTTGCGGCCCGAAAATCGTGCCGCCGTGGCGACGTATGGGCGATTTTGCACTACCCGCTCGGGAACTGCCTGTACCTTTTTGTCGATATAGTTTACGGGTACTGTAAGCTACTTCTGCTCGATTTTTAGTAGAATGTGTCCCCTGTTGATTTGCAGCCAGAAACTGGCGCACAACTTCTGAAACAGCTTTTCTGTGATATGGTGTTTCCAGAATTGTATCGTCAATTTCTATCTTACCTGCGGCTTTGTTGCCTGCATCAACGGTTTTTAATGTTGCCATGATTATACTTCCCAATAAACTTTATCCTTCTTGCTTTATGGCGATATCAACTCCAGCAGAAATATCCAGGCGCATCAAAGCATCCATTGTCTGTGGTGTTGTTTCCAAAATATACAGGAGCCGTTTGTGGGTACGAATCTCAAACTGTTCTCTCGACTTTTTGTCAACATGTGGAGAACGCAAAACAGTGTAGCTGTTCTTTCGAGTTGGAAGCGGAATGGGGCCTACAATTTCAGCTCCAGTTCGCTTAACCGTATGAACAATTTCTCCAATTGTTTTATCGAGAAGTTTCTCGTCGTATGCCTTGAAACGTACTTTAATTTTTTGTTCCATCAAACCACCTGGTAGCTTATTCAATAACTTCCGTGACGACTCCGGAGCCAATAGTCCGTCCGCCTTCCCGAATTGCAAAACGTACTTCTTTTTCCATTGCAATGGGACATATCAACTCAATAGTCATTTCCACGTTGTCACCCGGCATTACCATCTCAATCCCGCTTGGTAAAGTAACGACACCGGTTACGTCAGTTGTACGGAAATAAAATTGTGGGCGGTAGTTTGTAAAAAACGGAGTGTGTCTTCCGCCTTCATCTTTATCTAGTACATAAACCTGGCCTTTGAACTTTGTGTGCGGTGTAATTGAGCCCGGCTTACAAATGACTTGTCCTCGTTCAATATCTTCACGCTTGATACCTCTCAACAAAATTCCAACGTTGTCTCCAGCCTGTCCCTGGTCAAGTGATTTACGGAACATTTCTACGCCGGTAACAGTGGTTGTTTGGGTCTCACGGATTCCAGTGATTTCAATGTCCTCACCGACCTTCACTATTCCGCGTTCAATTTGTCCGGTTGCAACTGTACCGCGTCCGGAAATAGTAAACACATCTTCAACGGACATCAGGAGGTCCTTGTCAAGGTCACGTACAGGTTCAGGAATAAAACTGTCAACTGCATCCATCAGCTCTTTAATACACACAAATGCAGGGTCGCTTGAATCAGTTGCTGAACTTTCCATAACCGCCAGAGCTGAACCTTTGATAATAGGAGTGTCATCTCCGGGGAAATCATAGTAATCAAGCAATTCACGGACTTCCATTTCCACCAGCTCAAGCAACTCTTCATCATCGACTTGATCAATTTTATTCAGAAACACCACAAGGTGCGGAACATTGACCTGGCGGGCCAACAAGATATGTTCACGGGTTTGAGGCATCGGGCCGTCAGCAGCGGATACAACAATTATCGCACCGTCCATCTGTGCTGCACCGGTGATCATGTTTTTAACATAATCGGCGTGACCCGGACAATCGACGTGTGCGTAATGCCGATTCTTAGTTTCATATTCAATATGTGATGTCGCAATGGTGATCCCACGCTCTTTTTCCTCTGGTGCACCGTCAATTTCATCAAAGCCTTTTGCTTCAGCTAAACCGTCCATTTGCAGTACTTTGGTGATTGCTGCAGTTAAAGTTGTTTTCCCGTGGTCCACGTGTCCAATTGTTCCAACATTAACATGTGGTTTTGAGCGGTCAAATTTTTCTCTTGCCATCTCGTCTCCTGTTCCTTTTTCTGTTTTGACTAATTAAAATTAACGCTCAGCCTAAGCTGACCGGTTCTCCAATGAGAATCTTTCTTGTCGATTCAGTCACAGACGTGTAGTGACTGAAATGCATGGTAAATGATGCCCGCCCCTGAGTGAGCGAACGTAATCGGGTGGAATAGCCGAACATTTCCGCCAACGGAGCTTCAGCCTCAACAACCTGAATTCCTCCCTGCTCTTCCATACCCCGGATACGTCCGTGGCGAGCATTCAGGTCTCCAATAACTTCACCTGTAAAAGATACAGGCGTAACGACCTCTATTTTCATTGAGGGTTCAAGTAAGGCCGGTCCTGCCTTACGTACCCCTTCCCGAAGAGCGTTTACCCCCGCAATAGTGAAGGCAACTTCGGTCGAAGATTCTTCCAGATATTCTCCTGCAACCAAGCAAACTTTCAAGTCAATTAATGAAAATCCGGCAAGGACTCCATTACTCATTGCATCTTGAATCCCTTGTTCCAGGGCCTCTGCAAACTGCGTTGGCAATTCTTCAGCCGAAAGTTTGTTTTCAAATTCAAAACCCCCTCCTGCCTCCAGTGGTTCAAGGCTTATCCTGCAGAAAGCAAATTGGTCTTTTCCGTCAAGTTGTTGCTCAAATCGTGTTTCTGAGTCTGCAGCCTGCGTAATTGTTTCCCGGTATGCTACTCTGGGCGTTCCGGCTTTACAGTCGATCCGGAACTCCCGCTGGAGTCTGTGAACCATAACTTCCAAATGAAGTTCGCCCATTCCGGAAATTATGTTTTGTCCTGTTTCAGCATCAATCCTGCTCCGGAATGATGGGTCTTCCTGCATCAGGCGTTTCAGGGCTTCTTCAAGTTTGTCCTGATCCTGTTTTGTTTTTGGCTCAATAGCCTGATCAATTACCGGTTCCGAAAACTGAGTTCTTTCCAGAATTATCGGATGATCCTTTGGGCAGAGCGTGTCCCCCGTGATCAGTTCCATACCGATCACTGCCCCGATATCTCCTGCTTTTATCACGGAGATATCTTCACGCTTGTTTGCGTGCAGTTTTACTAGATTCCCAATCCGTTCGTGCTTACGTTTACGCGGATTAAATACTGTTTTCCCGGTTTCAAATGAACCTGAATAAACACGAACAAAAGTCATCTGACCGGCGAAAGGATCACTTGCCACTTTGAATGCAAGTGCACACAAGGGGTCTGATTCAGAAGCCTCTCGGCTAACCGGTTTTTTCGTTACCGGATGATCTCCCTGTACCGGCGGAATATCAAACGGAGACGGGAGGTAATTTACTACAGCATCAAGAAGTTGCTGCACTCCCTTGTTCTTAAAGGCACTTCCACACAAAACCGGTGTGATTTTGCCGCTTAAAGTTGCTTTACGCAGAACTTTGACGATCTCTTCCTGTTCTACCTGTTGCTCTTCAACAATTTTTTCGAGCAAGTCATCATCAAAAAGAGAAAGATGCTCCAGCATCTGCCTGCGCCAATCCTGCGCTGATGCTCTCAATTCATCGGAGAGTTCGGCACTTTCGTATTCTTCACCAAATCCTTCATCTTTGAAACGCAGTTCCTGCATCGAAACCAGGTCGATCACTCCTGTAAATTCCTCCTCGGCGCCAATCGGTATTTGTATGGCTACCGGACTTGCAGAAAGCTGGTCTTCAATTG
The DNA here is from genome assembly GCA_002082305.1 of SAR324 cluster bacterium SAR324-CTD7B. Classification (GTDB taxonomy): domain Bacteria; phylum SAR324; class SAR324; order SAR324; family NAC60-12; genus Arctic96AD-7. The sequence continues at coordinate 49,548 of LSNO01000093.1, forward strand.
AAATGACAGCTTTCTCAAAATCCGCACCAACACGATCCATTTTATTGACAAATGCAATACAGGGGACGTTATAGCGTTTTGCCTGTTTCCAAACTGTTTCTGTCTGAGGCTGTACTCCTGCTACTGCGCATAGCACCATTACTGACCCATCCAGTACTCTCAAAGAGCGCTCGACCTCCGCTGTAAAATCTACATGTCCCGGAGTGTCAATAATGTTTAAAACATATTCTTTTTTATCAGTCTCCCAGGAACAAGTAGTTGCAGCTGAGGTAATCGTGATCCCACGCTCCTGCTCCTGTTCCATCCAATCCATTGTAGCAGAGCCGTCATTGACCTCCCCGATCTTGTGAATCCGTCCCGTGTAATAAAGGATACGCTCGGTGGTTGTAGTCTTCCCTGCATCAATGTGTGCCATGATGCCAAGGTTACGCCGTTGTTTTAGAGGAACTGTTCTTGCCACGTCGGTTTATTGATAGAGGCACTGATTTGTTTCAGTAAAAGCCAGTTCGTTTACCAACGGTAATGCGCAAAAGCCTTGTTGGCCTCAGCCATCTTATGCGTATCTTCCTTCTTTTTTACTGCGCTGCCTCTGCTGTTTGAAGCATCTGCGAACTCATCTGCCAGCTTCGCACGCATTGATAAGCCGCTGCGGGCATTTGCATTTTCAATTAGCCAGCGAATTGCCAGTGACTGACTCCTGCTGTGTCGGACTTCCATCGGCACCTGATAAGTTGAACCGCCCACACGCCGAGATTTTACTTCTACAGACGGCATCACGTTTTCAATGGCGGCTTTAAAAATCTCCAATGATGACATTTCAGATTCACGCTCTGAAATTTTGTCCAGTGCACTATAGAAAATATTTTCTGCAATACTTTTCTTACCATGCTTCATTAACGAATTAATGAATTTACTGACTAACAGATCCTTATATTTTGGATCAGGTAAGATTACTCTTTTTGTTGCGGCTCTACGTCGTGGCATATAGTTTTTCTACTGATCCTTTTTGACGCCGTACTTGGAACGGGACTGCTTACGTTCATTTACTCCAACTGTATCAAGTTTACCGCGTACAACGTGATAACGAACTCCGGGAAGATCTTTTATTCGTCCGCCTCGTATCAGCACAACTGAATGTTCTTGAAGATTGTGTCCTATTCCTGGAATATAACTCGTCACCTCAATACCATTGGTCAAACGAACACGGGCAACTTTTCGTAATGCGGAGTTCGGCTTCTTGGGTGTTGAAGTGTAAACCCGCACACAGACGCCTCGGCGTTGTGGGCATGCTTCCAGTGCAGGGGTATCCTTTTTGGTTAATTTGCTTTTACGTCCCTTCCGGACCAACTGACTTAATGTCGGCATATTTTGTAAGTTCGACTTTGCTGCTTTATCCAATTATTAATAATCAATCTGCCAATTTAACATTGAATTAAATTTTCGTCAACATCTTTTTCATTAATTCTTGAAAAAAAGACAAAAACCTTACAAAAACCTTTTTCTTGAGTGAAAATTAGACATCCATCATACTTGTCTCCTGAGAAAAACTTTGTATTGCATCATTTGTAAACAGTCTTAGAATGGCAATAAAAAAACACTAATTTCTTTTCCATCTTGAAAAATGCCTGAACATTCATTCACCAACAAGTTGATAAACGAAAAAAGCCCGTACCTATTACAGCATGCGCACAACCCGGTAAACTGGTACCCCTGGGGCCAGGAAGCCTTTGAGAAAGCAAAAAGTGAAGACAAGCTGCTGCTGGTCAGCATCGGTTATGCAACCTGTCACTGGTGTCACGTGATGGAGCGCGAGTCGTTTGAAGATCCAGAATTGGCTCTATATCTTAACAAGCATTTTGTACCAGTGAAAGTAGACAGAGAGGAGCGCCCTGATGTGGACAAAATCCACATGGATGCACTACACGCCCTTGGTCAGCAGGGAGGATGGCCTCTGAATATGTTTTTGACTCCGGAAGGAAAGCCTGTTACGGGGGGCACTTATTTCCCTCCGAAACCAATGTATGGGCGAAAATCCTTCCGTGAGCTGCTGGAAAACTTAGTCTTTATTTGGGAAAATGAGCGCGAAAAAATTTATTCCACTGCTGATGAAATTACTTCTCATTTACAGCAACAAGCTGTTCCATCTTATAACGGACTACCTGAACTGAATTGGGAGGTGGAAGAGAAGGCGGTTGCACAATTTCGGGAATCGTTTGATTCACGGCACGGTGGTTTCAATCAGCAGCTTCAAAACAAGTTTCCGCCTAGCATGGGATTGATGCTTTTGCTTCGTCACTATGACAGAACAGGTAACGCAATGTCACTGGAAATGGTGGAAAAGACTTTACAAAAAATGTTTGCCGGGGGAATTTATGATCAACTTGGCGGTGGACTGAGTCGCTACAGTACCGATTATGAGTGGCTGGTTCCGCATTTTGAGAAAATGCTTTATGATAATTCTCTGTTTATCTGGGCTTTGATAGAGACTTTTCAAGTTACCAGGAATCCACTTTATGAAACAGCGGTGCGGGATGTTCTGACTTATGTTGCACGGGATATGACTTCTCCGCAGGGAGCATTTTTTTCTGCGGAAGATGCGGATAGCGAGGGTGTTGAAGGGAAATTTTATCTCTGGTCAAAAGCAGAAGTAACGGAAATTTTAGGTGCTGAAACTGGAAAGCTGGCCTGCGCATATTGGGATATTACGGAGAAAGGAAATTTTGAGAGCAGCAACATTCCGAATCGTCCAATGTCCGATGAAGAAGTTGCAGAGCAATTCAGTATCACTACTGAAGAGATGCAGGTTCAACTCCGGGCTGCACGGGAAAAGTTGCTTGCAGTTCGTTCACAACGTATTCGTCCTCTATTGGATGACAAAGTACTTACATCCTGGAATGCCTTGATGATTTCTGCTTTTGCTCGGGCAGCACGGGTATTTGATGATACTGATTTTGAAATGAGGGCAGTGCGTGCGGCTGACTTTATTTTCGAAAATCTACGGGACGAGTCTGGACGCTTGCTCCGGCGATGGCGTGACGGAGAGGCTCGTTATCCGGCTTATCTCTGTGATCATGCTCAACTTGCTGCTGCTTGTCTGGATCTTTACGAAACCACCTACGATCCTGAATGGTTCCGGAAAGCTGTTGAATTATCTCAGGGAATCAATCGTCTGTTCCGGAACGATGACGGTCCATATTATGATACTGGAATAGATGGTGAAACCCTGTTAACCCGTAATGCAGAAGGCTATGATGGTGTGGAACCTTCGGGAAACAGCAGTGTGACAAATGCATTTTTGAGGCTTCGCTCTTATGGTTTGTCCCCTGAATTTTACAGCGATGCTCAACGAATTTTAAGAAGTTTTGCTCCCCATCTGAAACAGGCCGGAGTCAGCTTTTCAGCAATGCTTGGTGCCCTGCATTTCAGCCTTTCTGAACCGAAAGAGATTATCATTTCCGGAAGACGTGGTGATCCTGAGACAGAAGCTTTACTGAAGGAAGTACGTAGTGAATTTCATCCGAATATAGTAGTGGCCTTCGTTGAAAACGGAGAGAGTCCGGAAACAGAAAAAATCATCCCGCTGGCTTCCGGAAGAGTAATGGTAAATGAACGTGCGACCGCTTATGTTTGCCAAAATCAAACCTGTCAATTGCCGGTCCATTCAATTAAAGAGTTGCGGAAACTTTTGAACTGAGTTTTTCCTTGTAGAAAATTGAGGAGTGGTAGTCAACTTGAGCAGAAAGTTTGTTGTGTTATTAACTGGCTTTGGAAAGATTTTCGGTAAAACTGCTGGTTACTTCATCTGTTTTTTTGGTATATTTGGTATATTAGTTACAATTTAAGCTCGGCAAGTAATTCAACTTAGCTAAGATCTACTTAATAAAGAAAGGATGATTTGTGGCGTCGCACGTAGCTGAGGGCAGTCAAAGGGGCTATATTATACCGATAGGGGGGGCTGAAAATAAAAGGAGAAAGCCTCTTATTTTGCAAAAGTTTGCCGAACTATGCGGAGGTAAAAACGCTCGTCTGGCAATTATTCCGACTGCCTCAAAACTCAAAGAAACTGGCCAAAATTACATTGATATTTTCAGGGACATAGGGGTTGATTACTGTGTAAGTCTCCCGATTGAAGAACGCTCTGACAGCGAATGTGTAGAATATCTACAAGAACTCAATGAAGCGAGTGGGATTTTTGTGACAGGAGGCAATCAGTTACGTTTGTCCACTATTATGGGTGGTACTCCCGTTGCGCAGGCAATTCGACGAAGAAATGCGGTTGGTGTTCACTTTGCCGGAACTTCTGCGGGCGCGGCAATAATTCCGGAACATATGATCGCAGGGGGTAAGGCAGGGCCAACTCCACGTGAAGGCGGGGTGATCTTTGCTCCCGGACTGGGATTGACAAACAAGATAGTGGTAGATCAGCACTTCCGGCAGCGAGACCGTTTAGGCCGGCTGCTTTCTGCAGTGGCTTTCAATCCGTTTGCAACCGGAATCGGTATTGATGAAAACACTGCAGCCTTTATTGATCCGGAAGGTATGTTGGAAGTTGTAGGTTCTGGTGCAATTACCGTTGTTGATCCCAGCGAACTGTCTCATTCTTCTATGGAATCAGAAAACAGAGGAAAGGCCATTAACCTGACCAATTTACGATTGCATCTTTTAACAAGTGGTGCAAAATACGATATCAATTCCAGGCAGGTTTTTAAATGATGAATTTCTTCCAAATATTTTCTTTAGATTCAAGTGAAGTTTTATGAAGATTCTTTCAACCAATGTTTTTCAAGGTCCAAGCTTGTATGCCCATTTCCCGGTGATTAGACACGTTTTGGATTTAGGAGTGCTTGAAGAATGGCCCTCCACGCGTATTGGGCAGGATTACGTTGATCAGTTAGTTGAAATACTGCCGGGACTGAAAGAACATGGATGCTCCTATCGTATTCCCGGTGGGTTCATTCGTCGATTACGTGAAGATGATGGTACATGGATGGGACACATCATGGAGCATGTTGCTTTGGAACTGCAGGGCATTGCAGGGTCTGAGGTAACATTTGGCCGCACCCGCTCCACAGGCAATCCCGGCGAATATAACATGGTGTTCCAGTACATGCAGCGGGATGTAGGCTTGAAAGCCAGTGAACTCGCACTGAGGTTGCTTCTGTGTCTGCTTCCGGACTCACTCAAAAAACAACTGGATACTCCCCCTTCTGCTGATTTTAATTTTGAAGAGGAGCGCGATGCTTTCATTCGCTTTGCACAGCGTCATGAATTTGGACCCAGTACAGCCTCTTTAGTCAATGCTGCCAAAGAGCGTGGAATTCCATACCTGCGACTGAACCGGTTTAGCCTTGTGCAGTTTGGTCATGGAAAATATCAACGCCGAATACAGGCCACAATCACCAGTGAAACTCGGCAGATTGCTGTAGTCATTGCCGGTGATAAAGAAGAAACCCACACCATACTGTACGATCTTGGCCTGCCCACCACCATGCAGCGTCTGGCCTATAGTGAAGAGGAAGCGGTCAGTCAAGCAGAAAATCTTGGATTCCCTGTGGTTGTGAAACCACTCGATGGCAACCATGGACGTGGCGTCTCGATCAATCTCATTAGCGATGAGCAAGTTGTATTGGGTTTTAATGAAGCTCGTGCCCAAAGCAATAACGAGGCGATCATTATCGAAAATTACGTTACGGGTTTTGATCATCGAATGCTGGTGGTCAACGGAGAGTTGGTTGCCGTTTCCAAACGTGTTCCGGGACACGTAGTAGGCGATGGAGAAAAAACTATTGAGGAACTGGTGGAAATTGTCAATAGTGATCCTCGCCGTGGAATTGGTCACGAAAAAGTACTGACTCGTCTGAAGTTTGATGAGCAGGCGGAAAGACTGATGAAAAAATCTGAATACAGCAGTCAAACAGTTTTAACCAAGGGTGAAATTTTTTACCTGCGTTCCACAGGGAATCTATCAACTGGTGGTACAGCGATTGATTTGACAGATGTAGTGCATCCTGATAATCGAGAAATGGCTGTAAGAGCAGTAAAATCTATTGGGTTGGATGTAGGTGGAGTTGATTTTCTGACGGACGATATCACCCAGTCTTACAAGGATATTGGCGGCGCCATTGTTGAAGTTAACTCTGCTCCCGGATTCCGTATGCATGTAGCTCCCAGCGAAGGTAAACCGCGTGATGTCGCAACCTCTGTAATGGACATGCTGTTTCCACCAGGATCTCCCAGTTGTATACCGATTGCCGCTATTACAGGAACTAACGGAAAAACCACTACTGCCAGGATGCTTTCATATATCATGAAGACCAGCGGGAATACAGTGGGAATGACTTCCACAGATGGGGTTTATATAGATGGTCACCTGACTGTAAAAGGTGACATGACCGGTCCAGTTTCCTCTCAAATGGTACTCCGTGATCCATCGGTAGATGTAGCAGTGATGGAAGTTGCCCGTGGTGGAATGCTGAAGAAAGGAGTTGGATTCCCCAAATGTGATGTGGCAGCATGCCTCAATGTTTCTGCAGATCACCTCGGACTAAGAGGCATTGATACCGTAGAACAACTTGCTCGAGTAAAGCGCATTATTATTGAAATTGCCACTGATACTGCAGTACTAAATGCAGACGATTCACTTTGTCTGGAAATGGCAAATCATACCAAGGCGGAAAATATTTGTTATGTAACTTTAGCTGACAATCATCCTCTGGTGCGTAAACACATCCGTGCTGAAGGCAGGGCGGTAGTGCTGGAAAAGGGGCTCAATGGAGACATGATCACACTTTACGATAAGGGCGCTCATATTCCTTTGCTCTGGACACACCTGATTCCGGCAACTTTGGAAGGCAAAGCAGTACATAATGTTCAAAATGCAATGTTTGCCGCAGCTCTCTCCTTCAGCATGGGAGTGCCATTGGATGACATCCGTCATGGATTGCGTACCTTTAACACTACTTTCTTCCAGGCTCCGGGACGCATGAATATTTTTGATGATCATCCATTTAAAGTTATCCTGGATTATGCCCATAACCCTGCAGCTTTCAAGGGTATGTGTCACCTGGTATCACGCATGGAAACTCCTGGAAAAAATATTTGTGTGATTTCCATGCCCGGTGATCGGCGTGATGAGGACATTCAGGAAGTTGGAAAAACTGTCTCTGGAGTTTTTGACCATTTTATTTGTAAAGCAGATGATGATCGCCGAAAGCGGGGTTATGACGAAATACCAAAAATGCTCCGGAAAATCCTGCTGAAAAATGGTGTTTCTGAAGACTGTATTGATGTGGTTCCGGATGAAGTTGAATCAATTCATCGGGGGTTGACTCTGGCTCAGCCAGGTGATTTACTGATGGTGTTTGGAGATAATGTCTCCCGCAGTTGGAAACAGATTGTCCACTTTAACGAAGATTTAGAGTTACCGAGTATCCAGCCAAAACAGCAACCCAAAGAGGAGGATTCAGTTGAGGCCTTTGTTGAACCATTTACTATGGTGGCCGGACAACGTATTATTCAAGATGAACGGGGAGTACGTCTTGCCAGTGAAGAGGAAGCGGATTGAAAACCCCACTATTACTGTAAGCAATCTTGGTGAAACTAACACTCGAAAGCTGTCGCCGTTTAACGGGTCCAAGTCTGTATTTCCAGAATCCTGGAACTGTACTTGACGTTTTTGTTTCCGGGGTTAGGTTGGAAGATGTTGTGGCATGCTGGCAGGAAGAAGTTAATAAATTACGGGAGGCAGTCTCTTGGAAACTGTCACCCTTGCATGTCAGGGAAACACATCCACAGGGAGCGAGTTTGGCCTTCAATGCGTCTATGGACCTGGTTTACTCTGCATCTGAACTTAATGAAGCAGCTTGGAACAACTCAGTCGCACGGCTTTATGGTGAAGTTCCTGAAGACTTCGATGGTATTGTATCAAAACTCAAAGCGCAAATAGAGCAGGAAAGCAACCCAGTCCTGCTAAAACTTAATGAGGCGGCAAACAAAAAAGGCATTCAACTACTGTCTGATGACGAAACCCTTACACTTGGCCTTGGAGTTGGCTCACAAAGCTGGTCTTTAAGGGAGCTTCCCAGTCCGGATGAGGTGGATTGGAATGCTCTCCACAACATCCCCGTAACACTTATCACCGGAACTAATGGCAAATCTACCTCCGGTAGAATGCTAGCTGCTATTGTCAGTGCTGATGGGAAAACTCCTGGACTGACTTCTACCGACTGCATCCAGGTCGGAACTGATATTCTAGATACAGGAGATTATTCCGGACCGGGGGGAGCACTCGCGGTACTGAGTGATAAACGTGTGGAATTTGGTGTGCTTGAATCAGCGCGTGGCGGCATTCTACGTCGGGGGCTGGGAGTGACTCAGGCTCAGGCCGGAATTATTACTAATGTAGCTGAAGAGCATTTGGGCGAATATGGTGTCCGGAGTCTCGCCGACCTTATAGATGTAAAATTTACAATCCTACGTCCTCTTGAAATATTCGGGGGCATGCTGGTTCTCAATGCAGACGACGAAGGACTGGTGGAATACGCCAAAAATTTAAACCATCCTTTGTGTTGGTTCAGTCTGGAGAAAGACTCTCATATCCTGTATGAACACCGGAAACAGGGAGGTCCCATTTGTTATGTTGAACAGGGAAAAATATATTTTCTGCATCACGATTCTGTCCAATTCATCCTGAATGTGAATGAAATTCCGATTACTCTAAATGGTGCTGCACGTTATAATGTAGCCAATTCTCTCGGTGTTATTGCTTTGGCCAAAAATTTGGGTTTCTCAAATGAAGTGATTGCAGGAGCACTTAAGAGCTTTCAGGGTGACCTCAAGGATAATCCCGGGCGAGGCAATTATCTGACACTTCCTCTTCCCAAACCAAATCGTTCTCAAAATTCAACAGAGGAGCAATCCTTTCAGGTGTTGATAGATTTTGCACATAATGCACACGGATTGAGTGCAATTTGTGAAACTCTCATCAGGCTTCCTGCAAAACGAAGGCTGGTTGTGGCTGGTCATGTTGGCAGCCATAGCGACGAAGAAATACGGGAAATGACTCGTGTGGTTGCCAAAATCAAACCGGAATATTTTTATTCTCCTGAAATGCTGGATTATTTACGGGGGAGAAAAGCAGGAGAAATCTCCAAATTGGTTTTTGATGAATTACGGCAACTGGGATATGCTGAAGAAAAACTCAGCACGGCTAACACTTGCCTGGAGGCTGTAAAATCTGCAGTTGAGCATGTTCAAGCGGGCGACCTGCTGATGCTGGTTGGTCTTGACGAGCGAAAAGAAACTCTTGCTTATCTTGAAGAACTTAAATTGCAAATATAAAATGTCTCAAACCAAAAAAGTCGATCTCATTCTGCGCAACGCCCGAATAATCGATGGTACAGGCGGGCCCTCTCAATACGGCGACGTGGCAATCCAAGACGATCGTCTGCTGGCAGTGGGTGAAACAGGTAATATTCAGGCAAGTCGTGAACTTGATGTGGGAGGAAAAGTGGTTTGTCCCGGTTTTGTTGATAGCCATACTCACGATGATCGATTGTTACTCTCTGATCCAAACATGAGTTGTAAGGTTAGCCAGGGTGTAACCACTGTGGTTGCCGGAAACTGCGGGATAAGTCTCGCACCATTGCAAATAGATCATCGGCCTCCTCCTCCGCTAGATGTGCTGGTTAAACACCAGGATCAATTCTTTAGCGGCTTTGGCACATACCTCCAGACATTAGCCGAAGAACCTCCTTCACTCAATGCTCTTTGTCAGGTGGGTCACACTACACTTCGGGCAGCTGTCATGGATTCTTATGATCGTCCTGCAAATGCAGAAGAAGTAAGTAAAATGCGAAAAATGCTGGAGGATTCTCTGGAAGCTGGAGCCTGTGGAATGAGTACCGGGCTTTTTTATGCACCCGCAAACGCAGCGCCAACTTCGGAGGTTATCGAACTCGCCCGCGCTTTGCATGAACACGGGGCTTTTCACACGACTCACATGCGGGACGAAGGCGAAGGGGTTGCCGATTCGTTGCGTGAAACATTCACTATTGGAGCCGAAGCAGAAATTCCAGTGGTGATTTCACATCACAAATGCAGCGGTGCCCCCAATCACGGCCGTTCGTTGGAAACTTTAGCCCTGATTGATAAAGCAAGAAAGGTTCAAGCTTTAGGACTTGATGCTTATCCCTACACAGCCAGTTCGACTGTTCTTTCAGCCTATCGAAATTTCGAAGCAAAGAAGGTGTTGATAACTTGGTCGGAGCCGATGCCGGAATATGCAGGGAGAGAGCTCTCTGAAATCGCCAAGGAACTAGGAATGAGCGAGAAAGAGGCCGTGGAAGCCCTGAATCCTGGAGGTGGAATTTTTTTCATGATGGATGAAGAAGACGTACAACGCATCCTCGCCTTTCCACAAACCATGATCGGCTCGGATGGTCTGCCCTCCGATACGCACCCTCATCCACGGCTTTGGGGAACTTTCCCACGGGTCTTGGGACACTATGTCCGGGAGGTCAAGCTGTTCAGTCTCGAAGAGGCAGTGCGCAAAATGACATCCCTGCCGGCAGCCTGTTTTGGTCTCAAGGAACGGGGAATACTTAAGCCTGGAAACTATGCCGATTTGGTTATTTTTGATCCGGATACCATTGTGGACAGTGCAACTTTTGATGACCCTGTTCGTCCTGCACAGGGCATTGAACAAGTTATGGTCAACGGTCGAGTGGTATGGAAAGATGGTGAACACACTGGCGATCGTCCTGGCCGGGCCCTGCGTCTTCAAGATTTGGCACCATTTCGTTTTGATGCGCACCCTGAAAACGTTTCTTCAATCTAGGACAGTAAGTACCCTCCTCCTTTTCTATAGCAAATAAAGGGAACTATAAAATCGTAGACCTGCACAAAGACTTTGCATTCACTGGATTTTAAGTTGTCAGGAATTGACAGTGCTTAAAACTGGTAATAAATATTCGAAATGTTATAGTGTTTCACTACTTTAACCATGAACAGAAATCATGCCGACAAAAGACGATCTCACGTATCCTGTTTCGCTGACACCACCGGATATTTCCGCCTATCGAGCAGGAAATATTGGCGTGGAATATGTCCATCAATTTGATTCAGGAAAACCGGGTCCACATGTGATGATCAGCGCGGTGGTGCATGGAAACGAGTTATGTGGTGCTATAGCTGTGGATCATCTCCTGAAAAACGAAGCGCGTCCTCTTCATGGAAAACTGACTATGGCTTTTATGAATGTGGAGGCATTCCTCAGATTTGATCCGGAAAATCCCACCGCGTCCCGGTATGTTGATGAAGACTTTAACCGACTTTGGACTACAGAAGTTTTAGATGGGAATCGTGACAGCGTCGAATTAAGAAGAGCCCGTGAATTGCGTCCAATTGTGGATACCGTTGATTTTTTGCTGGACATCCACTCCATGCAAACCGTAACCCCACCATTAATGATGGCCGGGCCACTTTCTAAAGGACGGAGATTTGCTGAACAGATTGGTATTCCTGAAACAGTTATCACGGATTCCGGACACAAAGCTGGACGTCGGATGCGTGACTACGAAGGATTTTCTGATCCGGACAGTCCAAAAAATGCTTTGCTTGTTGAATGCGGACAGCACTGGGAAAAAAGCAGTTCTGAGTTAGCAATCACCTCTGCTTGGCGTTTCCTTAGTATTCTTGGTGTAATTTTGGCAGAAACAGCTGCACCTCATTTACGTGTTTTGTCTCCGACTAAACAACACTTCGTTGATGTTTCCGGACCGTATACCATCCAGACTGATTCGTTCCAATTTGTCGAACCGTTTGTCGGACTTGAGGTGATTCCTGCTGCAGGAACTATTATCGGTCACGATGGGGACGACCCGGTAAAAACACCGTACAATAACTGCGTCCTCATCATGCCTTCCCGTCGACAGTTGCGGGGGGATTCGGCGGTTCGTTTCGGAAGGTTTTTAGACATGGCCTGAGTTAGGACAATTTCACTTAAAATTAAGGATCAACATGCTACGCACAGGAAACGAATACCGCGAATCTATCAGGGACGGACGCGAAATCTGGATTGACGGAGAGCGCGTCCACGACATGACCACCCATCCGGCTTTCAAACCGATTATTGACGTGCGGGCAAGGATGTACGATATGGCTCATGAAACTCAATATCAAGCTCAGTTGAGTTATCAAGATGCAGAAACCAAAGAACTCAATACCACTTTTCATAAACCGCCCCGAACTCCTGAAGATTGGCAGGAAAAAGATGCGGCTTTGGATGCCGTGATGAAAGACATCGGCGGCGTGGTGATTCGCGTGAGTGATGAATCGGTTGGAGAAATGTGGTCGCTTTACGATGGTCAGGAAATGCTCAATGAGGTCGATCCGCAGTTTGCGAAAAACATTGAACAGCATATTCTCCGGACAACCCGCGAAGACCCTTTTCACGTTTCGGCCAATACCGATCCCAAAGGCGACCGCTCCAAAACGCCGCAGGAGCAAGACCCGGATATGTTACTGCACGTCGTCAAAGAAACCGATGCAGGGATCATTGTGCGCGGTGCAAAATTTGAAACGGCGGCGTCCTATGCCAATCAAGCTTTTGTCAAACCGACCATTGCCGGATGGGCCGGAAACGAAAAACTTTCGGATTATGCGGTCAGTTTTATTTGCGATATGGGTGCTTCCGGACTCAAACACATTTGCCGGAGCGGATTCGCCGGACGCTTGCCGATCGAAGATTATCCGCTGGCCAACCGTTTTGATGAAGTCGATACTTTGCTGGTGTTTGATAATGTTTTGATTCCGTGGGAAAATGTGCTTTTTTATCGCCACACCAAAGCGGCGGCGTTTATCCGCGCCACGCTTCACCGTTACAGTGCTTATCCTTTTGTGATGCGTCTGCGTTATGTTGCGGACATGATCATCGGAGCCGCACTTTTCAATGTCAAACAAACCGGACTCGACAAAAATCAGGCAGTCCGCGAAAAACTGGCCACACTCGCCTGTTACCGCGAAGGAATTCACGCCCATCTCACGGCTTCGATTGCGTTGGCGGAAAAAAGCCCCGGCGGTTTGCTGATGCCAAACCAATCACTACTTTACACCGGACGAATTCACGCGTGTTCCGGACTTCCGGAAATGATACATTTAGCGCGTGAACTTTGCGGCGGACAAATTTGCATCACGCCCAACCATGCCGCATTTCAAGATACCGATTCCGGACAATGGCTGGAAAAATACTACACCGTTAACGAAAACTGGATTGCGGAAGACCGCCGGAAATTGCTGGCTTTTGCCCGTGATTTACTCAATTCCGATTATGCCGGACATCGTTTGACTTTTCAGTTGTTTGCGCAGTCTCCGCCTTTTGCGCATCTGAATGCAGTCTATAACAATTTCGATTTTTCCGGGCCGCTGGATTTTGTCCGTAATGCCGCCGGATTGTCGGAAAAAGTGATGAAAACTTGAAAAGGAACATTTGATGGCACACCAACGAATCAGAAAATTCAACACCAAAGACACTTATCCGGATCAGGATTTGGATAATGATTTGTGTCAAGTGGTACGCGCCGGAAACACGCTTTATTTGCGTGGACAAGTCGGCACAGATTTTGACGGAAATCTCATTGGTTTCAATGACCCCGAAGCTCAAACCGAACAAGCGATGAAAAATGTCAAACAACTTTTGGAAGAAGCCGGAAGTTGTCTCGATCATGTTTGTAAAATCACGATTTATTTGACGAGCAGGGAAATTCGAGAAGCCGTTTATCGCACGGTCGGCAAATGGCTCAAAGGCGTGTTTCCGGTTTCAACCGGAGTCATTGTGGCAGGGTTGGCAAAACCGGAATGGTTGCTGGAAGTAGATGTGATTGCCGTAATACCGGAGGAGGACAAATGACGCTTTCCATTGTCGGACGCTGTCCGGAAACAGGGATGCTCGGCGGATCAATCACTTCATCAAGCATTTGCGTGGCGAGTCGTTGTTTGTTCACGCGTTCCGGAGTTGGTGCGGCACTGTCGCAAAATGTCACGGATCCGCGTTTGGGAATCCGGATGCTCGATTTGCTGGAATCTCGCACCGGACGTTCCGGGGGAGCAGACGTAAACACGGCGATTTCCCAAGTTGTAGCGGAGGCAAATCACATTGAATGGCGGCAACTCGTGCTTTTGGATTCTTCCGGAAAATCAGCCATTCACACCGGAGAAAAGGCATTGGGCCGAAACGCTTCCGCACAAGGAAATCAGTGCGCCGCCGCCGCAAATCTTTTGGCAAATGAAGAAGTTCCGCAAACAATGGTGACCGCTTTTGAACAAAGCTCCGGACATCTCGCACAAAGGCTTATCACCGCTCTCGAAGCCGGAATTGCCGCCGGTGGCGAAGAAGGGCCGGTGCGTTCTGCCGGAGTGCAGGTCGTTCATAAAGTTTCGTGGCCCGTCGTTGATTTGCGGGTTGATTGGGACGAAAATCCGCTTCCCAAACTGCGCACCATTTGGAACGAATATCAACCGCAACTCGAGCCCTATGTCACCCGCGCCCTCAATCCGGAAGCCGCTCCGTCTTATGGTGTTCCGGGGGATTTGTGAGCTATGATCATTTCTAGAAACATTGGCATCATGGGTTTTTTTGTGGATGCAAAGGATGAAAAAGCAAGAAAGTATTACGAGAAATTTGGATTCATTCCAATGCCGGATAATAAGCAGCAGCTTTTCCTGGCTATGAACGGTTTACAACAGGCGTATCAAACAATTTCCTAAGGGACGTTTGGCACACTGCATTGATTGTTTACCTCTGAACCAAAACTTGAAATTGTTGGGGCGTTCTATTATTCTGCTCATTACAAAGTTTTTGTAATGAATTTAATTTCTATTGCTCAATAAAACCATGAATCAGTCCACATCTCCCACCAACTCTACCTCACTCAAAGATCCATGTTTGCAGGAACTTCAAAAATTATTAGGCGAGCGTCTTTCGATGTCAAATTCGGTACGTGAACAACACGGTCGAGACGAATCATTTCATGCATCAGCACCTCCGGAAGCAGTTGCATTCGTGGAATGCAATGAAGAGGTGGCCGAGATAGTGCGGATCTGTGTTCAGTACCAGAAACCGATTATTCCGTTTGGCACCGGAACTTCCCTTGAAGGACATGTTGCCGCTTTGCATGGCGGGGTGTGCCTCGACGTTTCCGGTATGAATCAGGTACTGGAAGTTAACGAAAATGACCTGGACTGCCGGGTGCAGGCAGGAGTAACCCGAAAGCAGCTCAATCAGCATTTGCGGAATTCCGGACTTTTTTTCCCGATTGATCCCGGAGCGGACGCCTCACTGGGAGGAATGACGGCAACTCGTGCCTCCGGAACAAACGCTGTACGCTACGGAACCATGCGGGAAAATGTGCTTGGCCTGACAGTTGTTACTGCAGACGGACGCATAATCCGCACCGGAACACGCGCCCGTAAATCTTCCGCGGGCTATGATTTGACACGCCTGTTTGTCGGCTCCGAAGGAACATTGGGAATCATAACGGAAATTCAGCTTCGACTTTATGGAGTTCCGGAAGCAATTTCTGCTGCAGTCTGTTCCTTTGAAACTATGGAAGGCGCGGTGAACACCACAATCTCTACAATTCAGATGGGAATTCCTGTGGCCCGGATTGAGTTGCTGGATGAGGTTCAAGTTGATGCAATCAATCGTTATGCAGATTTTGATTATGCCCTCAAACCGACTTTGTTTTTTGAGTTTCACGGAACAGAGGCCTGGGTGAAGGAACAGGCCGAAATGGTTAAAGAAATCTCAACTGAAGAAGGCGGAAGCGACTTTCAATGGTCGACCCGGGAACAGGAAAAGCAAAAACTATGGGAGGCACGCCACAATGCCTATTATGCGGCGTTGGCCATGCGTCCGGGTTCAAAGGGATGGGCGACCGATGTTTGTGTCCCAATTTCACGTCTGGCTGATTGTATTCTGGAAACACGGAGCGATATTGAAGAATCCAAACTGACAGTACCATTAGTTGGACATGTGGGTGACGGAAATTTTCATCTGCTTTTTTTGATCGATCCGGAAAATGAAGAAGAGGAACTTAAGCTCTATCAACCCTTGAACGATCGGCTTGTAGAACGGGCTTTGCGCATGGGAGGAACTTGTACCGGCGAGCACGGAATCGGTTCCGGAAAAATAAAGTATATGGAAGCCGAACATGGAGATTCCCTGGATCTCATGCGTCAGATCAAACAGGCTTTTGATCCTGATAACCTGATGAATCCCGGAAAAATGTTGCCCGCATGATAAACAATTTTCAGCAGTTACCAACTATACTTAGCAATATTTTTAAAGAGCCTTTAAGTGTTGCGCTACCGCTTTATCGGATAATAATTCCAATGATAATTGTGGTTAAGATTCTTAAAGAAATTGGCGCCGTTGAGATTCTTGGACAGTGGATGGCTCCCCTGATGGGGCTGGTGGGGCTTCCGGGAAGCATGGGACTGGTTTGGGCTGCTACACTTATTGCAGGTTTTTATCCGGGCATTTTTATCTTTGCTGATCTTGCTGCAACAGAAATGCTGACAGTAGGCCAGGTCACAATTTTGTCCTCATTAATGCTGATTGCACATTCACTTCCGATTGAGTTGCAAATTGCTGGTAAGGCCGGATCCCGCTGGTTGAGTATGGGAATTATCCGGATTGGTGGAGCTTTACTATATGGGATGATTTTGAATCAGATTTTACTTTGGGGAAACTGGCTTTCAGAAAGCAGTATTTTGCTTTGGCATCCTGAAACAGGACCAGTGAGTGTACTGACCTGGGCCTCGGAGCAAACGGTGGGTCTGATAATCATGTTTGTAATTTTGGTTTTCCTGGTGCAGTTTATGAAGCTGCTAGATTTGATTGGATTAACCAAATTGCTGCAGCGCATCCTTCATCCATTGCTTAGAAACTTGGGTATTGGAAAAGAAGCTACGAACATCACGATTATCGGAATTACTTTTGGGATTGCCTATGGCGGAGGGCTGATTATTCGCGAATCCCGCACGGGTACTATCCCCCCAAGGGATATTTTTTTCGCACTTGTATTGATGGGCCTGTTCCATAGTTTTGTTGAAGACACACTGCTACTGATGCTGCTTGGGGGAAATTTATGGGGATATCTTGTTGGGCGTTGGATATTTGCTCTACTGGTGGTATGGCTACTTGTTCGGATACTTTCTCTGCTTTCAGATCAACAATTCCACCGGTACTTTTTTAAGGAAAAAACCGTGACCCAACCTGGGCCGCTTGACTATGAGTCAACTAAAGACGCCAAAAGATTAGCCGGGTAAAAGAAGCTGTAATGTCAGACATACCATTGATTGACCTCAGCCAACAATTTGAAAACCCTGATGCAGAAGTCAGTATCGCAGAACAGATTGATCTTGCCTGCAGACGTAGCGGATTTTTTGCAGTTCGTGGACATGGTATTCCAGAAACAGTTATTGAAC
>LSNO01000094.1 GCA_002082305.1 SAR324 cluster bacterium SAR324-CTD7B
GGCAAGAATTGGACTTTGTTTTCAATGGTGGGAAGTACGCCAAATTGTTCCGATACGGACAACGGAAGACGCCCCGGAAATTTTAAGGATTACCAAAATTTGATTCGACTGGCGCAATATTTCAACATCATTCACATGACCGGAGGTTATCCGGTGGAACCCATTGATTTGCCGGCAAATACAAGACATTTGGATTGCGCCCTGACACATTTGACACTGACGGATAAAGTTTTTCACGCTTATTCTCTGGGGAAACAACGCATTTCGGACACCATCGATATGCTTTGCATTGGACTGGGAACCACACGGGAAGAACTCAAAACACGTCCCAGTCTCATTTCCATTATCAACACTTCTTCACCGTTGCGGCTCGATGGAGTAATGATTCAGGGAATGTTGGAAATGATTCGCAACGGGCAATCCGTTTGTGTGACACCGTTTACGCTTTCCGGCGCAATGGCTCCGATAACTTTGGCGGGGGCTTTATCGTTGCAAAATGCGGAAGCTCTGGCCTCTCTGGCTTTTACGCAAATGGAGGCTCCGGGTTCGCCGGTGATTTACGGCGGATTCACTTCAAACGTCGATATGAAAACCGGCGCACCGGCTTTTGGAACTCCGGAAATGGCCAAAACGACTTTGATCGGTGGACAACTGGCGCGACGTTACGGCCTGCCCTATCGTGCCTCCAATGTCAATGCCTGTAATACGGTCGATACTCAAGCCGGTTATGAGTCGATGATGGCACTTTGGCCAACGATCATGAGCCATTGCAATTTTGTCAAACATGCGGCAGGCTGGTTGGAAGGCGGACTTTGCGCTTCATTTGAAAAAGTTATTGTCGATGTTGAGTTATTGCAGATGATGTCTGCTTTTATGGATGAACTTTCTTTTTCCGAAGACGAAATGGCTTTTGAGGCCATTGCGGATGTTGGTCCCGGAGGTCATTTTTTTGGTACACAACATACTTTAGACCGTTATGAAACGGCATTTTATCCGCCCATACTATCCGATTGGAACAACTTTGGTCAATGGACAGAAGACGGTGCTTTCGACACTACTCAACGTGCCAACCACATTTGGAAACGAGCACTTGAGGATTATCAGCAACCGCCTATGGAAGAATCACGGGTTGAGGAATTGGAAGCATTTGTCGCAAGACGTAAAGAAAAGCCTGGAATCTCTATGCATTGAAAATGACATTACTTGCACCGGACGTTCCGGCACTCGCTAAACTTCCACTTTACGATCTTCCGTAAGCGACGTATTCAAACGGATACTCTGTGGAAAGAACTTGCCAACTCATTTGGGAAATTCTGTTTGAAACCGGCCAGTTATTGTACTGTAAAGAGTCAATCCAAAAAAGAGGCTCTTTCATCGTTTTTCAAAGGAAGGTTGAAAATTTAGCGGTAGTTGGTGATCTGCCCTGTTTTTTCGCTTGGCCTTGCGATAGCGGTAATCATCCTGCCGAGTTTAACTGAACCAATGGTTTTGCCATTTTCTGTAACGATTGCTTCGCTTACCTCAGCATTTGAAATAATCTGGAGCGCATCTTCAATAATCATATTCTTCTCGATCTCGGGTCCGTTCTTTAATTTCTTACTCTCCATAATGGAGGAAACACGCAGCACTCTACCTCGATTAATGTCCTTTATGAAATCGGTCACGTACTTATCTACGGGATTTAAGATAATCTCTTGCGGTGTTCCTTTTTGAACTACAAGTCCATCACGGAGGATCGCAATATTTTCTCCTATTCGTAGTGCCTCATCAAGATCGTGAGTAATAAATAAAATTGTTTTATGAAGTTCTTCCTGCAGACCCAGCAGCACGTCCTGCATGTCTGTTCTAATTAAAGGATCCAGAGCAGAAAAAGCTTCATCCATAAGAAGTATTTCAGCATCAGTGGCAAGTGCTCGCGCAAGGCCAACACGCTGTTGCATTCCTCCGGAAAGTTGATTTGGATAATAGTTTTCGTACCCTGCCAGACCAACCCTGTCGATCCATTGCTGACTTCTTTCTGAAGCGTCCTGCTTTGACACGTTTTGTATTGTCAAACCGTAACTGACATTTTCCATGATAGTATGATGGGGTAAAAGAGCAAATCTCTGAAAAACCATGGATGCAGTGTGTCTCCTAAATTCACGAAGCTCTGTTTTACTCATATCCAGTACATTCTGACCATCTACAATAATCTCTCCAGATGTGGGCTCAATGAGCCTGTTGATATGCCGGATCAGTGTCGATTTGCCTGATCCAGAAAGTCCCATTATAACCTGGACACCCCTAGCAGGAATGTCGATGTTCACATCATTGAGTGCTAGTACAGAGCCATATTTTTCGAGAAGTTCTTGCTTGGAAATTCCATTCTGGACATGGTTGATCATACCAGTAGGATTTTTCCCGAAAATCTTATATAGATTCTTAATTGCTACTTTCGTTTCAGACGCCATGCTCACTTTCCAGGTGTTTCTGCATCCGTTTGCCAAATGATTGTGAGATTCTGTCAAATATAATAGCCAGAGCAACTATAGCCAAACCATTCAACATTCCAAGAGCCAGATACTGGTTGGAAACAGCACGTAGAACTGGTACCCCTAAGCCTTTCACGCCTATCATCGAAGCTATTACCACCATTGCCAAGGCCATCATAATGGTTTGATTAACACCTGCAAATATATTAGGCAAAGCTAGAGGAATTTGAACACCAAAAAGTTTCTGACTGTAGCTCGCTCCAAAAGATTCAGAGGCCTCTAGAACCTCTTTATTTACAAGCCTTATTCCCAGATTAGTGAGCCTTACTATAGGAGGTATGGCATAGATACAGACTGCTATAAGTCCTGGCACCTTTCCAATCCCTAACAACATCACGACAGGAATCAAATAGACAAAACTCGGAATAGTCTGCATCACATC
>LSNO01000095.1 GCA_002082305.1 SAR324 cluster bacterium SAR324-CTD7B
CTTTCGGATGTCCTCCAGCTGGATATTTTCCTCCCGAAACCAGAACAAACCCCTGCCAATCGCTATCTCTGTGGCGGAGTATTGACTTTTCCCCGCCTTAAGCTTTGCGATTTCCTTCGCTATATTCTGCCAGCAGTCCCATCTTGCGGAACTGTGTGAAATTGCCTCTTCCGCTTTGTTGCTGTATCCCATTGTTATGGCAGACATCACATCTGCCAGCATGTCCACGGTAGAAGCATTAAGTCGTTCATCCGCGGAAAGTTCATTCCAGGCCATGATGACCCATGAAAACCGCTCTGGAATTGAAAGTCCGGCAAATGTATCCGAAACCAGCTTGCACATTTTTTCTTTGCTGATATCAAGAGATAAAGCCATCTTGACTTTTCTCAGGCTGTCCTTTACTTTCCGAAGTAAGGCATCGGGGGAATCAGGGTCTTCTCCGGTTTCCTCAACGGCGGCCTTATGGGCTAAAATGACTTTCCCCATTTCATAGGGTATTCCGGAAGCCATTAAGGGAATGCTGATGGATAAAGTGTGATAGACTATATCTGTAAACTTTAAACTTTTACCGAGCACTGTTTCAGCGGCATAGACAGCCACAATATTTTCAGCCAGGTAACGCACACGTCGCCCTGAAAGTGAAATCCCGGAAGATTCCAGGTGCGGGATGAGACAGTTCAGGTATTCCGATATCCAGTCAATTTCGTTTACTGTAAACTTGGCAAGCAGTGCCTGTGTCTTTTTGATGAGTGCGGATATGTTAACCTTTTTCTTTGAAGGATTCCCTTTTATGATGGCTTTTCGGTCTCTACACCCCATGTCTGAAAAGGACGGGAATTCCAGTACATACTGGAACCTGTCCGATAGTGCTAGGTCAAGAGGCCATGAGCCGGAATAGAAACTTTCATCATAATCATTTCCGTCCGAATCCCACCACGAAACTAAAGAACACCCCACTACACACTTAAATAATGTTCCCGTCCACGACTTCGGTTTGGTGGGTTTGGTTTTTACAACAGGTTTTTTCTTATCCTTTTTCTTTTTTGTTTTGGTCACTTGAATAGGTTCCCTCTTCGTTTCTTCAAGTTGGACTTTCTTTGGTGGAGGTAATTTTACAACCTCCTTTTTCTTCTTCTTCCTGACCACACCACCACATTCTTCAAGAATCTTCGGATAGTCAGAACAGATCAGTTCCCTCTTGTCTCTTTGGGAACGGTAGATTGAACGAAGAAGGGACTGCTGGAACCCATCTGTGCCGACAATAGTCGCATCACCAAAGGAATTCAAATTATTTCCTTGCAATGTTACAAATGTTTTGTTGCCATCTAAAGTTGCTGTCACTTCATAAATACAATGTTCTTTACCACTTAATCCAGAAGATGGAAAAGGTTTAACATTTTTTAAATATTGAGAGATTACTGAAATAGAAATGTTAGATAATAAAGTCTGATTAAAATCATCAGACGAAGTCACAGAGACATAACAAGGTTTCTCCTTAGACTGACCAAACAGAGGAGAAGAAATAAGAAGGATTGAGATGAGGATGAGTATATGTCTCACTTGGTTTCCTATTAGTGGATTAGGAGAATCCCATATATAACATCAATCGGTTTGTTTTACAATGTGTGGGGATTTTACTTGGAGGGTGTCTGACTGTGAAGAATTAGTGGGGAGTTACTCACAGGGGATGATGGGGGAGGGAGATTATTGAGAGTAGGTGACTCCTCTGAGATACTTTGATGTTCCGGAGGTTCTTTCAGTCCAAGTGGTTCCTTCAGAAGAGGTGAGGATGGTTCCATTTTTACCCACCACCACGAAGAGTCCGTTTCCGGAGGTGACTCCTCTGAGATACACCCATGTTCCAGAAGTTCTTTCAGTCCAAGTGATTCCATCCGGTGAAGTGAGGATGGTTCCAAAAAAACCCACCGTTACGAAGAGTCCGTTTCCGGAGGTGACTCCATAGAGTTCTTTTGGTGTTCCAGAAGTTCTTTCAGTCCAAGTGATTCCATCCGGTGAAGTGAGGATGGTTCCTGATTCACCCACCGTCACGAAGAGTCCGTTTCCGTAAGTGAGTCCGTTTAGATGAAATTGTTGTGATCCAGAGGTTCTTTGAGTCCAAGAGATTCCATCCGAAGAGGTGAGGATGGTTCCATTCCAACCCACCGTCACGAAGAGTCCGTTTCCGTAGGTGACTCCAGAGAGATTCCTAAATATTACAGAAGTTCTTTCAGTCCAAGTGATTCCATCCGGTGAAGTGAGGATGGTTCCAAAAAAACCCACCGTCACGAAGAGTCCGTTTCCGTAGGTGACTCCTCTGAGATACATTGATGTTCCAGAGGTTCTTTTAGTCCACGAGTTTCCATCAGGAGAGGTGAGGATGGTTCCTGAATTACCATCCGTCACGAAGAGTCCGTTTCCGTAGGTGACTCCTTTGAGATACTCCCTTGTTCCAGAAGTTCTTTTAGTCCACGAGATTCCATCAGAAGAGGTGATGATATTTCCTGAATTTCCGACAGAAACAAAAGACTGACCAAAAATAGGAGAAGAAAGAAGAAGGATTGAGATGATGATGAGTAGATGTTTCATAGGTTTTCCTATTAGTGGTTTAGGAGATCTCAATATATAACATCAATCGGTTTGTTTTACAAGAATATGGGGATTTTACTTGGAGGGTTGTCTGACTGTGAAGAATTAGTGGGGGTTTACTTCAACTGATCACGAATCAAATTCATTCTCTCTACTCCATGAGTTTGAAGAACACTCTCCTTAAATGTAGTGATGTACCAGATTCCCTTTTAGTCCAAGTGGTTGAATCTGGTGAGGTTAAGATGGTCCCGACATTACCCACCATCACAAATTTATCATTTCCATAGGTGATTCCCCTGAGATCTTTTTTAGTTCCGGAATTCCTTTTAGTCCATGATTTTCCGTCTGATGAGGAGAGGACGGTTCCTGTATGACCTACTGCCATGAAGGTACTGTTTCCGTAGGCAGATCCTAATAGTCCTATTGGTGTTCCAGATTTACTTTTAGTCCATGATTTTCCATTTAATGAGGTGCGTATAACTCCTTTATAACCAAACGCCAAGTAGGTATTATTTGCGTAGATGACTTCATTGAATTCTACTGATGTACGAGATTCCCTTTTAGTCCATTTGGTTCCATCTGAGGAAGTGAGGATGGTTCCTTTTTTACCAACTGCCACGAATGTATTGTTTCCGTATGCGACTCCATAGAGAGAGTTTTTTGTTCCAGATTTACTTTTAGTCCATTTGGTTCCATCTGAGGAAGTGAGGATGGTTCCAGAATTACCCACCGCAACGAATATACTGTTTCCGTATGTGACACTCCCGAGATTTTTCGCAGTTCTAGATGATTCCCTTATAGTCCATTTGGTTCCATCCGATGAGGTGAGGATGGTTCCGGAAAAACCAACCACCACCAAGGTATCCTTACCGTAGGCGACTGCTCTGAGTTTAACCTTTGATCCAGAAGTCCTTTTAGTCCATTTGGTTCCATTCGATGAGGTAAGGAGAGTTCCATTTTCACCAACAGAAACAAAAAGAAAATTGAAAGATGGTAGTTTTTCAGAAATAGTAGAATTTGTTGTTTGTTCAAGCTTTGCGTTTGCCTTTTCAGTTTCATCAGCTTCTTTTGAAAAATCATCATACCAAGCGCTAATGTCATCCTTATACCAATACGCCGCTCCTCCTCCTATAGCGCCAATAGCAATTGTAGTACTATTTATTTCAGCACAGGAGATGATAGTAAAACTAAAACAGGAAATTAGTAAAATGTGTAAAATCTTTTTCATCTTTTGCTCTATGCCTAAAGTGAAATACTACTGTCAGTTTGAGATAATGTAAATCATAATACCATTTATTTCCTAGTTGTCAAGTAATGAAGGTATATGTTGTGGAGGCCATTTGCAATAGAATTGATTGTTGCAGAATTATTGATAATGTTTGTGTTGATTGCCTGACTGGGAAGAATTAGTGTGAGTTAATCACAGGAGATGATGGGGATGTTTTTAGGAGGTTAATTCCAGTAATAATATATTTACATACTTGTAATAGATTTTTCCTTTCTTGGTAGTTTCCTTTTGCACTCTACGGTTTACTTTCTCTAAACTCACCTACTACTTCAAAACTACTAAGTAATAAGGGTTCCATGACCAGCAAAACATGTAGTGGAGTCCTTACTGTGACCTCACCAGCGCTGGAATGCTGTAGCTATATTCCTCGTTGTTCCCCAATTGACCAGAAGTACCCCAGCCCCAGCACACGACATAATTATTATTTAAGACTGCACAACTGTGGTTCTCTCCTAATCCGATGGCTGTCGCAGAGGTTATCTCGTATACCGATTGCGGGGATTCCGTTGTAGAAGAGTTATAATTTCCAAGGCGCCCATTATCTCCCTTACCCCAGCATTTAATTCCTCCACTATTTAAGAGTGCACATACATGGCTGTTTCCGGCATCTAAAGCTTTAACATCTGAGATCGAAGGTATATTCGTTGGAGTGTAGGCCAGTTCTCCCCAAGTTCCTGCTATACCGTATGTGTTATTCCCCCAGCATGCAATGTTGCTGTCGCTCCTGAGGGCACATGTGAAATCATTTCCGGTAACGACAGTCTCTCCACTTTATTCTACTCTTTTATTTACTCACTCTTCTTAAGGAACTGATTAAAACACTCTGAAGCAGTATTTTTACTGTGTCCCAAAATTTGCATGTAAAAAACGTATTATTTGCAAAAGGACTTGCAAATTTGGTAATATTGCTCTGTTAATGAACAAGGAAGTTTAATCATCCAGATTGAGAATTGACCGCGAGTTACCTGCTTCCTGAAACATTCTTAGTCATAATCCATGAGATTAAAATAATCTGCTGATAAAATTTAAAATGAAAATTCGTTTATTTTTGATTGTGATGATTCCGGCTTTTCTGATGACTTCTACAATCGGAATATATTTAATTGAGTACATTCTGACTGGAAATAAAGATAGCGCCTTCGCTTCAATATTCAGCTCTCTCTGGTGGACAGCAGTTACATTTACTACGGTTGGCTATGGTGACATGTCGCCGGAGACTGTTCAGGGGAAAATTTTTACTTTTTTTGTAATGGCGGCAGGTTTAATCAATTTTTCAATTGTTGTTTCAATGGTGACAGAAAAGTTTCAGGAGTTTCGTTCCGGGCGTGATCGCGGACTGGATTCCATTAAGATAAAAAGCCATATTTTGATATGTTCTGATGATCCAACCTGGATGAAGGAAATTCTCTCTCAGAATCAGAAATATGTAAAGAGAGACAAGGTTGTATTGATTTCTCCTTCTGATGAACATCCGCTGTTGGCTACGTCATACAAAAAATTAAAATGGATCTCAGGTAATTCTTTTGATCTAAACGTTTTAAGGAAGGCAGCAGCAGCAAAAGCAAAAATTGCCTATGTATTTTTTAAGGACAGCAGTTATGCCCTGATGACAGTTTTGCAGCTTGAAACTTTGAGTAACGGTAGGATTGTGACTCAGGCACAATATGTCGGCCGGGAATATCGGAAGTATTTTGAAGATGTCGGCTGTGACCATGCTCTGGATCCATATGATCTCTACGTTCCTATGATGCTGTCAGCTTTTCATTCACAAGGTGCTCCGGCATGGATCAATAAAGTGATCAATCGCAACCATGGACATCAAATTGCCACTAAAAAAACTGATTCTTTACATATTGGTAAAACCTGGCTGGAGCTGATAAAAACGAATAAACAGAACCATGGAATTATGCCTCTTGCAGTTGTTATAAATGAAGTAGTACTTATCAATCCTGATGCTTCATTTGAAATTCCGAAAGACAGTTTAATAATGCAGCTGGAACCGTTTGAAATTTCGGAAGGCAGTTCGGTAATGCAATTTGATGTCACTGAGTCAAGCTCAAAAGGCGATCTTGAAAAAAATGCTATTGATGTGATGGGAATGGATGAAATAGGTATCGACGGACACATTTTAATTAGCTCCGATAATCAGGTGTTCATTAATCGATGTTTGCTAGAATTGAGTCAAAGAAATCAACCTGAGAAGATAATCGTGCTTTCAGATACTCCGTTAATGGAGGAAATTCCTGATAACTTGGATGTCGAATGGATTGAAGGAGATTCAAACTCTGAAAAATCGTTTCTGGAAGCCAGATCATCAGAGGCGAAAGTTGCCCTGATTGATCATGCGGATGATGGTCAAAACCTGATGGCTGTTCTGCGTCTGGAACAGGCAACTGATGGAGAAGTGTTTACCATTGCAACCTATCACAAAGAAGACTTTGATCAACAACTTTTCAAGGTTGGCTGTGATTTCTGTCTGGAACCGGAAGAGTTAATTGCGCCCATCCTTTCCCAGTCAGCATTAAATCCCGGATTAGGTACATTGATTGAAGAAATTGTTTCGGAGGAACCTACTACCCAGAGTCTGCATGTCCGCCAATTAAGTCGGGAATGGGAAGAAGACAGTTGGCTTTCAACTATTTTAAATTTGAAGGAAAAAGAGGGCGAACTGCCTGTAGGACTGATCTGCTGTCAGACTCACAAACTCCTGGTTAATCCTCATCCTGAGCTGCAGGTAAAGCCTGGAGACCGTTTGATTTATATTGCCTCAGCCCCTATTAGGGCTAAGCAAAATGGAGATGTTCTCAAACCTGTTGAGGATTCAGAAAGTACAGAGGAAGACGTTAAACCGTCTGAAGAAGCAGAAAAATTATACCGTCAAGGACTAACGTTATTCAAAAAAGACGAAAATTATGAGGAAGCGTACCGTTGTTTCCATCAGGCGGCAATTCTGAACCATACACGAGCAAAATATAATCTTGGTTTGATGAATTATAATGGTAAAGGTGTACCAAAGAACTTGGATGAATCATATCATTGGTTCCATGAAGCAGCTAAATTCGGTAATGAGAATGCCCGTAAAGCATTGAAAAGTACCAGGGCTTTACGAGATATAACATCAAATACAATGGAACATGAAATTCCTGAGTTTGACACTGATTTGATAGGCCGAATGCCCGAAGAACAACTGTATTGGTTTGCCAGTGCAGTAATTGCAATGGTGATGGCAGACGAGCATATTGATCTTCATGAACGCTCTTTCCTCCACTCAGCTATTCGAATAGTTCGGGATAAAAGAAAAATTCAGGAGCTTGAAGAGTATATTCTACGTTGGCAGACACCGCCGATTGGAGCAATGGATTTCAGTACAAAAGATCGAGATCATATTCTCGAGAGTCTGCTCAATATAGCTGCAGTTGACAGAAATTTTGATGAGAGGGAAGAAAAGTTATTGCGTGAAATAGCAGGATTGATGAAAGTACCTGAGCAGCAAATAGAAAACCTGATAGAACTTGGTCACAAGCGGGTGGAACAGTTCAGGGCTAACCAACTTCGCGCTCCAAATGTGAGGGCAAGACTATGATATAAAAGAGTATTAAGTCCGTAAAAACCGTACATACTTTTATCCGGAAAAAATCAGACCAGCTTGAATATATCTCCCAATCCATCCCTGATTGAGCGTGTATCCTTCCAGTGACTTTTGCCTTCTTCCACAAAAGACTCATGGGCCGGTTTGTCTATTTCATCCGCAAAGATATCTCTGAAGGTTTTTGATGCAAGCTGATCAGTCTGAACAACATAACGGACCCCGCTCTCGTAGAGTTTCAGTGAATCCTCATGAGAGGTTGTGACAGCTAAAAACGGAAGATCAGGTGCTGTATGCCTAATGTAACCTGCGAGTTCCAGATCGGAATCTAAGTCACTTCCAGTACAGGAAACAACAACTTTTGCCTCACTAAGTTTATATTCTCTCCACACAGCCGGATCGTTAGGATCCGCATAGACCGGATCAACGTTGGAATCTTTCCGTGCCTCAAAATGTTTAATAATTTCTGGATCGCAGTCGATCAATAAAACGCGTTCTGGAGTAAGTTGCTCCTCATAAAACTCTCCTATCTCCTGAGCTATTTCGTTAAAACCCAGCAGTACAACATGGTCTTTCAGTACGACTTGCTGATTGTTTTCCAGGTCTACGGCTGAAATATTTCGGTTTAATACACCAACAAGCCATTTGAAAGAATTATATAGTCCCGGTTGAACTGCATGACCCATGGCTGAGATAAGGAGTGAAAGAAGTATTACTGTAATTAAAATCGCAAAAAGACGATCGTCAAAGATATTATATTTCCAGGCCAAAAGGGCGACAATGATTGAAACTGCTGATGACTGATTTACGGTCGTCCCGATGAAAAAGGCGGTACGTCCTTTGAGCTTTGTTGCATACCCGGTAATTATTAAAAAGAAAGGTTTGATGAAAACAACTAAAATCACGAGCGGGATGATTGCCCCCATGTTTCCTGAAAAGTTTTCGGTTTGAATTGTTGCTATTTCCACACCAAGCGCCAGGAAAAATAATGCTTGTCCAAACAATTTGAGAGGACCAACCTTGTCCTCAATGTCAAGCCTGTACGGCAGGTTCCCTACTGAAATACCTGCGAAGAAAGCTCCTGCTTCCGGAGAAATTCCGATAAAACCGCAAATGGACGCAATGCCCATGCAATATCCCAAAGCGCTGACAAACAAAAGTTCTGGGGAGCGTAATAAATAGCGCACAACTGGTTTCAGTACTACTTTTGACAGGATCATTAGAATAACTACCAAAAAAACTAATCTTTCTGTCAGCCATAGGTTGAATTCCATGAAAGTATCCGCTCCGGAAAAGAAAGTTGAGGAATCGGAAATTTGACTTACTACTCCAGTAGCACTTAACTTGGCAATGAAAACGATTGCACAAAGGGAACTAATTACAGCAATACCTTTTGAAATCTGGCCTTGTAGTGATTCTTCGGTTCCACTATTTTCCAAGGCAGTAAAAACAAGAATGCTTGATGGAACTGCAAGGCAAAGCGCAAAATAAATGCTTTCACTAAAGCCTTCTGTTCCTGCAAAACTAGATGCAGCCCAAAAATACAGAAGCAATCCCAAACCCATATAACCGACTCCATTGACAAGAATCAAATTTATCCTCTTAGTTATGTCAATGAGGTTGAATTGCAGACCAGCCATGAATAGAATCAGCACAATACCAATTTGCTGGAATCCAGAAAGAATAGCACGTATTCCATTATAATGTTCGTCAAGCTGATCAAGCGAGGTTTCAGGAAGTCCAGCAACACTAGCCATGATGTAACCCATGATCACAAAAGACAGAATATTTGTCTGCTTGAGTTTTGTTAGTACTATCGTGAGCAGCATTGCGCCACCTAGCATCAACCCCAGAGGTTTAATGAACCAGCCTCCACCTCCTGCATATGCAGGAAACGCGGCTAATAGTCCAACAGCTAAAATGGCCGGGAATCTGAAGTAAAGTGATTTAGACATAAGACCTCTTCGTATATTGTTTAGCATGAAATTAAACTTTAGCAAAAGCTTCGCCTAAACCCTCTTGCAGTTTTTTTGTTTCAGAAAAATGACTTTCACCAGCTTCACGGAAAGCTTCTTTGGGTTGCTTAGTTTCTTCCATTTCAAACATATTGCGGAAGGATTTTGCCGCCAGATACTCTGTTTGAATTACATAACGTGCACCTGCTCCATACAATTCCAAAGTTTCTTCATGCGAGGAGGTGGCAGCAATAAACGGAACGTCTGGAGACTGTTTTTTGAGCCAGCGGGAAATCGCCAATTCTGCTTCCTGTCCTCCATCCATACACGAGATCACCACTTTTGCTTTGTTAAATGCTAAGTTTTCCCAAACATCTGGATCGGCCATATTTGAGTAGTGTGCGTGAATGTTACTGTGACCGTGCTGATTTTCAAAATGTTCTATAATGTGCGGGTCTAAGTCCAATAGCAAAACTTGTTGTCCCCGCTGGGCGTAAAAATCAGCAATTTCAATTGCCAGCTCGTTATATTCCATGATTACTACGTGTCCTTCCATTACAAACTCTTCAGAACCAGACTCTGCTACGGCAGTCGATCGTCCATCCATGAAGCTCAGGAATTTGGAAAATGCGTTATAGAGAGGTTCAAGAAATTGATGCCCCAGTGAAGAAAAGAAAAATGAGATCAACACTACCAAAGTGATCACAATGAATAGATGAGGATCAAAGAGCTTGTACTGCCAACAAAGCACCGCCAGCATCAATGAAAATTCAGAACTTTGGTTAATAATGGCGCCCATTAGAAAGGAAGGTTTTCCGTTCAAACGGCTGAAGTACCCCAAAATAAGCATCAATGGGATAGTTAATATAACGACCAATATCGCAAGTATAAAACCTTCTGATAAACCACCCAGCATCTGTTCCGGTTTTAATTCGGAAATATCGAAACCAAGTCCCATAAAAAAGAGGATAATACCGAAGGCTTTTAGGGGTTCTACTTTGTCCTCAATCTCATGTCGATATGGCAGTGCAGCAAGAGTGGCTCCAGCAAAAAAAGCACCGATTCCTGAAGAAAAGTGAATAACCTCGCAAAGTCCCGCAACTCCCATACCATATCCCAAAGTGCCGATAAAGAGCAACTCGCCTGATTGTGCGAAAAACTTGAAAAGTGGATTGAGAAGATACTTGGTCACAAAATAAAGGACGATGGCCAGGCCGATCATTTTTGCAAAAATCATCGCAACTTCAACCCCCAGTGAAGCGCCACCGACTTTGTCTGGATTCAGGCTGCCGAGAATGGCAAGTGCCACTACGGCCACTATGTCCTGAAGTACCATTAAACCGAGTGCAATTTGACCGTGTTCCTGTGCAATTTGACCTGTACTTTTAAGTGTCCCAATTACCAAAATTGTGGAAGACAGTGTCAGGCAAAGTGCAAAATAGATCAGGGCAGGTGTCGCATTTTCTGCCGGCAACCCAGCAGCTTCCATATAACTTGAGTCAATTCCTACGTAAAGCAGACCAAGAGCCGCACTGATGCCGAACAAACCGATAATCTGGCCAAAGCCGTTGATCAACAACAGTTTCCAGCGTTTGATCAATCCGGGAATATCGACTTCCATTCCGGCCATAAAAAGCAGAAGAGTGATTCCAATATCAACAAATGCGGTCATCACGTCTTTGTTGATGACTTCCCTCACACCAAAGAGGCCTCCTAAAACTCCAACGATGATGAAAGCAAACAAACTTGCTTGTTTAGCGTAGCTCAAAATAATCGCAACCACTGCTGCAGCCAGAAGCATAGCCCCAAGTGGTTCAATCAGGCTGGTACCTCCTCCTCCTCCTGCATAGGCAGGCAGGCCAAGTAATAATAAAATAAGGGTAAATCCCCCATGTCGCACATTGAATTTCATAAGGTTTTCTCCTGATTCATGTTTTCAATATTTGAAGCTTAAGTTTTCTCAACTGAATTTAGCAGATTGATTTGAATCATTATCTTCAGGTAGAAGCATTGCACATCCAGCTAAATTTGCAAGTTTTAAGATGGATATCAATAACAACAACTGAAATGACTTTATTTATTCTAGACTGCGCAGGTCTTGCTGATTAATAATATTTTTCAAATAAATAGTATCAAAAAGAAAATTTTGATGATCAATCTGCTTCGGGATTTTCGTTGAAAATGAGTTTTATGTCAAGAAATAACTGAAATTATTTTATGTAAAACTTTGATGCAGTCGTAAAAGCCCTTAAACCGTGTCATTTCGAGCGAAGCGAGAAATATTATATAAGCTACCACACTAATATCATTAAGATATTTATCTACGGTCGAAATGACTGTGTGGATTTCAGACTTTATTCAAGACAGTCAACTTTGATTTATAAGCAAAGATCAGCCCAAGGTTACTTGAGGATAGGACCACGGATTTTCTTTTTCAAAAGCACGAGCAGTACGAAACAACAGAGCTTCTTCAAAAGGCGGAGCTACTAACTGAAAACCGGAAGGTAAACCATTATCTGTCAATCCGGCCGGTACTGACAAAGCAGGAAGGCCAAGATAATCAAAAGGGCGTGTAAAGTGGCCGAGCAAAGTAAGATATTCGATGAAACCCGGATTTGCCTGTATGTTTGACTCTTCCAGTGTAGGAACAGGAATTGGCACAACAGGCGCGTGAAGCACATCCACTTTGTCAAAAACCTGCTTTAGAAAATCCTCCAAAATGACCTTGCGCAGTTTAAGTGCGTCTAGGTAATCAACTGCAGAAAACAACAAACCGGTCAGCAGACGTTCACGCGTCTGCGAACCGTAATCTTCCGGTTGTTCCTTCAACCAGTTTGCATGTGCGGAACTGCTCTCTGCACCGGCAATTATGTTGGCCATGTTGTTGCTGATTTCAAAATTCTCCGGTAATGGTATCTCAACAACTTTTGCACCAAGGCTGCGAAAAACAGCTAAGCTACTCTCCATTTCCCTCTGTACCTCCGGATGCAGTTGATCTAAAAAACCTGAAGGTCCGTTGCCGTATGTTGTCGGAACACCTATTTTCAAACCCTGAATTCCTGACTCTATACCGGAAAGAAAATCTGGTTTTGGTTGATAGTAAGAAGTGGAATCGTTTGTATCTTTACCTGCAATAATTTGTGTGAGCAAAGCACAGTCAGCAACAGTTCTGGTAAGCGGACCGATATGATCCAGTGAAAATGAGAGCGGCATTGCACCAAAACGGCTGACACGTCCGTAAGTTGGTTTCATGCCAACCAGCCCGCAGCAAGATGCAGGAAAGCGAATTGACCCTCCTGTGTCAGAACCAAGTGAGCCATAACTCAAAAAACCAGCTACTGCTGCGGCCGGACCGCTTGAAGAACCACCCGGAATGTATTCCGGATTCCAAGGATTGCGGACATCACCAGTTATTTCATTGTGACCGGTCAGTCCGTAAGCAAACTCGACCATTTTCAATCTGCCGATATCCAATGCGCCGGCCTGGTCGAGTTTGAGCAGAGCTGTAGCAGTCGCATCCGGAACAAAATCCTTACAAATTTTAGAACCACACGCAGAGATTTTACCTGTACGGTAAAACATGTCTTTATGCAAAAGCGGTACGCCGTGCAGTGGTCCCGGCGAGATTCCGGAGGATAACTCCTGATCGGCTGATTCAGCTTCGGCCAGTGCCTGTTCCGGAAACAAACGAGCCACGCAATTAAGTGAGGGGCCTCGTTTTTCTAGTTCTTCCAGACTGTTCCTGACAACTTCCTGTGAAGATACCTCCCGCTTGACAAGTGCTTCGGAGATCTCAGTCAGGCTCATGCGGGACAAAGCCTCATCAACCATTCTTCTCCTCTTCTAGTTGAATGTCTAATTTATAAGCGGAAAGAGCTTTTCCATATTCTGCAGGTTCAGTTTCAAATGAAAGGTGTTTCAAAAACCTTTTCTTAGTCCCGGTGAGGATTTTAACTGACTTCAAAGCAAATTGAACTTCCGGAACGTCGTAGTTCTGATCAAGAAAAGCAGACCATTTATTTTTCATGGGAATTTTTTAGTAAAGGGAATAGTTCAACTTTTCTTGCCGAAAAGCCTAGAGTCAGGTAAAAAGACTCTTTTAATCGATTATGCCAGTTGTCGGGTTAAGTCAAAGCCTAACCCGACATCTGTTTGTCTGAATTTAAAAAGAAAACAATTAACCGGAGGGTATCTTGGAAATAATTCCCTTGACGTAGTACATCATGCCGAGCATCTCGCCGTCATTTAAGGCTTTTGTAACACGAGTTCCATCCCGTTTGGTAAATCCATGATCAAACACATCCATTGTGCCGCTAAGGATTCTACCTTTTTCTCTGTTCATTTGTACAATCAGTGATTGTGGAACATCCGGATGAAAACTTGTCAGACCAACAATTCCGGAATCAAGCCCCCACCAGTCTGCACTGGATTTCCAGGTGCCGTTTTCTACAGCTTTTACTGCTGCAAGATAATAGACATCCCAGTTCCAGACTGCGGCAGTCAAGTGAGCCTCTTTACCATAGATAGCCATGTCCGTATCGTTTCCAATAGCATAAACACCATTTTTCTTTGATGTTTGCACTGTTGCTGGAGAGTCTGCCATGGTTACAATCACGTCCGCACCATTATCAATGAGTGCTTGTGCGGCATCACTTTCTTTGGCAGGATCAAACCAACTGTTGATCCACAAGACTTCCACTTCAATATTTGGATTGGATTGCTGTGCACCAAGTGTGATGGCATTTATATGCCGGATGATTTCCGGAATCGGCTGGGAGCCGACAATGCCTATTCGTCCCTTTTTGCTCATGCCTCCGGCAATGATGGCGGCAAGATATTTTGCCTGATACATGCGCCCAAAATAGTTACCCATGTTTTTGCTTTGCTTAAATCCGGAGCAGTGCAAGAACACCTTGTCAGGAAACTTTTTTGAGACTTTCAAAGTTGGATCCATGAAACCAAAACTGGTGGTAAAAATTATGTCGGACTTTCGTGCAATCTTTAAGATCTGTCCCTCAGAAGATCCTTCAGGAACACTCTCTACAAAATATGTCTTATGTCCGGCTTCCTCTAATGCTTTGCGTCCCAAGTCATGAGCATGGGTCCAACCTCCGTCTCCAACGGGGCCAACATAAATGAAACCAACACTTGGTTTTGCAGCCCAAGCAGACCCTCCTACCAATAACATGGTTAGAGTGGTTGATATTATTATTGAAATTAATTTTCTCATTTTATCTCCTAGAGAAAGGTTAAAAGAACCTCAAATCGGTTCCTTTCAGAATCCGGCACAAAGCCGGTAGAATCCACACATAAGATCAATGTTTTTCACCTCTGAAAAAAACTTTTCCAAGTGCGGCAGGCATGACCTGGATTCCTCGCCGGTTATTCCGGATCGTAACCAAAGTCAGTACCAAGATCGTTAAAACATAGGGCAGCATTTTCAAAAAATATGGTGACATATCGATGCCCAATATTTGCAGACGCAGTTCCAGTGCGAGTGCAAGGCCAAAGAGATAAGCTCCCCCAAGGGCCTTTAGCGGGTCCCAAAAAGCAAAGATCACTAAAGCAACTGCAATCCATCCGCGTCCCGCAGTAATACCATCTACCCAAAACGGAGTTAATGCAAGCGGAAAATACGCTCCTCCAATTCCAATCAACATTCCACCACCTACAACTGCAAAAAAACGATAACTCAACACGGAAAGTCCAAGTGAATCACAGACCTCCGGTGCTTCGCCTATTGAACGGATGTTCAGACCAATCCGAGTTTTGAATAGCAGCCACCACGACAAGGCGACACAAAGGTATGAAAAATAAACAATGACATCCTGATTGAAAAGCACCGGTCCAAGCACCGGAATAGTATGTAGTCCGGGTATCGGAATCCGGCTTAAAGGTTCCACAGTTTCTCCCATCAGTTTGTCACCAAACAAACCACTTAGTCCAGTACCAAAAAAAGTCAGTGCCAGCCCTGAAGCAATCTGACTTGCCCGTAACATTAAACAAACTACCCCGTGAATCATTGACACAATTCCGGAAGCAAAAGCCGCGGCTGCTACTGCATAAAAATAGTTTCCGGTATACAACATCACGACAAAGGCCACTAACGCTCCCACGAGCATCAGCCCCTCCATTCCTAGATTGATCACGCCCGCACGCTCACTGATCACTCCACCCAGTGTTGCGAATAATAACGGCGTTCCCATGGCAACTGCGGCAATCAAAATTTGTATGAAAAATTCCATATCTTTTTGTTTTTAATTAGAACTCTTAAATTTTGCCAAAAACACTCAAAAACATTTATTTTATGAAACGTTTGATTTTATAAACTAATTCTTCTTGTACCATTTATTGTGTGCTTTTGTGTGTTTTTGGCTAAACCAAAAAACGCGTTATCCTAAGTCGATATTCAGTGAAAATATCAGAACCCAAAACTGTAAACAAAATAATACCCTGGTACAAATATACCATTGAAATTGGCAGACCGAATTCAATTTGCAAAACCTCTGCGCTGACAAAAACAATTGACATAAAAAATGCACTTAAGACAACACCAAGCGGATGATTTCTGGCAAGCCAGGCCACAATGATTCCCGTATAACCATAGCCGATGGAAATGTTTTGCTGCAAACGGTAATGAATACCTGCTACTTCGCTAAATCCGGCAAGGCCTGCAATGGCTCCACTTGCGGCAAAGACCAGGATAGTCAATGTCCTAATGTTAACTCCGGAGTAACGGGCAGCGTCAGGGTTGTCACCGGTCAGGCGGATTTGAAAACCAAGCTTGGTTTTCCATAAAACCCAGGCTACAATTGCTATAAAGACAAAGGCCAGAATAAGTCCGGCATGAATTGAAGTATTTCCAAATGAAGGAAGTTGTCCTGCTTCAGAAAATTCTTTAGTGATAGGAAAATTGTTGGTTCCCGGGTCACGCCATGCTCCAAACAACAAATAATCTATCCATGCAGCCGCCACATAATTCAACAGGAGAGAAGTTATGATTTCGTTGACTCCAAAACGGGCTTTTAAGAATCCGGGGATGCAGCCCCAAAAACCACCGCCTATCATGGCCATGATGAGCATTAGTACAATCAGCATACCGTCCGGAAGTTGCCCGTCGTAATGTAAAGCAACCCAGGTCATGGCAAATGTACCCATGTGAAACTGACCTTCTGCGCCAATATTCCACTGCTGCATTTGAGCAGCAAGTGCTACGGCCAGTCCTGTAAACATTAAAGGTGTCATTTTAACCAACAGGTCCTGCCAGCCGTATTTAGTCAGAAAGATTTCCTCTCCAATAATCTGGAAAGCGGCCATTGGCTCAATTCCAGCTGCCAAGAAAAAGAACCAACTTATTAACAAGACTAACAACAATGCTGCGCCAAGCACTAATAATCGCGCCCAGGACGTAGCATTGACTCGCTTTTCCAAAAAAATTTGCATTCTAATGCTCTTGGATTTTAGAATATTAAAACTTTTTTAAAGAGCAGGAAACTAAGTTGCAGGAATGAAAAAGGCTCGCAATTTTTAGGAACCTTTCAAGAAGGAAGGTGGTTTTCTGTTATTTGAAAGTAGCTATGTATGCCGCGACATTATTAATAGCCTCATCATTGGCTAAAGTCATCGCCATTGGACGCATTTGCATTCCAAAGAGATCACCACTTTTTGTCCCTCGAATTCCAGCCTTGAAGTTTTTTAGCTGACGTACAATGTACCAATCCTGCAGACCAGTAAGTTTTGGAGAGTTAAGGGCTTTGTTCCCGCCACCTTTTGGGCCGTGGCATGTTTGGCAAATCATGTAAGATGCTTTTCCTGCTGTGGCATCCCCTTTTACTGTACTTTCTGAAGATTTTGACACAGGCATACTTGACAAGAAGGCTGCCATATCTGAAACCGCCTGATCATTGGCTAAGGTCAAAGCCATGGGCCGCATTTGCATGCCATAGGGGTCTTTGGGATGTGCACCGCGGACGCCTGCCTTAAAATTTTTTAGTTGACGTTCCAGATACCACGGTTCTTGACCAGCAATCTTGGGTGCGTTCAGA
The DNA here is from genome assembly GCA_002082305.1 of SAR324 cluster bacterium SAR324-CTD7B. Lineage (GTDB taxonomy): Bacteria > SAR324 > SAR324 > SAR324 > NAC60-12 > Arctic96AD-7. Next base: position 17,461 of record LSNO01000095.1, read on the forward strand.
GCTTTATTTCCCATACCGTTTGCTCCATGACAGGCAGCACAAACCGCATATGCGGCTTTTCCTTTTGTTGCATCTCCAGCAGCACTCGCATTTTCAGCCGTCATAATCCCTAGGGCTAAAGTAATACCAACAACAAATAGTCTCTTCATTTTAATTCCTCTTCATGTGGGTCAAGAATTTTAGTAAGATACTGATATTAATTACTGCAGCATGTCATCCCGACCGAAGCGAGAGATCTGAAAAAGAGTTGATATCTTTTAAGATCACTCACATACGTTCGGGTTGACACGATAAAACTCTTGACTGTCGAGTTCCCTTTTTAGCTAAATACTTTATCAGCAGCAAATCCAAGTAAGTTACCCGGCTTTTAAAATTTTCTGCCTGTTCAACAAACAAATTGAACGAGTGTAAAAATTTATAACAACCTTTTACAAAAGAGGCAACAGAATTCTGTTTTGTTAGAGAATTCTTGAGTTTTTTCCTGCAAAATCATTCTAAGAGGAATTTTGCGGAAACTACAGCAGGTTCTGCAAAAAATAATGAGGAGCCCAGGAAGACTCCGTCAAAGAAATAGATTATTTTAGAGTGGCAATGTAGGCTGCCACATTATTTATCGCTGCGTCATCTGCTAAGGTCATGACCATTGGGCGCATTTGCAGACCATAAGAATCTTTTGGGTCCGCACCACGAATTCCATTTTTAAAATTATATAGTTGTCTGACGATATACCAGTCATTTTGGCCAGCAATAGCTGGAGCATTCAGAGCTTTGTTGCCTTCACCATTTGCACCGTGACAGGTCGCACAGATTGCATAAGCAGCTTTTCCTGCGGCAGCGTCACCTTTAATCGTTGGAGGAGAAGCTGAACTTTTCAGAGTACTCACATAAGCTGATACATCTGCAACCATCTGATCGTTGGCAAGCGTCATAGACATCGGTCGCATTTGCTGTCCATATATGTCTTTCTCATGAGATCCGCGTATACCTGATTTGAAATTTGCCAATTGTCGGGCAATGTACCATGCTTTTTGTCCAGAAATTCTCGGTGCGTTTAGAGCCTTGTTTCCAGCACCATCAGCTCCGTGACAGGAAGCACATACTCCATATAAAGTTTTGCCATTTTCGGTAGAACTGGTAACAGACACTGAGGCTGGTTCAGCAGTACTGATCTTAGCAGTTTGTGTAATTGAAGGCTGAGCTTTTTCTTTAAAAGTTGACACATACAGTGCAACATTTTTGATAGATTCATCGTCAGCCAAAGTCATTGCCATGGGCCGCATTTGCATTCCATAAACATCTTTTTCATGGCTTCCACGGATACCTTTTTTAAAACTGCGTATCTGCCTTGCGATATACCAATCTTGAAGTCCGGCTATTTTTGGTGAATTCAGTGCCTTGTTCCCCTCACCCTGTTCGCCATGACAAGCTATACAAGTTGCATAACTTGTTTTTCCACTGTCACTGTTTCCCTGTATTGTTGATTTTGAAGGTTCTCCCCTAAGAGTTCCAATAAAAGACACTACTTTTTTCAAGTCTGAATCTTTTACCAAAGTCATAGCCATCGGGCGCATTTGAATGCCATAAAGATCTTCAGAATGTGTTCCACGGATACCATCACGCCAGTTACGTAACTGACGTTCGAGATACCAGGCATGCTGACCTGCCAAACGCGGCGCTCCAAGTTTTTGATTGCCTTCACCCTCAGATCCATGACAGGAAGCACAAGGGGCATAAAGTGGTTCACTTACAGGTGCTTGAACATTAGTGACATTAGTGCTGGCTGCTAGGGTAACAGGTTTGGAAATTGAACTGCTTTTTAAAGACGCTACAAAAACCGTCATGTCACGGACCGCTTCATCGCTTGCAAGAGTCATGGCCATCGGGCGCATCTGCTGGCCAAAAATATCTTTGGCATGGACACCACGAATGCCGCTTTTGAAATTATTCAATTGCCTTTCAACATACCAGTCAGGAAGTCCGGCAATTTTTGGTGCATTAAGTGTCTTGTTACCTTGACCGTTTGCGCCATGACAAGTGACACAAACAGCATAGGCCGATTCCCCTTTCTCGATGTTTCCTTTTACACCGGAGTGTTTTCCACGACCATTCAGGCTTCCCACATACACTAAAACATCATCAATGTCCTGATCTGTCAAGAGAGTCATAGCCATCGGACGCATTTGCATGCCAGTAATATCATTAATATGTGTTCCACGCACACCATTTTTAAAATTATTGAGCTGTCTAGCTATATACCAGGAATGTTGACCTGAAATTCTGGGAGCATTTGCGATTTTTCTGCCTTCGCCATTTTCTCCGTGACAGGCAGCGCATACCTTGTACTTTGCTTCTCCACGTCCCAAGTCTCCTTCTGCAAAGACATTTGTCGAAAATGCAGTTCCTAGAACAAAAATAATTATTCCTGAAATATAATGCTTCTTCATGACAATTCTTTCGTAAATCAAAACCTTGTAAGCTGAGTCAGTTCAAAAGATGTTTCTTGACTTTATGAATTTATATAACAACCGCCAACTCTAGCAAGATATTGAAAAATTGGCAAATTTATTGGTTTCTTTGAAAAATATTTAACGGATTAATCTGCATCCGTTTGAAAACGTGCTGAAGCTCGGCATTCTTCGAATGACTGTGAATTGTAACTGAATCCATTTCCAGCACGTACCCTTTGACGATCTTTCTCAAGCATCTGGCGGCATTCCAGATAATTTTTCTGGTTAAGCGAAGTTTCACATCCATTGATTTCCAGCAAAAAAATACTAAAAAGCAATACACACAGTAAAAAACGAGGAAAAGAGCTCACAAAATTATTGAACACAAAGAAACTTTTTGGTTTAGAGTTTTTCTGTTATTTGTTTTTCCTGCAAACGCTGAATGTGAAAAGTCATCCGCCGACAAAAAAAATCAATATCAGCTTCAGTCGTTGACCAACCCCAACTGACCCTCAGGCTTGATTTTGCTTCAGCACGAGAAAGGCCCATGGCCAAAAGCACGGGACTGGCTTCCATGGCTCCGGAAGAACAGGCTGAGCCTGTAGACACTGCAATTCCATCAAGGTCAAGTGAAATCAACAGACTTTCTGCGCTAATTCCGTGGCAGCCAAAGTTGATAGTATGGGGCATACTATTTCCCAAATCAGTGTTTAGAAATATGCCTTTTATTTTATTGATTTCGTTTAGAATTAGGTCCCGGAATTTTGAGAAGCGATCCCGGAGTGATAATTGATTTTCCAGGTACCACTCAACTGCTTTTGCAAACCCAACGGCAAGGATTACATTTTCAGTACCAGCTCGTCGAACACGTTCTTGTTTACCACCAGAGATCAATGATTGGAATACACTTCCCTGTTTAACAAAAAGCAGACCTATTCCACAAGGACCACCAAGTTTATGTGCAGTTGCAGAAGCAAAATTAACTCCAGATAAACTCAAATCCAATTGCATTTTTCCATATGCCTGAACAAGATCGGTATGAAATGGTATTTTATTTTCTTGCGCAATTTTACTTATTTCTTCTATGGGCTGGAGATTTCCAGTTTCATTGTTGGCAGTCATAACCGAAATCAAAGATGTTTCCGGACGAAGTACCTCTCGCAATTTTTCCGGTTCAACTTTTCCGGATGAATCGACAACCAGTTCTGTGAATTGAATGTTAGGTTGACCAGCGAGAATTCTACAAGTTTCAAGTACAGAAGGATGTTCAACGGCAGAGGAGATTAAATGCTGTTCTCCGGAAATCAATAATAATTGCCGGAGTACAGTATTGTTACTTTCAGTTCCACCGCTGGTGAAAAGAATTTCCTGAGATTTTACTCCCAAAGAATTTGCCAGGCTGTCTCTTGCTTCTTCAAGCAAAAATCTTGCGTTGCGTCCAGCCCAATGTGGACTGGAAGGGTTCGCAAATGCTTGCTGAGCAACTTCGCTCATCACATTTTCCACCTCAGGCAATAATGGTGAAGTTGCATTATGATCCAAATAGATTTTGGAATTAGACACTGGAAACTCTGGAAGAAATGCAAAAAGAGGATCTTAAATAGAAATTTTATAGTGGCGTACCCTCAGATCCGCCACAAGTAATCAGCCAATTAACAAACCGCCGTACTGAATGAAAAACGGAACAAAAACCAGGCTGAGAATAGCTGAAAGTTTAATAAGGATGTTAAGGGCAGGGCCGGAAGTGTCCTTTAAAGGGTCACCAACTGTATCTCCAACCACTGCGGCTTTGTGAGTCTCTGTACCTTTTCCACCAAGGTTACCTTTTTCTATGTATTTCTTGGCATTGTCCCAGGCTCCTCCAGAATTCGCTGATGAAATAGCGAGAACGCCTCCGGAAACCAGAGAACCTGCCAAAATTCCGGCAACAGCGGGAATCCCAAACAGGAAACCCACTAAAAGCGGTGTGCCCATGATCAATATTCCCGGAGGAATCATTTCACGCAGTGCAGCTTCTGTAGAAATACTAACGCATTTTTCGTAATCCGGTTCTGCTGTACCTTCCATGATTCCAGGAATTGTACGAAACTGGCGGCGAACTTCTTCTATCATGTCAAAAGCTGCCTTGCCGACTGATTTCATGGTCATTGCGGAAAAGAGGAAGGGCAGCATTGCTCCTACAAACAAGCCGGTCAATACGAGTGGATCGAGCAGGTTAATACTATCCATGATTTTTGCCGATGGATCCAAGAGATCTGCCCGTGTCAAAAATGCGGAAAACAAGGCCAGTGAAGTAAGAATCGCAGAGCCGATCGCAAAGCCTTTACCAATTGCTGCAGTTGTATTACCTGCAGCATCAAGTACATCCGTTCTGTCCCGGACACTTTCACCCATGCCTGTCATTTCGGCAATACCTCCTGCATTATCAGCAACAGGTCCGTAAGCATCGATAGTCAATCCGACGACCAAAGTACTCAGCATGCCTAACGCTGCAACGGCAACACCGTACATTCCACCTAGTGTGAATGATGCGTAGATACTTGCTGCTAACAGTAAAATGGAACCGGTAGCACTGTGATATCCAAGGGCCAGTCCGAAAATAATGTTTGTTGCCGCTCCGGTTTCAGAGGCTTTGGCAACTTCACGTACTGGTTTAAAATCGTGGGAGGTGTAGTATTCAGTCAGCAGTCCCACCAGTAAACCGGCGATTGAACCGCTCAAGAAACAGAAATAAATACCCATGTTGGTGTAAAGCTGGCCGCCGATTACAAAAGATTCCGGGAGTGCCCACATCGTGACAAAAAAGACGGCGATTGCACTCAGAACTGTGGAAATGATCAAGAGTCTTTTTAAAACTGGAGCCACGTCTTTTTCTTCGCTGACACGTGCGCTGAACATAGTCAATAAACTGGCCGGAATACCGACAGCGGAAATGAGAATCGGAAAGAGCAGTGCTTCCAGGTTTGTCGCAAATGCTACGGCTCCAATCACCAGTGCTGCACAGGTGCTTTCTGCCAATGAACCAAACAAGTCTGCACCCATTCCAGCAACATCACCGACATTGTCTCCAACATTATCTGCAATCACAGCAGGATTGCGGGGGTCGTCTTCCGGAATACCCTGTTCAACTTTGCCGACAAGGTCTGCACCAACGTCTGCAGCTTTAGTAAAGATACCTCCGCTTACACGTCCGAAAAGTGCAATGGAAGAACCGCCCAGACCAAAACCTGCCAGGACTTCCATCAAAATGTGTGGTTCAATCTCCGGCAACAGGAACTTAAGCAACAGATAAATTGCGATCAGACCAAGTACTCCCAGACCGACCAGACCAAAGCCCATTACTGCACCGGAATTCAGCGCAACTTTAAAAGCTTCTGCAATGGAACTCTTTGCTGCCGTGGTGGTACGGGCATTCCCGATGGTCGCAATCCGCATGCCGATAAAGCCTGAAACAATCGAAATGACGCAGCCCAGCAAAAATGAAATTGCGGTATATATTCCTTCATTGACTTC
>LSNO01000096.1 GCA_002082305.1 SAR324 cluster bacterium SAR324-CTD7B
ATATTATCTCGAAGAAGTTTCTTTGCTTTTTCATCGTGAAATTTGATGGTTGCACGCATTTCTTCATCAATTTCTGTAGCAGTCTTTTCACTAAACTCACGACCTTTTCCGATACTACGTCCTAAAACATAATGCTGATTGTCGCTCCCAAAAACAATGGGGCCAAACGATTTGCTCATGCCCCAGGTGCAAATCATATTTCTAATCGTGTCAGTTGCCTGCTGGATGTCATTGCTTGCTCCAGTCGTAACCTCATCAAAAATAATCTTTTCTGCCGCTCGTCCACCCATGGCAATTGTAATGCGGTTACTCAGAAAATCAATATCGTAGGAATGACTATCATTTTTCGGTAAAAAAGCGGTCAGTCCAAGGGATCTTCCACGAGGTACAATTGTTACTTTGTGAATAGGATCAGTATTGGGGAGAAGCGCTGAAACCAGTGCGTGTCCAGCTTCATGGTATGCGGTATTGCGTTTTTCTTTATCCGACATGACCATCGAGCGTCGCTCCGTTCCCATCATCACTTTATCACGTGCCCATTCAAAATCTGCTAATTTCAGTTCGGTCTTGTTGTTGCGTGCGCCTCCGAGGGCAGCTTCATTGATCAGGTTTTTCAAATCAGCACCGGAAAATCCGGGAGTACCACGGGCGATAATGCTCATGTCAACGCCTTCAGCCATTTGCACTTTTTTTGCGTGGATATGTAAAATTTCCTCCCTGCCTTTGACATCAGGCAAAGGGATACTCACATGTCGGTCGAAACGTCCCGGACGTAAAAGCGCCGGATCCAGAACATCCGGACGATTTGTCGCGGCGATCACGATGATTCCTTCCATTCCATCAAAGCCATCCATTTCCACCAGCAATTGGTTGAGTGTCTGCTCGCGTTCATCATTTCCGCCACCCATTCCTGTTCCACGACTGCCGCCAACGGCGTCTATTTCATCGATGAAAATAATGCAGGGCGCGTTTTGACGACCTTGCTCAAACATATCCCGAACTCTGCTGGCACCAACTCCAACAAACATTTCCACAAAATCCGAACCACTGATGCTGAAAAAGGGTACGGCAGCTTCTCCCGCAATTGCTTTGGCCAGCAAAGTTTTTCCGGTTCCAGGTTCTCCCATCAGCAAAACACCTCTTGGTATTTCACCTCCGAGTCGTTCAAATTTTCCAGGGTCTTTGAGAAAATCTACAATTTCCTCCAGTTCTTCCCGTGACTCATCAATCCCCTGGACGTCTTCAAATTTAATCGGATTATCTTCAGTGTTGGTGATTCGTGAGCGGATTTTTCCAAAACCCATCGCACGGTTTCCTCCACCCTGGACCTGACGCATGAAGAAGAGCCAGATACCAATGATCAGGATCATAGGAAGCCAACTGTTCAGGATGGCCATAAATAAATTAGTTTCATCGGTTGGCTCAACTTTAACGCGTACTTGATGGCTGTCCAATATTTTGAACAGTGCAGGGTAATTCGGAACTTGAGTTTGAAAAGAACCATTTGTATCGCTGACACCATGAATTTGACTTCCACGGATTATAACTTCCAGCACAGAACCGGATTCGATTTGAGAAATAAATTCTGAAAAAGAAATTTCCCTCTCGTTTGATTCTCTTGGTCCAACCAGATTAAAGAGCATCAGCATTACAAGGCCGATCACAAGCCAGATGCCGATATTACGTAAGAATGTATTCATAGTTGTCTGAAATAAATGTTATTGTTTTAACTGGTAGATCATCACATATATACACAGGAAACGCAAGTCTGAGACTAAAAAACCGGATTTTAAGCATTTATTTTAATAATTTTTTGTAATCAATTTATGCAGGAGACAACCGGCAGGGGTTTTTTACTTGACAAGGAAGCCGAAAGTGCCCGAAGATACTGTAAAGACATGGTAATTTTTTTCAAATAAAGAGTGATGAACGAAAATAAAATCAAGCTGCGCAAAGTCGGTATTTTTTCTCAGCAACTGGTACATCCGGTAACGGAGTTGTTGCAAGAGTGGTTTGTTCCTCACGGTATTGAAATTACCTCTCTCGCTGATGGGGAAAAAAGTGAGACCGGTTTGGATTTAATTGTCTCATTTGGCGGAGATGGGACCGTACTTGCAGCATTAAGTCTTTTTCCGGAGTGTCCGGTTTTGGCAGTCAATTTCGGTAATGTCGGTTTTTTGACTGCGGGAGACCGTGAAGATTTGACTGATATACTGCAAAGTGTACTTGACGGGAATTATATAATAAGTGAACGTTCAGTACTAGAGTGCCTTCATCCTCTTGGAACTGACTATGCAGTGAATGAAATTGTAGTCCGTGGTGCAACTCGACTAATCGCAGTTGAGTTAAGCATCAACGGGAAGCATATACGACGTGTTCGCGGAGACGGAGTTATCGTGGGAACTGCAACCGGAAGTACTGCATATTTACTTGCCGCCGGATCTCCAATTGTAATTCCGGAACTACGTTGTATGATCATCGCAGGCTTGAACGAGTATGATTTCAGGTCCAGACATCTGGTTGTCACCGGAGAGTCCAAAATCAGGCTTGTAATATCAGAACAGACTCATGAAAAAGAAATTTATCTTTCTGCGGATGGAAAAGAAAAGGTGCCGCTTAAAATTGGAGATGAAGTTTTCATTCAGGAGTCGGCAAGACAGGCAAAATTAGTTTTCATGGAAAAGAATTATTTTTTTCACAATCTTTCTTCACGACTGTCCTGGTTCCACAGCGGTGAAAAATAGTTGGATCGGTTTATGACGTTGAAATGGCGTTTTTCAGGTGGAATCCTGTTTTCATTGTTATTACATTTTTTTTTGTTATCTGCCTTGCTATACTGGTATCCCGGAATGATCGGCAGGAGTGACCAACCATGGCAGGAATGGTCCCAGTTTTTAGCTGAAAAAATACTGCCCTCTGGTACAGTCAGCAAAACAACTCCGGAGACTTCAGCAAAAATGACAACTGCTACTTTGATTTTTCCTGATATTGTTTTTTACAGGCAACAAAAAAAGCCCCTGATTATTACTCCCAGCAAAAAGAAAAAATCTAAACCAAAACTGTCTTTTAATAACATACTCAGCCAAATAGAAAAATTTCCTGAACGTCTGAAAGTATCCAAAGATTCAAAAAAACCGTTTTCCAGCCAAGTGGTTTCACTATTAACACTTTTGAAACCGGTTAGTCTGCAAAACCAGAAAGCGAAAATTGGAACTACCAATTTAAATGCGGTAGAATTGTTGAATTACCGTAAGGAACTTGAAGCGTTTTTGTCTGAACAGTGGAAAGTTCCAATCAATTTGGTTGGAAGTACAAATACCGTTGTGGTTAAGTTTGAAATTAACAAAGACGGCCGAATTTTAAAATGGTACCAGGCAGAAACCGGCAATACTTTACTGTACAAATCTGTGAAAAATTTACTGAAAAACTTGCAATTTCTCCCAGCCTTGCCAAAGTCCTATCCAGAAGATTCATACAAATTTGGTATCCGCTTCAGTCCGGCTAACTTCAAATAATGAGATTCCAGTGAAGTCCACAAACTATGTTTATCAGCTAAAATTACGCATGCGGGCTGGTTTAGTTTTTCTGCTGTTTGGATTGTTCATACTTACTTGCGGGGGCAGTGTTTCCGCCATTGATTATTTCGAAATCACAAATCCAAAGTTCATTCCTGTCAAAGTCGGACTTTCAAAAGAGAGCAGTCCTGAAGTCGTATTTTTGCAGAATGTTTTCAAAACTAATTTAGAAAAAGTACTTTATTTTCAGTTTATTACTGAATCAAAAGAAGAGTTTGATCAGTCCGAAGAGGTTATTTTTCACCTTGATCTGGAGCTAAAAAGTAAGCCGTTTCTATTAAAAATTATGCTCTGGTCCCAAGGAGAAAAAACTCCTGTTTCCAAAGAATTGTATCCGGTCGGAACAAATCAGGATTTGAGAAAGCTCGGGCTAAAACTGGCTGACTGGTTTGTAGAAAACACGCTAGGATTTGAAGGGGTATCCACCAGCAGAATTTCCTACACTGCACAAAAAACGAATCGGCGAAAAAACATATTTCTCAGTAGTTTTGATGGAACTGTGCTAAAGCGATTTTCATACAATCTTGGTTCCAATAATCTGTCAAGTTGGTCTTTCGACGGTAATAACATCATTTATACAACACTCACACGTTCCAGCGCACAACTGGCCATTCAGCCTGCAAAACGTCTTCGTGCCAAAATTCTTTCATTTCCTTCCGGATTTCAACCGCTGAGCGCAAGCTGGAATCTGGATGGCGAATCAATTTTGCTGACGTTGATGAAGCAGGGTAATGCTGACATCTACAACTATCATTTGGAAAATGCCCAGCTGGATAAGATTTTTGCCTGGAAAAGCCTGGAAACCTCTCCGCAAATGTCTCCGGATGGCAGGAAGATAGCATTTGTTTCAGACAGTGCACGTCCACGCCGTCCACAAATTTATATCCATAATTTAAATACTCTTAAAACAGAACGTGTGACTTTTAAAGGTAATTTCAACAGTTCTCCAAAATGGTCACCAAATGGAACACAACTGATTTATGAAAGGCAGGAAAAAGGTTATTTTCAACTTTATATATACACCTTATCTACACGCCGTCATCTTCAGCTGACATTTGGACGTTTTAATTCTGAAAAACCTGACTGGGCGCCAAACGGGAAACAAATTGTTTTCTCCGCAAAAAAGAAAAATGTTCCAAAACTTTACTATATTTCATCTTTTGGAGGCCGCACCATTCGTGTCACTAAGACTCCTTCCAACATCGCCGAGACAAATCCTGTCTGGAGTAAATAGCCTAATTTACCGCACGATTAATAAATGTTCAGTATTGATTTGAAAACAACTTCAACAATTATTTCAACATTCAAGAAGTCACGGAAGCGGACAGTAAAACGACTTATTATGTCCATAACAGCACCGGGACATATTGTTTCATTTTTGATCATTCTCATATTTTTTGTTGGGGGTTGTTCTTCCTCGGGAGCTAATAAAACAACTCCGCTAAATAATACGGAAGAAATGGCTGCTTTAAAGAAAACCCTGGCACAGCAGGAAGAATTGTTGGATCGACTGCAGGCACTGACAGCAGATCAGCTGCTGCGCAGCAACGAAATTGAACAATCTATGCCGCCGCGGGATTTGCTCGAATCTTTACAAAAAGGATTTATTGAACTGCAGAAAAAAACATTGATACTTGAAAAACAGCTATCTGAGCTGAAAAAAGGTTTGGAAACATCCGGAAGTAAGGAAAAACCCTCTAAATCTTCTGCAAATAATTTTTCCATCAATCAAGAGAAAATTATTCTGGGACTAGTTTCATTACAGTCAGGTAATCCGGATCAGGCGGTGGAGCATCTGCAGGATATCTTGAAAGCAAAAAAGGCTACAAAATTAAAAGGTGACATCCTGATGGCAATCGGAAATGGATTTTTAGCACAGGGTCATTCAAAGCAGGCAGCATCTCATTACGGACTTTTTCTTCGCGAATATCCAAAAAGTCGGCATACTCCCCAGGCTTTGTATTATTTGGGACAAGCAATGAAAGATCTTGGTGAAGTAGAAAAACAAAAGATTTTGTGGAAGGAGTTGATAAAAAATTATCCTCAATCATCTCTTGCCAAACGTGCGAAAAAACGGTTGCGATAATCTGCTGGAACTGCAAATTAATCTTTAAAATGAAACAAAATGCTCTAGGAAGTTCCGGGATAAAAGTCAGTTGTCTCGGACTTGGTACAATGACTTTTGGTGAACAGAATTCAGAAGAGGAAGCATTTGCTCAAATGGATTGTGCACTTGCAACAGGTGTAAACCTGTTTGATACAGCCGAAATGTATCCGGTACCACCTAAGGAAAATACTTTCACTATTTCGGAACAGATTGTTGGAAAATGGATTAAACTCCGAAAATGCAGGGAGCGCATTGTTTTAGCTACAAAAGTGGTTGGACCCACTGTAGAATCTCGTTCAATGGGGAGCTACATTCGGGATGGACTAAATCACCTCACAAAAAAAAATATCAGAGCAGCTCTTGAAGGCAGTTTGAGTCGTTTAAAAACTGAAACAATTGATCTCTATCAGATTCACTGGCCGGACCGGAATGTTAATATTTTTGGAAAACGGGGATTTGTGCCTTCGGAAAATTCAGAAACAGACAATGAAGGAATTCCGGAAACCCTGGAAACGCTGAATAAACTCAGGGAGGAAGGGAAAGTGCAGGCTTTCGGAGTTTCCAATGAAACGCCATGGGGCGTGATGCGTTACCTCAGTCTGTCTGAAAAAAACAGATGGGAAAAAGTTGCCAGTATTCAGAATCCGTATAGTCTGCTCAACCGCACTTTTGAATCCGGACTTGCTGAAATTACGTACCGGGAATCAGTTGGGCTGCTGGCTTATTCTCCGCTTGCTTTCGGAATGCTGACTGGAAAATATCTCGACGGACTCAAACCGGCACGTGCGCGTTTAACTCTGTTTTCCCGTTTTCAGCGTTACCAGACAAAAAATGCGATAAAGGCTACACGAGATTATGTCAAACTTGCATGGGAGCATGCTTTGGATCCCGCGCAAATGGCACTGGCTTTTGTGCGGACAAGGCCGTTTATGGCGAGTGTACTGCTTGGGGCTACATCTGTCAAACAATTGGATACAAACCTCGCCAGCGTCGAATTAGAACTTTCAGCAGAAGTGCTGGAAGGTATTGAAGAAATACACGGCCGAATTCCAAATCCATGTCCCTGACAGAATTAAGAGGAACTACATTAACGCCAGCGGTAGCCGAGTATGAATCGGTCTCCTTCAATTCGTTGATCGGGAAAATCATCGAAATCAATTTTTTCACTTTTTTCCTTGTACCAACCAAGAGACCATCCTGATTTTCCTTCGAGACCAAGTCCCCAGCCGCTGCCTCCGGACCATTTAAGTCCTGTATAAGAACTCAAAGATTCAATCCATGTCAGAAAATATTGCCCTCCATGTACACCTATAAATAATGGCCCCATCCATGCCCGAAATTCTGCACCTAGGATGCCGGCTTTGTAATACCCATATTTTGTGTTTGCCGGCAATACTCCTTTGTTCATGTTTTCTGAAGCGAAAAGTGAGAAAGAAAAAGAATCCCCCAAAGCAAACTGATAGTCAATCTGATCTCCGATTATTTTGGAACCCTGGTACTCTCTTCCACTGTCATCATTAACCGGTTTTAATTGACCTACATCCAAAAATAACCCCCAACCGTCAATAGGTCCGGCCTGTGTGGCGGATGTCCAAAAGGTTAGTAAAAATGTCAGAAAAAATGCACTCCTGTTTTTCATAGCGAATCTTTCTATCATTTACACAAAATGTGATTACATCGAACTGTAAATATGCAAAAAATGTTCACTAAAAAAGATTAAATCACTTTAAGAAATTATCCTGGATGTTGAAATCTAAAAATGCTTGATCCCATTCATGTATTTTGCTGATTCCAGGATTCCGTTTATGGTAAGAGGCTCCATCTGAAATACCTGCTGGACATATGGGGCAATTGTTCGGTTCCAGTATTGTTTTGGAGTTGGATTAATCCAAACAACAAAAGGAAAATGTTCATGCAGAGTTTTTAAATTTTCCAAACTTGGTGTAGAAGATTCTTCCCGAAATTCAATTGAGCCAAACGGTGCAAGCAACTCATGCGGTCCCATGTACGCATCACCGACAATGAAAACCCGATAATCCGGACTGTTCTCCATAACTTTCCGGAGCGTAACCGGTTTGCGACGGGCCTCGTCTTCATAAACCTGATCGTAAATCGCATTGTGGAAATAGTAAGTTTTTAAATCCTGAGGGAAGCGGCGTTTAATTTTTGCAAACAACATTTGAACTTTGCGGGCATGAACCCACATTGAATTGCCTCCATTGTCCAGCAACAGCAAAACCTGCGTCCGGTCCTGCTGTTCCCGTAAAAAATGAGGGATTACAATTCCACCGTTACGTCCGGTTTCTTCTACTGTACGCTTCACATTCAGTTTTCTGTCCGGATGAATGTCCTCAATATTTTTTAAAGCCTGCAGGGCAGCATCCATGTTGTTATCAGTAATTGGAGCATCTAAATCAACTGGATAAAATGAAGGATCTCCGAGAACCTTGCGGGCTGTCCCGGCATGAGCCGGTCCACCAACACGGATTCCGTTCAGCCCGTGTCCGGAGTGGCCATATGGTGAAAAACCATGACTGCCAATCCAGTGTCCTCCGCCGCTGTGTGCAGTTTTTTGCTGCTCCATCACTCGTTTCATACGTTCAATCAGTTCCTCCAGAGAGATTTTGGAGTAATCCACCATTTTGTCTGTAGCCTGCAATACTCCAGGAGGACCATTACTTTTCCGGTCAGCCATATCCGGATTGTCATCATCGAGATGCTTTCGGGCATCAAGTTCTTTTTGTATGTTGGCCTGTAAATCAGATTGGAGTGTCTCATTTAAAAACTGATCAATAAGCTTTTCATAATCGATTTCACCGGAAATTTTTCCCGTTTCCAACTTTTGACTTAGCCAGTGTTCAAAAGCAGAAGATTTGCGGATAGCATCGTCAATTGTGTTAAAGTTAGTGGTATCGATTCCCAGAAAATGATCCCAAAACGCAAGTGTATAAGGAGCAATTTCTCTTCTTGATTTGCAGATAAGATGCTGACAAACGTCAAATAATGAACCCAGGTTGGTAACCAGCCCCATTTCCATGGTGCGGTACATATCCAACAAGGTGCGCACATCCGTCTTAAAACCGTACTGCCGTAGTGTCTCGGGGAACCCTGAAAACATAAAATGGTTAATGTATTATTTCTTTAAAAAAAGTTTGTATTATCTGGAATTTTGAATTTGCAAAATGACTGCATAATTGCCGAATTTAAGCATTGCATCAGGTAATGGATCAAACTGAATCTCCTCCAAAGTCATCATGGTTGTATCGTCAAAATCCTGTGAGCCGCTGGATTTTATTATTTCTTGATCAACAACTATTCCGGATGAATCGATGCTGATTTCAAGCTTCACAAACATGCCGCTGCGAAAAATTTGAAGTGCATAGGTTACGTCGAGCAGTAATTTGCTGATATGCTGATTGTATGAGTCACGAGCCAGTATGTACGGATCAGGTGCAGGCTGTTCTGGAATTTGCTTTTCTGCAAGATCGGAAGGCGTTGCTGTTTCAGGTGAAGGTGAAGACGTTTCTTCCCGCGAAGTAACGTCTCCTTCAGGCCGGGTAATTTCCTTTTCTGGTAACGCAACTTCTTTTTTAGACGGAGTAGTCCCCTTTTCCGGTAATGCAATTTCTTTTTTAGACGGACTAATCTCCTTTTCCGGTAATGCTACGTTTTCAAGCATTAATTTTTGCAACATCCTTTGAACAAGAATGTCAACGTTTTGAATCAATTTTTCTGTACCGCATTCTCTGCAGGTTTGGGTTACTATTTCCCTGGTGATTTCAGGAACTGACATTGCAGCATATTTTAAACTCAGCTGAGTCACATTCTCTCTTCGGACAAGTTGAAACATAAACATCTTATCTGTCTTAAATTGTAGCTCCAGATTCCTAATAAAACTTAGAACTTTTTTAACGCATTTGCTGCTGGTGCAGTCTTCTATGTCAATGCTCCTCATTCCTTTTTCTGCAATCAATACCAACACTTTGTGCGATACAATGTGAAAACGTTGATTCAACTTTTCGCGTAATCGGTTAAATAATATTTGCTGCTCCGGCACAGACACCTTTCCCAACACTGACATGGGAGCAACAAGAGCCCGATCTGCATCTGCTCTGCTGATTTTTGATAAAAAGAATGTACTTTGGAGAATGATTATCACCAGACAAAAATACTTTAAGCCGGCTCCATTATTTAAGTTTTTAGATAAATTAAACATTATTTGCTATCCTTTTTTATTTTGTCCGGATGAAAATAATAAATATATTTAAAATAAAGTGTTGACAGTAACTTAAAGATTGATTAATATTATGAGCTTTGCAGGAGTTGAACGCAAGTTCTTTGAAAAGGGAATCAGAAGAGACAGAAAGCCTGTTCCTATCCATCCAAAGAGGTGGATAGACGTTAATTTTTTAGTAATTAAGCATAGGATTATAACTTGAGAGTTTGATCCTGGCTCAGGACGAACGCTGGCGGCATGCCTAACACATGCAAGTCG
>LSNO01000097.1 GCA_002082305.1 SAR324 cluster bacterium SAR324-CTD7B
TTTTTCAAAGGTTGAAGCCTCAAGTGACTTCCAAGTCCATTCAAACATTTTTATTCCTTCAATTGTTGCATTTGATGTTAAACGCACCTCGAAAGGCTTGACATCATCACCGTATAGACCTCTGTTTTTTTCAAAATGGACTTCAAAGCAAGCACCGTCTTGCTGTTTGTAATCTACTGGTTTTTTGAGTGCAATCACTGTATCAAGAACATCCTCACGCCTACTGGTACCTCTTTGTTGTCCATCCTTACCAGAATGATGAATGAATAAAACTGTTTTACCACGACTTCGTAATCTTAAAGCCCATTCTTGCACAGGAAGCCAACTCTCACCTTCGTTTTCTTTTCCTGTTCGTGTTAGAGAGGAAAGGTTGTCCATAACAATCAATTTTGTTTCGTCGCTAATCAATTTGTTAATGCGTTCCTGTCCATCTGTTTTTGATAAATCAGGAATGCCAAATTCTTGCGCATCGGGGGTGATAATGCTAAACGGTGCAGAAATTTCTTTTGACGAACTTGTTACAATTTGAGCAAGTCTTTCTTGCATTACTGCCATTGGCATTTCTCCGTCAATGTAAAGTACTCCTTCTGGAGATTCTGTTTCCCATGATAAGAAACTATCATTTGAGGCGACAGCGTGAGCTATTGCGAGTGCCATCCATGTCTTCCCAAGCCCTCTGGACGAATAGATCATGCACAGTCCTTGACTTGGTAACCAAGGTGATAGCAAATTATTTCGTATGGGAATTTCTTTTTGCAATAGTTCTTCAAGAGTTAGTGCTACCAGTGGTGGATTTTTTACATTAATTATAGTCATAATTATTTTTTTGTTATGCCCTGAAGCAAACTCCTGTCTTGTAATTGCTGTCTTAACCGACTAAAATAAAACACAAGAAATCAGCTGCTAGGGCTGGTTTAAATGCAATTGAAACCCTGTTCTAGGTCTATGGCCTTTTGCGGGGTTTCGTTGTTTTAGAGAGTTTACAAGATATGATGAGAGCCCTTCTCACCATGTTCTCGTAACCAGTCAAAGAATTTGAATTCATCCACAAGCCATCGCTTCCCAAACTTAATAAAAGCTCCTGATTCAACAAGACTTTCCTTGTGATGAAATAACAGGTGATATGGTTCGAGAGGGCAACGACCTGACTTCTTAAAGGTCGGAAGGGGGATTAATGTGTTTGGAGTTTGTGAGGGGTTTTGGTCTATTTGAGTGTCCATTTTTACCTTTAGATAACAAATTATGAAAACACAGGAATAAAGACATATTCCTACAATGTTCCCATAATTTTGACACACTCAAATACTGATTTCCCGACGGCTAAAGCTTAGGCGTACAGAAAATTTAAATTATTGTTTATTCCTTTTTTTTCTAATTCTAGTGATTCTAGCTCGCATTGCTTCTCCCCATGCGGAACTTTGTATATTACCTTTATCATCTCTCCACTTAATGCAATCATTTACGTCTACAACTTCGATTACAAAACTATGCTTTTCCAGATTATTTGTAAGGTCTTTTTTCATTTCTGATTCTAAAGCTTTTGCGGAAGGCACTGCTTTTCGGTTTTTAGAAAATTCTTTATCAAACTTATCAATATAATCATTTAATAAACTGTTGTGTTTACGACGCCCTTTCCCGATGTTAGAGTGCTTTTCTAGCAGAGGTTGAGCTTTTTTTAATTTTTTAGCAGTTTTTTCGTTATCTTTCGTAGCCTCATTTTCTCGTTCTAGTTGGGCAGCGTTAATCTTGTCTTGTGACTTAGCTTTTTGTAGCATCTGCTCCCACCACCTCAACTGTGCATCTGCCCTTGGAGGTTCACTTCCAGCTATATATTCTGTAGCAAGATTTATTTGAATTCTTTCAATCTTGTTTTTAATAAGTTTTGTTCGGTCAACAGCAAGCATTGAACTGTATTCATTCTCAAAGAGTTCTTCTTCCTCTAAAGTCAGACCAGTTAATGTTGGTTTAATGCTTACCTCAATACCTTCAATCTTTCCTTTGTTTTTCTTGATCCAGTTTTGTAGTATCGAGACTTTATCTTCAGGCACTCCTTCAATAATTGCTTTACCCCAATTAGTTTTTTGCAAATCTTCTTTCAGAAATTCAAGTAAATCATCATTTGATTGAGCCCAAAAAGAATTTTGATCTTTTATAAACGTCCCTTCCTTTTTTTGATCCACATCAACTCCTATTTCCAACAAATTTACGATTCATATCGCTTATAGCTTCCGTCAAATGCTCTGTGTTAAGGTGCGTGTATCTATGAACCATAGCTAGCGTTTTATGTCCTAAAATCTCTGCAATAGTGCGCATTGGGACTCCATTCATAGCCAGATAAGAGGCACATGAATGCCTGAGATCATGCCATCTAAAATCCTCAACCTCTGCTACTACAAGAGCTTTGTTCCAAGGGTCTCTAAAATCATGCCTTACCACTGGATTTTTCTTTGAAGGAAATACTAGGTCAGAGTCAATTCTTCGGATTTTAGAATGTCCTAAAAGCAATTCACGAGCGTGCCCTTCTAGTGGTACACTTCGAAACTCATCATTCTTTGTTTCAGTAAAAGTGATTAATCCTCTATCTAAATGTACCTCAGACCATCGGAGACCCCAAATTTCTTGTTGGCGAGCTCCAGTACTTAAGGCTAAAACAACAGCCATATAAAGGTGAGGATTGACTGAATCTTTACATGCAGCAAGTAAGCGTTCTCTTTCTTCTTCAGTTAAACATCGGACTCTTCCTCTCGGCTCTTTCAACTTAGAAACCCTACGCATGGGATTCTCATCTATCCACTGCCATTCTTTTACTGCTATTCCAAATGCCGAGGACAATGCGGCTAAATAACGATTGACGGTAGCATGAGAACGTTTGTCAGTTTTTTTCTCTTTAAGATTTGTTCCCCACTTTACTGTACCGTTTGCCAATTGATCACGTAGTTCTGAAATCCTAGCAGAGCTTACGTTATTTAATGTCAGATCGCCTAAATGAGTTCTCCACCACTCGAGCTGCCTAGCATACTCTTTTCCAACCTTTGGCTTTCTTGGTACAACATCCCTTTTAAAACGCTCCACCAATTCTGTAAATGTATGTCGCTGAGCTTCAATTATATTTTTATACAGACCCTCTTTTATTTCAGTCTCTGTCTTAGCTGCCCAATCTCTCGCATCAGTAAGTCGATCAAAAGTTTTGAAAACAGGTTTGTGTCCCTTTATACGAATTTTAGCAGTATAGGACGGTTTTCCATTCTTCTCTCTCTTATGAAAACTAGCCATTTTATCCCTTCCAAATGAGTCTTTAAGATTACTAAGGATATTATAGGCTAAAAGAAGAGAACATGCAACACATGATTTACAGTCCGTTAGTTTTATCTCATTATTTATTGATATTATTTAATATTTTTATTGGAACGAAGATAATGTTCCATTTTTGTTCCAATGGCTAATATTATTAGACTCAAAGAACACCTATTTTAGTTGTTAACTAAGGTAACAAACGGGAATATAAAGATTGTTTTTTTAAGGAAGGAAAGGTAGGATTATTCTATGATTGGAACGTAAGTGGAACGAGAGGAGTTTTTGAGGAAATAATTTATTGAATGAATATCGCTCTAATAGTTGATATATGGCGGAGGGAGAGGGATTCGAACCCCCGAAGACCTTGCAGCCTTAACGGATTTCAAGTCCGTCGGTTTCAACCACTCACCCATCCCTCCGTAACTAATTATACTCTATAATATACAGTAATTACTCAAGTCTGAATTCTTTATCTGTGGAGTTTTTCAAAATAATTATAGTTTAATAACAAGTGTACTACTTGTCATACCGAACTTGATACGGGATCCGGATTCCACATCATGCTGAATTCAAGAATTGAAAGGATCCCCCCTGGAATCCGGGTTTTAGCTACGCTACACGGATGTGCTTCTTCCCGGACACCCCTTGCAATTGACATCTTGAATCGAATAATTTCTTAATGATATTTTTGGATAAGATTATTTTTCAGCAGATACTAATTAATTCCCGGGCCAGTTACAGCTTGCTGATCTTAAAACTGTTAATATTAATGATTGAGGGCTTGCTCAAAAACTTTAAGGGTTTCAGTGAGCATGATTTGGGGATTGAATCGAGTTTCTGCATCACGACGTGCTCCCTGACCAAGTCGTTCACATAGTTCCGGATTTGCCAGAATTTTGCGTAACTCTTCCGTCAGCGATTCCGCAGTTTGTGTTTCAGCCAAATATCCATTTTCTCCGTGCCGGATTATTTCCGGAAGACATCCAGTCGGGAATGCAACTACCGGTGTAGCCACTGAAAAGAATTCCACCGCAACCCTGCAGATGACTTCAGATTCCACTGAACTTACAACCCCGACATCTGCAAATCCCATTAACTGTCTGATATCCTCTCTCACTGTAATTAGCCTTACATGTGCTTCAAGTTTAAATCTGCGGATATCATTATGGAGAGCCTGCATTTCCGGCTCATTGCTGGCTGTGTCTCGGTACGGTATAAGCAACACCAAATCAGGAAATTCAGTCAGTAATTGACTCAAACTTTGAAGAAGGATACGCTGCCCCTTGACAGGACGAATACGTCCAACAACTGCCAGAACTTTGGCTTTTTGGGGAATTTCAAATTCAGTCCGGTAATCTCCTGGCGGCTTCAGAGGTAAGTCCGGACATTCAACCGGATAGTAAATTGTTTTCAGCTTTTCCGGTGAAATTGGAACTGCATCAAGTAATCGCTCTGCAACTATTTCTCCGGCAGTAATGTAATTTGCAGTCCAATCAATGTGCATTTTTCGATTCAGCCAATGCTGAAGCAATGGCCTGGTAGTGCCGCGTGTTCTGATAACCGGAATGGGATTTTCAATACGATTAGCAGACAGGGAACGTGCAGCAAAAACAAATAGAGGGAAACCTTCCGAGCGATGTGGATTGATCAAATCAATCTGTTCTTCCAGTAGAAACTTTTTGAGTTTCCTGTATGCCAGTAAAAGCTGGAAGGGATTCTTGCTGTTGAGATTGATATGCGTCAGTAGACGCAACCCTCGTTCACTGAGGTGTTTTGAGTTGAGCGAGTCCGGTCGGGTAAGCACGAAAACAGAATGCCCAGCCTGTTTAAGCAATTGCGCAATTGCAGCCGCATACGCAGCTTCCGCGTTCCACCAGTGGACGTTGCTGCCGATAAGGATCTTCATTAATAAATTGCGTTTCGGGGAACGCCTGTATAAAGGATAACGTATCGGTAATTTCTCCCAGACGAAGAGAAATCAAATCCATGGTTGCGACAGTCTTTTCACGATCGTTTTGCTTCATTAACAAAACTTTTTACTGCCCGCGCAGTTGCTTGGCAACTTCAATTTCTGAGTTCTCCACTAATTCAGAAAGCTCATCAACAGAAATCATCATGCTTTTCCGGTCAGGTATAATGGCATAAAGATATTTAACATATTCAGGAACCATTGTTAAATATTTTTGATTATGCTCCAACTTTATTTGACGCACCATAAAATGCTCCATCTGTTCCTGCGACATATTTCGCATCACGTTTATGAACGCAGTGGAACTTTCTTCCAGTTCCTTACTAATATCAGTAGGATAAAATAATTTTAACTGTTTCCTGGAAAGTAATATTCTTACTAATGCCAGCATAACCAGGCAAACCACAAATCCGTCAACCCAATGTACACCCAAATATCCCATGAAACCCAGCAAAAAATACACTGCACCTGTGATCGAGCCCAGCAATTGCAGGGTCATTCTGACTTTTTCAACAGAAAGGTACTTGAAATTGTAACGTTTTTCCTGAACAAATAGTGACAATCCATCAGTAAATTGTGGAGCAACCAAGACGATTTCCTCCGCGGAAGCAAGCTGGTTTTTCAAATCCAGTTCAAGCTGTTTTCTTTTTTCAAGCGCACGTTCATTAATCACTTCCTGCATTACATATCGACGGGTTGAACGCAGTCTTTCACATAAATTTTGGATATGTTCATTCGGGTTTTCTTCTGTTCCAGACATAGGACTTGGTTTAAATATCCCCCGATCACTAATATAAGATATTACATCATCATACAGATCCTGCATATCTGTGGGAATAATACTGCTGCCGGTTTCTTTTTCCTCAGCCGTAGATTTTGCTGACAATTCCATTTCATTACGAATGAAAATAGAAAATATATTAGAAGCAATTTCTCCATTAGTAGGATTAAGTTCTAGCATGCGAATGAATATGTTGCTGATAATTGAAGTATAAGTTGAGTATTTTTTCCCCTTGTATTCAATATCCGGCTTTTCAAGATTATAATAGCCCTTTACAATTGAATTAATCATCATGTGAAGTAATGTATCATAATCTTCATTGTTGGCACTTAGGTTGGCAATTGCCAACCAGCTCAAGGCTGCATATTTATCTCCTGCTGACTGAGTTTCCAGCCACATTTCCGTAGCATCAATAAAATAGCCAACTTTACCCGTGGTTCCAGTATTTTTCCAAATATAAGCAGCAGCTTCGGCAGATGCAGTATCGAGATCCATTTGCTTCTGAAAGATCACCATCAGATCCCTGGCAATCAGTGCAGCAAAATTTTCCGGTACATCTTCATCAACTGTTACTTCAGTTTCTTCTTCAGCCATGATCTATTGAATTCAGTTTTCAAACATTTTTTATTGATCATCGGTACGCCAGTCTTGGCGCTTAAGAATTTCTTCCTGCAAAAGCTCTAAAAAAGCATCAAACGCCAAGGTCTTGCGATCCTTACTTCCGTAACGCTGCCAGGTTACTGTTTGTCCTGCTTGCTCGTTTTCTCCCACAATCAAAATATTCGGAATTTTAGCAACAGCAGCAGATCTGATTTTTTTACTGAATGAATCGTGAGAATCATCCAATTCTGTACGCACAAACGAACTATACAAACTGTCATTCAAACCATGTGCATAATCATTGAAGGCCGATGCCACAGGAATCACCCGTACCTGCAGAGGAGCCAGCCAGGTTGGGAATGCTCCTCCATAATGTTCGATCAAAAAAGCGACAAATCGTTCATGCGTTCCCAGAGGTGCACGATGAATAATTATCGGTGTGTGCTCCTGATTGTCACTTGCGATGTAAGTCAAACCAAAGCGCTTTCCCATCACCAAATCAAGTTGATTTGTTGAAGCAGTTTCTTCCCTGCCAATTACATTGGTTACTTGAAAATCAATTTTCGGTCCATAAAATGCGGCTTCCCCTCGCACTGCTTCATAGGGAACTCCAACTTCCTCCATGACTTCCGTAATAAGCGTTTCAGCTTTTTGCCAGAGTTCCGGTTCATCGACAAATTTTCCAGTGTCTTTTTCTGCTAAGGAAAGGCGCATCCAGAAATCTTTCAATCCAAAGAGTTCATAGTATTGAGTGTGGAGATTCAAAACATTGAGTAATTCTGCTTTAGCCTGTTCAGGAGAACAGTAAATATGGGCATCATTCATGGTCATGCCGCGAACCCTCAATAATCCGGCCAGTTCACCGGATTGTTCGTAGCGATAGCAAGTGCCATATTCTGCCAAGCGTAAAGGTAAATCGCGATAACTTCTCGGCTCTGCTTTGTAGATCATGTGATGGTGGGGGCAGTTCATTGGTTTTAGAAACAAACGCTCTCCATCCATTTCCATAGGCGGAAACATACTGTCTTCATAAAACGGCAAATGTCCGGAAGTATGGAATAATTCTTCTCTGCTGATATGCGGTGTGGAAACCCGTTTGTATCCTGCCAGAAATTCTTTTTCCTTGGCCAGTTTTTCTAATTCTTCTCTAATCACAGTTCCGTTTGGCAGCCACAATGGTAACCCTTTTCCTACTTCTTCACTGATGGTATAATAATGTTGTTTGCTGTTCAATTTTCTGTGATCCCGCTCCATAGCCAGTTGACGCTTTTCTTTAAATTCCTTGAGTTCATCTCCTGTCTCAAAGGCCAGTCCATAAACCCTTTGCATCATGTTGTTTTCCTCAGAACCTTTCCAATAGGCACCTGCCAATGAATCAAGGGAAAAACAATTCTTTGGGATATCGCGCGTGGAATCCACATGAGGTCCCTCGCACAAATCCCAAAACGGTCCGTTACGATAAAGACTGAGAATCTCATTTTGTGCAGAAAGATCTTCAACCTGTTCAATTTTGTAACCCTGATTATCTTTGTCTAACCGTTCCACCATTTCATCATGACCCAGTTCTTCGCGCTCAAAAACCTGTCCTTTCTTAATAATTTGACGCATACGCTTTTCCAGCATCGGCAAGTCTTCAGGACTCAACGGTTCAGTCAAATCAAAATCGTAATAAAATCCGGAATCAATCGGCGGACCAAATCCGAGTTTTGCGTCAGGACGGATTTCCAACACTGCCTGAGCCAAAACATGTGCCAGAGAGTGTCTTATTTTATAAAGATCGGAATTGATGTCTGTTTTTTTCATTTAATATATCAGTAAGTTATGCTATAAATTATATACTGTAGATTTTATATGGTTTAAAGTCAGGCAGGATGCTGGACCTCTGCTGTATCATTCCATGAAATGTCCGGAACAATTTTTTGTTGATCTTTCACAAAATTTGGATGAGCTTCTAAAGCCAAACCCAAAGATTCTTTGACATTTTTAACTGCTTTAATTTTCAAACCTTTCTTGATTTCATCCGGAATTTCCACAAGATCTTTTTCGTTTTCTTCCGGAATAAGAACTGTTTCAATGAGTCCCCGTTTGGCAGCAATAAGTTTTTCTTTCAAACCACCAATTTCCGTAACATGACCGCGTAATGTAATTTCACCAGTCATCGCCACGTCATAACGTACAGATATTTTGGTAAAGCTGCTGATAATGGCCATCATCACGGGAAGTCCTGCAGAAGGACCATCCTTGGGAGTTGCACCTTCCGGCAGATGAACATGCAAATCTGTTTTTGAAAATATTTCCGGATCAATACCCAAATATTCAGCATTACTGCGAACATATGAAAAGGCTGCTTTGGCAGATTCCTGCATCACATCTCCCAGCGTACCAGTCAAAACGACTTTCCCTGAACCGGACATTAAACCAACTTCGATGAGGAGCAATTCGCCTCCCATTGGGGTAACTCCAAGTCCCATCGACACTCCAACCTCGTTTCTTTCTTCCCGCTGATCGTGATGAAATTGAGGGACGCCCAACAGGTCGTGCACTAATTTTGGTGTCACTATAGTAGTTTTCTTTTCTTTGGTTCGTACCAGACGTGTAACTATTTTTCTGCAAATTTTACCTATTTCCCTCTCCAAATTACGTACACCTGCTTCCCTGGTATAACCCTGAGTAATTTCCTCAATAGCAGATTTTCGGAACCGCAATTGTTTTTCATCCAAACCATGAAATTTACGCTGACGTGGAGTCAGAAACTGAGTGGCAATATGTTGTTTTTCCAATTCTGTGTATCCAGATA
Organism: SAR324 cluster bacterium SAR324-CTD7B; assembly: GCA_002082305.1. Classification (GTDB taxonomy): domain Bacteria; phylum SAR324; class SAR324; order SAR324; family NAC60-12; genus Arctic96AD-7. Next base: position 9,442 of record LSNO01000097.1, read on the forward strand.
AGTGGATAACCTCCATCCGGTCCAGCAGTGGACCGGTAATATTTTGAACACTGTTTGCCGTGCAGATAAATAGAACATCTGCCAAACTGTACTCAACATCCAAATAGTGATCAACGAAGGTGTTGTTTTGTTCCGGATCCAGCACCTCAAGCATGGCTGCAGAGGGATCGCTGATATTGCTTTGATATAACTTATCAATTTCATCAATAAGCAAAACCGGATTAGTGCTTTTGGCTTTTTTGATAGACTGAATGATTTTTCCCGGCATGGCGCCAATATAGGTGCGGCGATGACCGCGTATTTCAGCTTCATCTCTAACACCTCCCAGACTGATGCGTACAAAATTACGTCCCAGTGCACGGGCTACCGATTTGGCCAGGGAAGTCTTTCCCACTCCCGGAGGTCCGGTCAGGCAAAGAATAGGTCCTTTCAATTTTCCTTTGAGTGAAGCCACAGCCAAATATTCAACAATGCGTTCTTTAACTTTTTCCAGTCCATAATGATCTTCATCAAGAATCTTCTCAGCCTGTTTAAGATCTAAGTTGTCTTCGGTCCGTACCTGCCATGGCATAGAGACCAACCACTCCAAATAATTACGTACAACATTAGCTTCAGATGACATTGGCGACATCATCCGCAATTTTTTCAATTCTTTCTTCGCTTCACTTTCCACTTCTTCCGGCATTTTTGCATCAATGATCTGTTTGTCCAAAACATCCATTTCAGCCTTAGGATCATCCATCTGTCCAAGTTCTTTTTGGATGTTGCGTAACTGATCTTGAAGGAAATCATCTTTCTTGGTATCACTTATCTGATCTGTTGCCTCTTTCTTCAATTTATCTTCAAGCTGTACGATTTTCATTTCATCTTTCAAAATATCCAGAACCTGCTGCAGACGAGTTTCAGGATTCAACGTCTCTAGCAGCTGCTGTTTTTTTTCACCTGGAATTTCCAGCAATGAAGATACTTTGTCACTCACCTGCAGGAAATCGACCTGATCCAAAGAGTCTAAAATTTCTTTACTCAACTTAATTTTGCGCTGATCCACGTGGTTTTTAAACAATTCACGCACCATTTCTGCTTGTTTCTTCAACTTTTCCAGGTCAATATCAAAAGCATTTTCATCTACAGGCTGAACCTGAGCCAGAAACTCTTTTTCATCTAATTTAGTAGCCAGCAATTTCCCCCTTCGGCTACCCTCAAAGAGCGCCTTTACAGTGCCGTTTGGAAGACGCATTACCTGAAGTACCCGACCCAAAACTCCAAATTTATACAAATCGTTTTCGTCCGGATTTTCAACTGAAGAATCCCGCTGAGTAACGACAAAAATTGCTCTATCTCCCGCAAGGGCTCGTTCCAATGCATCCATAGAAGCTTGACGCCCGACAAAAAACGGAACGGTGGCTCCGGGAAAGACAATCTCTTCCCTCATCGGAAGCAATGGAACGATCACAGGTTTAAGTTGTACAGACATTTTATTTGTTTTTAGTTAAAAGGTTAATGTATTAGCAGTTTAAGCCTGTAGTTTTTAAGCAATTCTTCAGCCTAATATCCTGATGGCTTAATTTATTTTAAAGGACTTCATTTTGTCTTAATTTTCTTCTCAGGATTTTGAAATGAAAGTGTCAAATAGAAAAACCAAATTTCGGCCACAGCAAGCAGCAAAATGAAGATTAAATAATTATTGACATAGAGCGCTCCCGCAACAGTTGCACCAACAAAATGACCGATAAATTGTGCGAAATTATATACTCCCATCGCAGTACCTTTAGTTTCTGAAGTTGTACTGCGAGTGACGAGAGAAGGGAAAATTGGTTCAAAAACATTAAAGCCCATAAAAAAGAAATAAAGAGCAGCTACAAACCATATCAGTCGGTTCTGCTCCTGTCCAAGACCCATGAAAACCAGCGATGTTAGTAGGAGCACAATTCCAAAAAGCATCACTTCACGGAAACGGTTCTTTACCTCTGCAAAAATTGCTGCCAGTACCATGGCCACCACACCTGCCAGCATCATCGGCAAGTATATTTTCCACATCTCAGCACGTTCAAAACCGTGCTGGACCAAAATCATTGGTATCAGAAAAAATGTAGATGACAGACCAGCACCACAAACAAAACCACCCCAGCTAATCGTCCGCAAAGCCGGTACCTTCCAAACCATCTTTGCCATGTTCCAAAAAGAGACTTTTTGCGGAAGCAGTTTTATCGTCTCAGGATTTGGGACAGTCGTCAGTACCAAAACCAAACTCGCCAACGAAAGAACCGCAATCATCAAAAACATACCGTTCAATCCCAGCCACTCACCAAAAAAAGGAGCTGCCCCAAAAGCAAGAGCAAAGGCAATTCCGACGCTCGCACCTAACGCCGCGTTTGCCCGTGTACGTACTTCCGGACGTGTTAAATCTGCAATCAAAGCAAATACAGTTGAACTGATTGCACCGGTGCCTTGAAGAAAACGGGCCACAATCATCCAATGTATCGAATCCACAAAAGCCGCAAGGAAATTGCCGGCAATAAACAATCCCAAACCAATCACAATCACCAGTTTCCGTCCTGCTCTGTCACTCCACATTCCAAATGGCAATTGAAGAAACCCCTGTGTCAATCCATATGCACCAAATGCTACTCCAATCAGAAAAGGAGTTGCACCTTCCAAATCCATTGCAAGTACACTAAAAACCGGCAACAACAGAAAAAGACTGAACATCCTGAAAAAAAGGACCCCGCTCAAACTGTAAATGCTCCTTTTTTCTGACAAAGTGAAAATTGGGGTTTTTGCAGATTCGCTCATTTATTATTTTTGTTCCAGTTCGTGCCTCCTTTTTTTGAGGAAAAGCAAATTATAAGTAATTAGATTATGACAACCTAAAGCTTGAAATTCAAGCTTTAGAGAAAAAATGCAGACATAGATTTTATAAAATGTTCAGTCATTGACTTGCAATAAATGTAATCATACACTTGGAAAAAGTGGTAATTCGAGATAAACAAAACTGGAAAAAATAAGCAGATTATTTGTGAATTTAGGAATTAAAACTTGATTCAAGTCTCAACTTATTCTAAATTTCAATGAGCTTATTTAATTCATGAAACAAACTGCCTCGGTTGAAAAAGTAATTAGACAAAAACAGATCGTGAACCAGTTGGTCAATTTGTGACATTAAGTGTGCTGCTCCTGCTAGAAAATAACAAAACTCAAATCAGTCCCAATTTCACAGAGAACTTTCAGGATCTTCTAGAACAGAACAAATGATTGACGAAAATTCCTCCACCGTCATTGTTAACATCCATGGCTTGTTGGGAGAACAAGATTGCATTCAAATGGATTTTGAAGAAGAGCTTCTTGTAGAGGAAGAGCAATTTATTATTGATAATGTGGCTTACGAAATTGTCCGAGTCATAAAAGAAGATGTCGAGTATCCTGTTGTTTACGTCGTAATTCTCGACATTCTCAGTCATACCTGATCTTTGTTCCCTGTCTTTGTTCTTTGCCATGACATGCCTGCAACACTCCAAAAAATTCTACAGAAAATAAAAACAGACTCTACGGTTGTTGAATTACAGGGACTTTCAGGATCAAGCAAAGCGCTGGTAGTTTCCATGCTCAGCCAAATACCTGAACAGCCTGCAGAAAAAATAATGCCGCTGGTTGTGGTCTGTGAGTCTTTTGATGTTGCAGAAGTCCTGCTCAACGACCTCTACTATTTTTTTGGAAAAGAAGGTGTACACTTTTTCCCGTTCTGGGATGTGCTGCCTTTCGATAATTTTTCTCCGCACAAAGGTCTGGTCGCCCAGCGTTTTCAAACACTTGATGCATTACTAAATTCAGAGGTACGAGTCCTTATTACAACTCCAAACGGGATGATGCAGCGCTTTCTACCCCGTGCCGCTTTCCAAAAAAACACTCTTTCTCTGAGCACCGATTTTGTTGGTGGAAAGCAGGAACTCCGGCAACAATTGTTAAATTCCGGATACATTCAAGTGGATGTTGTTGAAGATCAGGGAGAATTCAGTGCTCACGGAGATATCATGGACGTTTTTCCGCTGAATCAGGAAAAACCGGTGAGGATGGAGTTTTCTGAAAATTCAGAACTTTTGTACCTTAAACCATTTGAGATTCAAACTCAGCGTACAGCTGAAGCGGAATTGACTTCGCTAAAAATACTTCCTGGCAGTGAAATACTTTTCAACCAGGAGACTATTTATTTTGCCCGTCAAACACTGCCGTCATATCGGAAAGAATGCACTCCGGAAGTCTTGCGCCGATTGAAGGAAAGTCTGCAGAAATGTGAGAGCTTCCCCGGAATTGAATCTCTCTCTCCGCTTTTCTATCCAAAACTGGAAACACTTTTCGACTATTTTCCTGCAGAATATTTGCTGGTGGTTGATGAAGAAAATCATATAACGGAGCGGGCAGAGCATTTTTATCAGGAAGTATTTATGGAATACGAACTCAGTAAACAGCAAAATAAGCTCACTCTGTCTCCGGAAGCATTATTTTTGACACACAGGGAACTGGAGAGTCGTCTCAAAGAATCCGCACAAGTTTATTTAAAATCAAAAGTCCCGGATAAAAAATCAGAGCGTACCATTTATCAACTTCAATTTTCTGACAATCAGTCCCTTCGTCCTGGATTTGAACATTCAAAAGCAACTTCTGCTGCTGGACATATGGTACAGCTGCTTCAGGACTGGAGTAAGTCAGGGATCCCAATTATTCTAAGCGCAAAAAACCAAACACATGCAGATCATTTTCAGCAGTTGCTGGAAGATTTAGGTGTGGAAAGTACTGTTGCGGGAAAGCAACAAGTTGCGAAAGACTGTCCCTGGCCGAAGTGGCTGGAAAGCAACACTGTTGACGGATTGAAAGAGAAGATCCCGATTTTATGCGGAAATGTTTCTTCCGGTTTTCGGAGACTTGATGCAGATGGCCAAACACAATTTATTTTACTGACTCAGGAAGAGGTTTTTGGTGAAAAAAAACGAAGTAGACGGTTGCAGCGTACGCAAGTTCAGCAGGTCGCAGGAAATTTGGATGATTTGCGGGAGGGTGATCATGTCGTTCATTTAGATTACGGAATTGGGCGTTACCACGGTTTGCAGAAAATTACTGCAGGAGGTTCAAACAACGAATTTATGCTGCTCATCTATGCGCGTGAAGAAAAAGTTTATGTGCCTGTTGCTAAATTTCACTTGGTACAGAAGTATGTCAATGCAGACGGAACTGCTCCAAAACTTAGCAAACTTGGAGAAAAAGCATGGAAAAAAACCCGTACAAAAGTAGCACGTGCAGTAGATGACATTGCAGAAGAACTTGCCCAGATTTATGCTGAACGCAAAGCACGGAAGGGTTTTGCCTTTGCTCCGGATGATCATGAAATGCGTGAATTTGAACTGCGCTTTCCTTTTGAGGAGACTCCTGATCAGGAGGAAGTAATAAGGTCTGTCAAGGAGGACATGGAAACAAAGTTGCCAATGGACCGACTTGTCTGTGGCGATGTAGGTTTTGGAAAAACTGAAATTGCCATGCGCGGTGCATTCAAAGCTGCACAACAGGAAAAACAAGTCGCTATCCTGGTACCAACTACAATTCTGGCTCAGCAACATTACGAAACGTTCGTCAAACGCTTTGAAGATACACCATTCATCATTGAGGTCATCAGCCGCTTCAGGACCGATGCAGAACAAAAAATTATTCTTAAACGTCTCCTTGAAGGAAAAATCGATATTATTATTGGTACGCACCGCCTGCTTTCGACAGATGTAAAGTTCAATGATTTGGGTTTGCTGGTTGTGGATGAGGAGCAGCGCTTTGGGGTCAAACACAAGGAAAAAATAAAGCGTTTCAGAGCGGCAGTTGATGTACTCACGCTTTCGGCAACTCCAATTCCACGTACGCTTCACATGTCCCTGATGGGGATTCGTGATTTGAGTTTGGTTAACACACCTCCCGCAGACCGCAGGGCGATACGAACCCGGTTGCTGCCGGTCAATGATTATATTATTCAGGAATCAGTCAGCCGGGAAATTCGCCGGGGGGGACAAGTTTTTGTTGTACATAACCGCGTTGAAACGATTTATGAATATGGACGTTACCTGGAAAGTATTCTTCCCAACATCCGGATTGCAATCGCACATGGACAAATGAGAGAACAACATCTGGAAAAAGTAATGCTTGATTATATTGAAGGCCGCTTTGACGTACTGCTCTCAACTACAATCATTGAGTCCGGACTTGATATCCCGAGAGCCAACACGATCATCATAAATAACGCACAAAATTTTGGATTGTCCCAGCTCTATCAATTGCGTGGAAGAGTAGGTAGAAGCGATGTGCAGGCCTATGCGTATCTGCTTGTTCCTGCAGAAAAAATACTAAGCGGAGTAGCACATGAACGTATACAGGTGCTGCAGGATCTCAATGATCTTGGCGCAGGATTTAAAGTTGCGTCAAGGGATTTGGAAATCCGGGGAGCAGGAAACTTACTGGGCTCAGAGCAATCCGGACAAATCGCAAGTGTTGGGCTCGAACTTTACACTCAAATGGTGGACCGGGCTGTTAAAAAACTTCTGCAAACCGAATCAGGTTTGGCTCCGGAAGATATTCAGGTCAGATTGGATCATATTGAACAATCCATTCCAGAATCCTATATTCACAGTTCCAGTCACCGCCTTTCGCTCTACAAAGCGTTGGGTACGTTACCGACAAAGGAAGAGCTGTGGGAATTCCGTAACGGTGTTGAGGATCGTTTTGGGATACTCCCGGAATCAGTGCTGAATATTTTTAGGAATGCAGAAGTCAGGCTTTGGGGGCAACTCCATGGAGTTGAGAAAATAGAACATGAACAAAACCGTTTAAGAATACAAGTCAAAGATGCTTCCAGACTCAATCATGAGAAACTTGTTGGTTGGCTCTGTGAGCAGGAAACACCGTTGAGTTATATTCCTGAAAATACTCTTGACTATAAAAATGTGCCTCCGGAAATGAATGCAATCCTTAAAGGTCTAAAAAATCTCGAGCAGGTTTTTACTGTTTACGGTTGAAAGTTTAAGGTCAAAAGCGGTTGGTTAATTGTCAAAATGCCAGATTGAAAAAAGCAAATTTTTAACTGCTCGACAGTCACAAGTTTTGTAGTGTCATCCCGAAAGTATGTGAAGGACCTTATACGATATCCGCACTTTGACAGATCTCTCTTTTAGGTCTAAATGACAAGCCGTAGCCAATAATATAAGTATTTTACGAGAACACGTGACTCACGAGTAAACTAAAAAAAACGAAAAACAGGAACTTTTGATTCTTTTTGAAATCAACTTCTGCAGTCTGAAGAACAGTAAAGTCTGTCCGGATTATTTCTGGAACAGCTTGAGGGATTGCTGAGGAAAAAGACTGATTCCCGGAGTGGAATATCAGCATCAAAAACAGGTACACGGGAGGCCATTGAATAAAGCTTGTCGTCCCTGGCAATTTTTTCCCATCCTTGGGAAACAGTGGCCTCCCATGAGATCACTTAATTAGATCAGCAAGTATGCAAGTTTCCCACCAATTCCAGCTATGTTTGTTTAAGAGTTTAAAAACCTGCTGTAAACTTCCATAAAACGCCGCATATCCGGCATCATCCTGAGACTCATCCGAAAAGTGTGGGAAATGGGGGCGCTCATCATCCGGACAAGTATTTTATTTTCCTTCAAAAATGTAGTTGCTTTGACAATATTATGGGGTTCAACCAGCATAAAATTGGCTGCTCCTGAATAATATTTGACCTGCTGTTCGTCAAAATATTTTTCAAGTGCAGGTTTACTCTCATCCATTAGATGTCTTACAACTCTTTGCCAATGCTCAGGATGATTCAGTTGTTCCCGCGCAGCTAAAACTGCAACCAGGTTCACATCATAAGGTCCACGTATTTTTTTGAGATGAACAATAAAGTCCGGTCTCGCAATTACATAGCCCAAACGCAAACTTGGCAAACCCAATGCTTTGGAAAAAGTGCGGATTATTATCAAATTTGGATAATTTGGTAATAGAGGTACACAAGTTTGTCCGGTAAATTCGAAATAGGCTTCGTCAACCAGAACAGGAACATCAGGAAATGTTTTCAGCAAATCCTCAATTTGATCCTGCGAAACAGAGGTTCCAGTGGGATTATTTGGATTTACGACCACAATTAAACGGGTCTGTGGATTCACTGCATCTTTCAATTCTTCATGAGGAAAATGAAGATCTGGAGGAAATAAAGGACCAACTACCTGACACCCTATTGTTCCTGCTACTTGCTTAAACATTGCAAATCCAGGTTGAACCATTGCCACATCCTCACCACTTTCCAGTAAACAGCGCAAAATGACGTCTATTGCCTGATCCGAACCATTTGTCAGCAGTAAACTGTCTTGGGAGGCACCGGTATATTTACTCAGCACCTCAAGAAAATCACCGTAGACAGGATATGCATGGACGCGCTTTTTCAGGAAATGAGCTATTTTATCGATAACTTCTTTGGGAGGAGGAAGCGGAGGTTCATTGAAGTCCATCAACAAATGCTCTTCCGGATTACGATTCTCAAGAGGAGGATCGTAGAAACTCATCCGGGAAATTGTATCCCGGACTTTTATACTTTGCTGCAGATTTGAGTCTGACACGTGTTCTCACTCTCCGATTGAAAACATGTGTTCCAGATCGTGTCGCGAAAACGTGTTGAAAGCAATTAATGTTTCTGTAGCAGTAATTCCATTAAGTTCTCCAAATTTTACTGTTATTGTGTCCGCAATTTGCTGATTGTTTTTTACCCGTACAATCGCCACTAAATCGTACCTGCCTGCAACCGAATAGACCTCTGAGACTTCCTGCATGTCAACTAGTTGTTGCGAAATTAATTTAATTTGTTGACGCTCTATATTTAATAATACAAGTGCTGTAACCATGATTTTACTCCTGTAAAGTGGATTGTTTTCTGAAAGGATTTTTTATTGTAACAAAGCTTAATTATTTTCAAAAGTTTATTAAATGACGGTCTTGTAATAAGTCTGAAATCCTCACAGTCATTTCGACTGTAGGGAGAAATCTTAATGATATTAGTGTGATTGCTTCAACAAGATTTTTCGCTTCGCTCGAAATGACACGGTTTTAGGACTTTTTACTACTGCATCATTAAGTAAGCACTGAACAATTTTTCGGAAGGAGTGACCTGCAAACATACACACGCGCAAAGGTCTTATTTCAAGAACCTTTGTGGATCTGAATCAAAAACTAAACAGTTCCAAACAAAAATCCGGTTTATTCAAATGACATTTAAACTGGCAGGAGCCAGAAGCATTCAGCTAATTTCAACATTTTCAAACGAAAGAATAATGCACCAAATTTTCTGACCAACATTTAATATCAGCCTGCTTTGACAATAAAAATCATTTTCTTGTTAGAAATGTTTCCGAGGTTGTCTTCGGCTTCGACGATAACGTAATAATTACCAGGCTTATCCAGCAACAAAGCTTCCTGATAAGCCTCTTTAGGGCTTCCGTTAATACTAAAACGAATTCCCTTTAGCTTAGCAGAATTGTCATCTGCATTGAGGAAAAGTGTAGTATATAGTGGGTACACGTCTATTTTATCTTCTCCATCTCCTCCTTCACTACCAACTGCAGACCTGTTGAAAACAGCCTTAATTTCTGGTGGTGTATCATCAACTACAAGGAGCACAGGTGTCAAAACCTCTTTATTGTTGACATGATCAACTGATGAGTATTGAAAAGTGTGGCGTCCTTCATCTGAAATAGTAAATGGACCTTTATAAAGCAACTCTTTATTTTCATTAAATTTATAGAAAATTGACTGAACTCCAGAGACATTATCTAATGCTTTCAGTGAGATACGAGTTTTTGTGTTCACCCAGATTACATTGGGACCACGCCTGTAAGTCACTCCATCAGTAATAAGCCGTGTGGTTGGACTTTGTGAATCAACGACAAAATTTGCTGAAGCAAGAATAGATTTGTTACCAATTATATCGATTCCCTGATAGTCCATTTTGAATTCACCTGTTTGTACCGGTGGTCGAAAAGATATCCCGTAGTTACCATATGAAAGACCATTTACCTGGTATTCAATTGACTGAATATCAACCATCTCGTCTACTGCCTTCAGAAATATTTGGGAACGTGAAGACAAATAAACTTTTCCACCTTCAATATACTGATCACCTTTTATTTCATGCGAAACTTCCGGACCATTTTTATCAAAACCGAGAGTTACTTTGTGAATCCCTTCAGTGTTACCTACTAGGTCTTCAGTATAAAACTGTAATATATTTGCACCTTCTTTCACACCTTCAAATAATATTCTATTTTTATAAGACCTTTTAAACACTCCTGAATTCCATTTATAGTAAGAAAGATGGACACCAGAAAGTGTGTCTTGACTTGGTATTGACAAAGTTGATTTTGGACCAAAAATATTTTTGGTGGCATTAACCATTTTCAAATTTGTGACAGGTGGTGTTTTATCAATGTAAAAACGAGTCTGTAAAGTTTCCGAAGTATTTCCCACCCTGTCTACCGCATAGTGTCGCAGCAGATAATATCCTTCTTCGGAGAATTTCATTCCATCAGAAGGTAAAAATGTTTTCCCATTGACTGAAAGGTAGGTTTGCTCCACGCCTGAATATGCATCTGTAGCACTCAAAGTTGCGATTGCATCACCGGAAAAGTACAGACCATAGATATTCTTTAGTCGTTTTTTTGAAACAAATTGCAACTGACTTTCTGGAGCAACTCCGTCAGCGATGAAGCGCATCGTCGTTTCTTTTTTGTTGTAGTGATGCAGCCAGCGAACAAACTGATTACTGCTGATTTCCAGTTTAAGCCCGTCACTTCGGTATTTTTCCAATTCATTTGCTGCATCTGGTTTCCAATGTCCAGCTGAGTTCGTGGTACCAGAATGTAATAGTGGGAAGAGTTCGGCTTTCTCGTCACTGGAAGTTCCAAGCCAAAAAAAGATAGGCTTATCCTGGGGCCAGTAAATAAATTTTTCGTCGTTTACATAAACATGCAGTTTATGCTCATTTGGAGGCACTAAGAGCATTTTAACCACAGCAGTCGTTGCATCTGGATCAACGCTTGACTGCTCCTGTGCTTCCAGTTTATTACCGAATAGTGCAATTGCTCCAATTATCAATATCCAGTTAAGTACTGAGAAAGAATAAACTGGTTTTCTTAACTCGATTGTATGAATCAAATTATTTTTCATGTTACCCCCTTTTCAATAAACTACGGGAAATGCAGTGTTACAAATTGTTTGAATCTGAAGTTATTTCTTTCAATTTCTATTAATGACGAAATATAGACCAAATTTGAATTTTACTAGACCTTTTTATAAAGGCAAGTGAAAATTTAGTAGTTTTGCAGAAAATTAACTAGTATTTTTTTTGCTAATAGATTGTTTTTAGTTATTATTTTTCGAAAATATCAGAATCAATTTCATCAGAAAACTATTGAGTTAAGCAAAGATCAATGTGCATCAATCCATGTTTTACCTTTACCAATTTCCACCAGAAGCGGCACCTCAAGTCCAACTACATTTTCCATTGTATGCTTAACCATTTCACAAAGTTCTTCTTCCTCTTCTATTAATGTATCAAAGACCAGTTCATCGTGGACTGTCAGAATCATTCTGGACTGCATTTGTTTTTCCCGAATACCCTGATCAACAGCAATCATGGCTAACTTAATGATTTCTGCAGCAGAACCCTGGATGGGAGTGTTGATTGCGGCTCCCTCCGCCATCCTTTTCAAGAGACCTTTAGCGTTTATCTCAGGAAGGTAGCGTCTTCTCCCGAATAATGTTTCTGAAAAACCCTCTTTACGTGCTTGTCCCAAAAATCTTTCCTGGAGGGCATGAATGGTACTGTATTTCTGGAAATAACGTTCGATAAATTCTTTTGCTTCAACTTTGGAAGTTTTTGTTACAACTGAAAGCCGCTCCGGCCCCATTCTGTAAATCAGGCCAAAATTAACTTCTTTCGCTCGAGAACGCATTTCTCGCGTCACGTCTTGTTCCGGCACACTGAAGATAGCTGAAGCCGTCAACGAATGAATATCAAGGTTGCGTCGATATGCATCCATAAATGTTGGATCCTTTGAATAATGAGCAACTACGCGCAATTCGATTTGGCTGTAGTCTGCTGAAATTAGAATCTTATCTGCTCCCGACGCTATAAAGGCACGACGAATACGACGCCCCTCACTGGTACGGACAGGAATATTTTGCAGATTTGGATTTTCCGATGAAAGACGTCCTGTTGCAGTCCCAGTCTGCCTAAAAGTTGAGTGGATTCGGCCGCTTTCAGCATGCACATAGGTTGGTAGTTGATCTACATATGTGTTTTTAAGTTTGTTGAGAGTGCGGTAAGCTAAAATTGTGCGGGGCAATTCGTCTGCAGCTAATTTTTCCAGGGTTTCCTCGTCTGTAGACATTTGGTTGCCCAGCTTTATTTTTTTGGGTTTTACCTTATATCGTTCATGCAGACGCAGTTTCTCGTAAATAATTTTTTGCAGTTCTACAATGGAGTTAGGATTAAATTCTTCTCCGGCCAAATCAATAATTTTTTGACGAAGCTCAACCAAACGGCCATCAAATTCAAGTGCAATTTTTGCCAAACCATCAACATCAAGCCTTACACCATTCAGTTCCAGCTTTGCAAGAGTTCCTGCAAGAGGTATTTCAATATTCCGGAAAGCTCCCTCCATTCCTGTTTGTTTTAGTTGGGCACCAAGCTGTCCGTGCAAACGTAATATGATTGAGGAATTTTCACAATGCAGAATGTATTCTTCTTTATCGGCTTCCTCAAACATCGAAAGCTGATTTTCTGGGGGTGACTTTTCAGCTGATTTTATCGGTTTTCGACGCAGATTCAATTTACGGCCCAGCAGATAATCCAGGTCATAGCGTCTTCCCAATGGATCTGTGATGTGGGCGGCAAGCATGACATCAGATCCAATTCCCTTTAACTCGATGCCAAGGTTTGTAAAAAGTTGCACGGCTTTTTTCAAACCATGAAAGATCTTTGGGAAAGCCTCAGACTCCAGTATTTTTTTAACTTCTGCAAACATCTCAGTTGACTCTGAATCTGCATTTCTCAAATCAAGATAAATGCCTCGATCCTGATTCGCACAAAGAGCGAGCCCCAAAAGCCGAAATTCAAGTTGATGATCGCCTTGTGTATTCAGGGCAAGGGCCAGGCATTTCCCTTCCGGAACCTCTGACATGTAAGCCCGGAATTGTTCAGCAGTTTCAATTTTATAACAACTGATTTCAAGCACATTCCATTCACCTTCTGTTTCCGCTACAAATTCACCTTTTTCTTTATTGTTTTCATCCTCACGCAGGTTAACCTCTTCCTGTTTTTTGCTTCCTGCTGCCCTTTTTTTATGCAGACGATTTAGCAGAGTTCTGAATTCCAATTCTTCCAGTAATGCGTAAAATTTCGGATTATCATATAAATCAGTTTCACCCAAATGAACATCCTCAAGCGTGACCGAAATAGGCACATGACAATCAATGGTAGCAAGCTCTCTGGACAAGAGTGCATTTTCATGATCTGCAGTCAATTTTTCTTTGAGACTTTTTCCATTTATGTTTTCCAAATTTTCATAAACCGATTGAATGTTTCCATATTCTGCAATCAACTTCATGGCAGTTTTTTCTCCAACACCACGCACACCCGGGATATTATCCGAAGAATCACCCATCAGCCCCAGCATTTCAATCACCTGCTCCGGAGCACAACCAAATTTTTCTCGAACTCCCGGAATCCCTATCCGCTCGTTACGGTGATTCAGCATTACTATTTTATCTGTTACCAACTGCATGTAATCTTTGTCACTGGTCACCATCACACCTTCTATTTCAGCTTCCCGACAAAGCCTCATCAGGGTACCGACAATATCATCTGCTTCAAATCCTGGCAAAATCAAATATGGCAAATTAAGTGCCTCAACCAGCCTTGGTAAATATGGAAGCTGCTCAACCAGATCTTCCGGCATTTTTTCTCGTGTTGCTTTGTAATCCGGAAATCGTTTGTGGCGAAAAGTGGGCTCCGATGAATCAGAAGTAACTGCTAAATAATCCGGCTTTTCTTCTTCAATGATCTTGACCAATTGCATTAAAAAAGCCCTGATTCCACTTGTATTCAAACCTTTTGAATTGATAAGTGGCGTCCGGATCATGGCAAAATATCCGCGGTAAAGCACTGCCATTGAATCAACTGCGAATAGTCTGGGCATAAAAAATTGAAATGTGAAGAGAAAATGATTAGGCTTAAGCTACTAAGTCTTAGACGATATACTGTAAATTAAGCAACATATAATTTGCACAAAGGGTGCATCAATCTCAAAGATGATTTGAGTTAAACCGTAAATTCCATATTATCAATGTCGTTATTTGTCACAATGTCATGTTTACGCTACCACATTCGTTATCTGTTTGTCTCGGTAATATTGCTGTGCCTGGGAGGAGTTTTCACATTACAGGCCCAGACCGGTGAGCTGCGCCGCCCCTTTCAAGGTGTTCGTAATCTGGGCATGGGGAATACGGGTATTGCCCTGAGTTTTGACGAAAATGCACTTTTTTATAACCCGGCAGGGCTGGCCAGTGTTGACACCATTTTGGTTGGTTTTCCAATATTAGGTGAAATCTCAGATGATTCAGTCTCAAATTTTAATGAAATTAGAAAACTGGTTAAAGATGGAAATACCGCAGATATAGTTGCTTTGCTGATGGGCAAGCGCGTACACTTTCGTGATTTAATTGATTTAAACCTGATCATGCCTTTTGGAGAAGTGATGACTTATGGTGTGGCCAGTGGAATAGAAACACAGTTTGATTTACAAGTTCGTAATCCAGTTTCTGTTGAAATTGATTTTGGTTTTCGGGTGGACAGAATCACTAACATCGGATTTGGCATGCCAGTGGCGCGCGGTCGCTGGCTGGTTGGCGCTGGTATAGAATCTGTTCAACGCTGCGAATTCCCACAGACACCTGCTACCATCGGTACGATTCTGAATAAGGATGACCTCGGCAGTACTTTCGACTTCTGTGACCCAACAAAAGTTACAAACCTTGAGAGAGCTCAAACTTTT
>LSNO01000098.1 GCA_002082305.1 SAR324 cluster bacterium SAR324-CTD7B
AATAATAGACCTTCAAAGCAGAAAAGGGCAATTTATTGCTTGCTTTAAGATATAAATCATTGTATTGATATATGATGATTTAATTGAAACAGGAAGACTTTCTGACCTTTTTATCGCCGAAAATCATGTCAATGATTGCCCAAGTTTTAAGATTACTGGGAGACGAAACACGTCTCCGGATATTAATTTTAGTCGCGCAAACCCCGTTAAACGTCAGTGAACTCACAACTATTTTAGGCATGGCCCAATCCGGAATTTCCCGGCATTTGAGTCACTTGCGAAAAATGAAGTTGCTGCAGGAGCGCAAAGAAGGTATTTGGGCTTTTTATCAACTGGCACAAAAAGAATCCCTCGATAGTGAACTCCACCTGCTTTGGAGTTATCTGCAGGAGCAACTCTCAACGATGAAAGACCCAAACAACGATCAGGTACGTTTACATGAAGTATTACGTCAACGTGAAATCAGCGGCGGTGGATTAAATGAGCGTCTTCTCGAACCAGGACAATCGTGGTTCGCCTGGTCGTGTCTACTGGGAATTTTACTGGGGCAGAACGGAGAACGAAAATCCGGCTTTGACTCAGGATCTTCCAAACTGGAAATTATTGACCTCGGCTGCGGAGACGGAACGCTGACAGTGGAAATGGCAAAGTTTGCCACACGGGTAATCGGTGTGGACTATAATTCGGAGATACTGGCCTCCGCGCGTCAGCGTATTGACAGACTTGGTTTGAAAAACGTTAGTTTAATTGCGGAAAATGTAAGTCAATTGTCACTGCCGGACGAGTCTTTAGACGTAGTTTTCTTTTCACAGTCACTGCATCACCTTGATGATCCGAAAAGCGGTTTTAAAGAAGCAGCCCGTATTCTACGTCCGGGAGGGCAGGTGCTGGTGATGGAACTAGCCGCACACAGTGAAGGCTGGGTACTCGAAAAGCTTGGTCACAAGTGGCAGGGATTTGAAAAAGAGACTTTGCTGAATTTCTTACTGACAGCAGGATTTACCCAGCTGCATTCAGAAATCTTACCCATTCGGCGTGAAGAATTATTTCAAATCATTCTTGCTGCGGGCAGAAAATCTTAACGCAAATTCCGCTCCGTATAAAATGAACGGTTTTGGGTCTTTTTAGCTCGCCATCAAAATTGACGAAAAAAATGCACTTTCCCAGAAAAAACAAAAACTGAGATAATTCGGCATATCAGCAACAAAAATACTAAAGCAAAATGAATTATACTAAACCGAGCGCCGACAGGCTTTTAAATATGCTGGAACAGAAAATTATCGTGTTCGATGGCGCAATGGGCACGATGATTCAGCAGCAGGCTCTAACTGAAGATGATTTCCGCGGCTCTTCTTTTCTAGAGCATCCTTCTCCGCTTAAAGGCAACAACGACCTGCTTTCCATTACACGTCCGGACGTAATTGAAAATATTCATTTAGAGTTTTTAGAGTCCGGTGCAAATATTATTGGAACCAACACTTTTAACGCAAATCGTATCTCACAGGCTGACTACAACCTGGAAACAAGCGTTGCTGAAATCAACCGGACGGCCGTAGAAATCGCACGCAAAGCAGTAACTAAGTTTCAGTCTGGAAAATCTGCAGAAGAAATTCAGTCTGATCACCCCATTTTTGTGGCCGGCTCGATCGGACCGACCAACCGTACCTGTTCCATGTCTCCGGATGTCAACAATCCTGCTTACCGTGCCGTAACCTTTGACCAAATTGCAGAAGCCTACCGAGAACAAGCGGTTGCACTGATTGAAAGCGGAGTCGATATACTCCTGCTGGAAACAAGCTTTGACACTCTCAATATGAAAGCAGGAATTTATGCTTTGGAAAGTTATTTTGAAGAAGAAGGAATCCGCCTGCCTGTTTTTCTATCCGTTACAATTACGGATGCTTCCGGACGTACGCTTTCTGGACAGACTCTAGATGCTTTTTACAATTCCATTCATCATGCCAAGCCTCTCTTTTTGGGGATCAATTGCGCTCTCGGCGCGAAGGAAATGCGACCGTTTATTGAAGAAATGGCGCATATTTCCGAGTTTCCTGTTGCTGTTTATCCAAATGCAGGATTACCAAACGCCATGGGAGAATACGAACAAACTCCAGAAGAGTTTGCCGGCATCATGTTGGAGTTTGCGCAGGAAGGCTGGGCCAACCTGATGGGTGGATGCTGCGGGACAACTCCGGCACACATCAAGGCGCTGGCCGCTAAAATTTGCGATTTAACGCCAAGAAAACTCAATCCGCAGTTGAAACTACGTTTCGGGGAAACCGCGGACAGCAATTCCGGACCTGTAATAGTTGGTGAAGGCATTCCGTTTTATTCCGGATTGGAGTCGCTGAACATCAATCCGGACATCGGATTTTTGATGATCGGTGAACGTACAAATATCATGGGTTCACCCAAGTTCCGAAAACTTATTTTGGATGACGATTTTGAATCAGGACTCGCCGTCGCCCGTCAACAAGTCGAATCCGGTGCAAACTTTATTGATATTAACTTTGATGAAGGATTGCTGGATGGTGAAAAATCAATGACGCATTTTCTAAATTTGATTGCGGTGGAGCCTGACATTGCGCGTGTGCCGGTTATGATCGACAGTTCAAAATGGTCCGTGCTTGAAGCAGGATTGAAGTGCATTCAGGGCAAAGGCGTAGTCAACTCGATCAGCCTCAAGGAAGGCGAGGAAAATTTCTTGATGCAGGCACGGGAAATTCGCAAGTACGGCGCGGCAGCAGTGGTGATGGCTTTTGATGAAACCGGTCAGGCAACAGAACTCAAACAAAAAGTTGAAGTCTGCAGTCGAGCCTATCAGCTGCTGACCGAAAACGTTGGATTTTCGCCGCACGATATTATTTTTGATCCGAATATTTTGACTGTGGCCACTGGAATGGAGGAACACAACGACTATGCGGTGGCTTTCATTGAAGCAGTAAAACAAATTAAAGAACGCTGTCCTGGAGCGCTGGTCAGTGGTGGAGTGAGCAACATTTCCTTTTCGTTCCGGGGTAATAATCCTGTCCGTGAAGCAATGCACTCCGCTTTTTTGTATCACGCGATTCACGCCGGTCTCGACATGGCTATTGTTAACGCCGGCATGCTGGATGTCTACGAGGAAATTCCAAAAGATTTGCTGGAACTTGTCGAAGATGTCCTGCTCAACCGTAGAAAAGACGCCACTGAAAGACTGATTGATTTTGCCGAAAGCTACAAAACCGAAGGTACACGTAAAATTGTAAAGGACACAAAATGGCGTGAAGGAACAGTTGAAGAACGTATCATTCATGCTTTGGTGAGAGGCATAACTGAACATATAGTAGCTGACACCGAAGAAATCCGCACAAAATTTGACCTGGCTTTGGAAGTTATTGAAGGACCTTTGATGGCGGGTATGAAAGTTGTGGGGGATCTTTTTGGTGACGGCAAAATGTTTTTACCGCAGGTCGTGAAAAGCGCACGTGTGATGAAGCAGGCAGTAGCCTACCTTGAACCGTTTATGGAGGAAGAAAAGAAACAATCTTCCGAGGTGATTAACATGCCTAAAATTGTGATGGCCACCGTGAAAGGTGATGTTCACGATATTGGTAAGAATATTGTGGGTGTTGTTTTGGGCTGTAACAATTTCGAGGTCATTGATTTAGGCGTGATGGTACCCTGCGAAAAAATATTGGAAGCAGCACGTGAGCATCAAGCAGATGTAATTGGTCTTTCAGGATTGATCACTCCGTCACTGGATGAAATGGTGCATGTAGCCGGCGAAATGAAACGTCAAGGTTTTACTCTGCCGCTTTTAATCGGCGGCGCAACCACGAGTCCAGTGCACACCGCGGTCAAAATCGCACCTCATTACGACCAGCCAGTGGCCTATGTTCCGGATGCGTCAAGAGCAGCCGGAGTTATCCGAAAATTATTGAATCCTGACCAAAAAGTACAAGCCGCAGAGGACCTCCTTCAAGAACATGAACGGCGCAGAAAAGCTTATCAGGATCGAAACAGCGAACGCAAATTACTTTCCATTCAAGACGCACGAGAGAACCATACACCAATTGACTGGAATAATTGTACTATTGACAAGCCGGCCTTTCTTGGATTGCGGGACTATGAGGTTGAAGTGGAAACACTGATGGAGTACATCGATTGGACACCTTTCTTTTACACTTGGGAGATGAAAGGACGTTACCCCAAAATTCTTACCGATCCAAAATTAGGCACGGAAGCCAGCAAACTTTTTGAGGACGCACAAAGCCTGTTGAGAGACATTGTTGAAAACCGGAGATTTCAGCCAAAAGCCGTAATCGGTTTTTTCCCCGCAAACAGCGAGGGCGAAGATATCCTGATATACACCGATGAGTCCCGCACTGAACTTCAAACTACATTCCACACTTTACGTCAACAAACAGCTAAAGCAGATGACAAACCAAATCAGGCTTTGTCCGATTTTATCGCACCCAAAGATTCCGGACGTGCAGATTATTTGGGAGGATTTGCCCTGACAACCGGCCCGGAAGTGGAAGAACTTGCCCGAAGTTTTGAAAAACAACTCGACGATTACAATGCAATTCTCGTAAAAGCTATTGGGGACCGTTTAGCTGAAGCGCTTGCAGAATACATGCACAAACAGGTGCGAAATGAATGGGGTTACGGCCGGGCGGAAAATCTGAAGCTGGAAGATTTGGTAAGTGAAAAGTACAGGGGAATTCGTCCTGCTCCGGGATATCCCGCTCAACCCGATCACACAGAAAAACCGATCCTGTTTGAATTGCTGGATGCCGAAAAACGCAGCGGGATTAAACTCACTGAAAGCAACTCCATGTATCCGGCCAGTTCGGTTTCCGGGATGTATTACGCGCATCCTGAATCACGCTATTTTGCAGTGGGCAAGATCGACAGGGATCAAGTTGAAGACTATGCCAGTCGCAAAAAAATGTCAGTGTCAGAAGTTGAACGCTGGCTGGCTCCTGTTTTGGGTTATGATTCACGTTCGAAATTTTAGCCGCTAAGAACACCAAGTATGATTCACGATTGTAATTATAGCCGCTAAGGACACTAAGAACGCTAAGTTAAAAAAATCATTGCGGTTCCTTTTGAATTTAGCCACTAAGGACACTAAGATCGCTAAGTTAAGGATTAAGAAAAAGTTTTTCTTTTGTCATCCCGGACTTGATCCGGGATCCAGATCCCCGATCAGCTTGAATACAAGTTTTGAAACATTTCCCCTGGATTCCGGGTCTATGCTTCGCTTCGCCCGGAATGACAAATGAGAAGAATTGAAAGCGGCTAATTCTTTATATTAAAAATGGTATACCATGCACTTGATTGAACTATACAAAAAGAAAGACTTTGTTTTTTCAATTGAAATTTTTCCACCCAAAACAGCGAAGGGTATGGAAAAACTTAAAACAACTTTGGAAGCCTTTAAATCTTGTACCCCAGATTATATTTCTGTAACTTATGGTGCCGGCGGAACATCCCGTGAAAATACGCATGAGCTGGCCGCCCACATCCATCATGATCTGGACGTTCCGGCCATGGCACACTTGACATGTGTCGCGCACACTGTAGAAGAGATTGATGTGGTTCTTAGCAATCTCAAAAACAGTGAGATAACAAACGTCATGGCTTTACGTGGTGACCCTACTGCTGGAACCAAACATTTTGTTCAGCCAAAAGGCGGTTATCATTATGCAAGTGAACTAATTACTGCAATTCGGGAACACAGTGATTTTGGAATAGGCGCCGCAGGTTATCCCGAAGGCCATTTGGAAAATCCGGACAAAGACGATGACCGCAAACATTTGCACGAAAAAATTGCTGCCGGAGCAGAATTTATTGTAACTCAGTTTTTTCTGGAAAACACTCATTTTTTACGCTGGAGAGACCAACTACGCAGGGAAGGCGCGAGTGTTCCTTTGGTAGCCGGAATTCTTCCACCTGCAAACTGGAAAGCAACTAAACACATGTCGGAAATGTGCGGTGTCAGTATTCCGGAAGATTTGGCTCAAGCCCTGATCAAAAACGAAACCGATCCGGAAGCATCACGGGAAATCGGTTTTGATCATGTTGAAAATCAGTTTGAAGAACTGCTCCAGGAAGGTGTGGAAGGTGTTCATCTTTATGCACTTAACCGACTGTCAACTGTAGAACGTTTGGGACCAATACTTAAAGACGCATCCGGCACAATCAGTACTCCTCACCTTTGATTGATCTTATCTTACCTTTTCGATTGTATTTTTCCACAATTCTACGCAGAATAAAACGTTTAAGTCATTCAATACATTTCTAAAATTCATAACCTTCAAGAAAAAACCATGCAGGAATACCTTCCGCAAGAAATCGAAACCAAATGGCAAAACTACTGGGAAAAACAAGGTTTGCTGGACTTTGATTTTGCTTCGGAAAAACCCAAATTTTACATGCTGACCATGCTGCCCTATCCTTCTGGAGATTTGCATATAGGACACTGGTATGCAATGGCTCCTTCGGATTGCTATGCCCGTTTTATGAAAATGCAGGGCAACGAGGTTTTTTTCCCTATTGGTTTTGACTCATTTGGTCTGCCTGCGGAAAATGCTGCGATTCAAAATAATATCCATCCAAAATCGTGGACATATGCCAACATTGAACGCATGCAAAAACAGTTGCGTACAATGGGTAATATGTTCGCCTGGAAAAACGAGGTTATAACCTGCGATCCTGAATATTACAAGTGGAGCCAATGGTTTTTTCTGCGGATGATGGAAGAGGATTTAGCATATCGTGAACATGCGCCAGTTGATTTTTGCAACCATTGCCAGACTACTCTTGCCCGGGAACAGGTTTGGGGCGAAGACCGTGTCTGCGAGCGCTGCCAAAATCCGGTAGTAAAAAAGAAATTGAATCAGTGGAAATTGCGGATTACGAAATACGCGGATGAGCTGCTTGATTTCGAAGGACTGGACTGGCCGGAGAGAGTACGTTCGATGCAGCAAAACTGGATCGGACGCAGTGAAGGCGTGGAGTTTGCCCTGAAAATTTCCGATTCTGCTGACCTGAGCTTCCGTGTTTTCACCACACGTCCGGACACCGTTTTCGGCATGACGTTTTGCGTTTTGGCGCCTGAACATATTCTGGTCGATCAAATTACAACTCCTGAACAGAAAGAGGCTGTCAAAGCATACAAGGGTGCAGCTGAACGGAAAGACGAAATTGAGCGTACCGCGGAGGGTCAGGAAAAAGACGGTGTCTTCACCGGCGCGTTTGCGGTCAATCCAATGAACGGTGAGTCGGTACCGATTTGGATCGCGGATTATGTGCTCGCGTCCTATGGAACAGGTGCAATCATGGCGGTTCCGGGACATGATGAACGGGATTTCCATTTTGCGAGAAAATACGGTTTACCGACGCCCGTGGTAATTGTTGCTCCGGAACAGCTTGATTCTATCCCAGATGGTGACGATTTAAGCGAGCCTATTTTACAGAAAGAAAGTTCGGTGATGGTCAACAGCCTCAGCTTTGATGGAGCAGTTTGGCCTGAAAGTTACAACAGAGTGGCAGACATGATGCAAAAAGAAGGTTTTGGCGAACGTCAGATTAATTTCCGTTTGCACGACTGGTTGATCAGCCGACAGAGGATGTGGGGTACTCCGATTCCGATTGTCTATTGCGAAAGCTGCGGTATGCAGCAAGTACCTTATGAAGAGTTGCCCGTTGTGCTTCCGGATGATGCTGAATTCAAACCGACTGGAGAAAGTCCCTTGAAATATCATGAGGGTTTTCTGAAAACAAAGTGTCCTAAATGTGGGGGTGATGCTGAAAGAGAAACTGACACGATGGATACTTTTATCTGTTCATCGTGGTACTACTATGCTTATGTTGCTCCTTACTGGAAAAAAGGTGAGACCCTGACCAAAACTGATCAGCCATGGGATGTAGAAAAAATTAGAAATATGTGTCCTGTTGATCAATACACTGGTGGAATAGAACATGCCACCATGCACCTTTTGTATTTTCGTTTCTATACCAAAGCCCTTGCGGATATGGGTCTGCTGGATTTCCGTGAACCCGCAAAACGTTTATTCAATCAGGGAATGATTTTGGGTGAGGACCACGAAAAAATGTCCAAAAGCCGTGGCAATGTGGTCAATCCGGATGACCTCGTGCAAAAATACGGAACAGATACTGTGCGGGCTTACCTGATGTTTCTGGGGCCATGGGATGCGGGAGCACCCTGGAATCCTCA